>CAZAWH010000075.1:2690-14010 GCA_964488775.1 uncultured Sandarakinorhabdus sp. | reverse complement strand
AGCGTCTCCTTCAGCTTGGGCTTCCTGATCGCCTCGATATTGGCGATCACGCCTTCCACGCTGCCATGTTCGCGGATCAGATCGGCCGCGGTCTTCGGCCCCACGCCCTTCACGCCGGGGATATTGTCGGCGGTGTCGCCCATCAGGGCCAGCACTTCGCCCACCTGTTCCGGCGGCACGCCGAACTTCTCGATCACCTCCGCTCGGTCGATCACCTGGTTCTTCATCGTGTCGAGCAGGTTGATGCCCGGCGCCACCAGCTGCATCAGATCCTTGTCGGAACTGACGATGGTGACATTCATGCCGGCAGCGCGGGCGGCCACGGCATAGCTGGCGATGATGTCGTCCGCCTCCACGCCCTTCTGCTCGAAACAGGGCACCGAAAAGGCCCGCACCGCATCGCGGATCAACGGGAATTGCGGCACCAGATCCTCCGGCGCGGGCGGGCGATTGGCCTTGTACCCATCATACATGTCGTTGCGGAAGGTGTGACTGCCGGCATCCAGCACCACGGCCAGATGGGTGGGCGCCTCCGCCCCACCCTTTCCACCGTTGTTCAGCTCGGCAATCAGCTTCCACAACATGGCGGTGAAGCCATAGACCGCGCCCACCGGCGTGCCATTGGGATCGGTCAACGGCGGCAGCCGGTGATAGGCGCGGAAGATGAAGCTGCTGCCGTCGACGAGGTAGAGATGCTGGGCCATAGGCTCTTTTAGGCCTGCATGGCGACGGACGAAAGCGCCCCATTGCGATAAGCCCGGCAGCCGTGCAAAGGCACCGCCCATGCAAGCCTTCACCACCCTCACCGGCCAGGCGATTCCGTTTGGCGCCGCCAACATCGACACCGATGTCATCATCCCGGCGCGATACCTCAAAACCATCACCCGCGCCGGGCTGGGCAAGGGCGCCTTTGCCGCGCTGCGCGAGACGCCGGACAATGTGTTCGATCAGAACGCCGGCGCGCCGATCCTGATTGCCGGGCACAATTTCGGCTGCGGTTCCAGCCGCGAACATGCGCCGTGGGCGCTGGCCGATCTGGGCATCCGCGTGGTCCTCTCGCCGGGCTTTGCCGATATCTTTGCCGGCAACGCCTTCAAGAATGGCCTGCTGCTCGTCACCCTGCCGCAAGCGGCGGTGGACCGGCTGATGGCGGTGGCGCGCGAGGGCCAGCCCATCACCGTCGATCTGGAAAACCAGGTGGTGACCACCCCCTTCCAGGACCGGTTCGAATTCCCGATGGACCCGTTCCGCAAGCATTGCCTGATCAATGGGCTGGACGAGATCGGCCTGACCCTGGGCCTGGGCGCGGCAATTGCCACCCACGAAGCCCGGCTGGCGGCCGAACGGCCGTGGATCGCCGGCGCGGCCGGCTGAACGGCGCACCCGGCCCCCGACCTACGTCATTTGACGTAGATTTCCGGCAGCACAAGCGTTAAGCTGCGACAGGCTGCCGCACCCCGCGCGTGGCCAGGCTGGCACAAGCCCACACGAGGCGCGGCCCGCCGGGGAGATTGTCATGCGCCCATATCATCTGGCCACACTGTTGCTGGCCGCACCCCTGTTCGCCGCCGCCGCCATGGCCACGCCCACCATCACGGTGGCCGCCGGGCCCAGCGTCGCCGTGGCCACCCACGATCTTGATCTGGCCACGCCCGATGGCCAGCGCCGCCTGGATGACCGGCTGTGGCGGGCGGCCCGCCAGGTCTGCAGCTTCACCAGCCTGCGCGATCTGAATGAATCCCGATTGGCCGATCGCTGCCGTGCCGACACGTTGGCGCGCGCCCGCAGCCAGCGCGCAGCGATCATCGCCGATTGACGCTTTGCCCGAGGGGGGAGGGCAACCGGCCCGCGCTGCCACAGGGTCAGGCGCGCGGGCCGGGCTTCCCGCCATGGCGCTGCGCCGTTTGACGATGTTGGCAGCGCCGCCCAATGTGGGCTAAGTCGCCGGCATGACCAAGACCCTGCTCCTGCTCCCCGGTGATGGCATCGGCCCCGAAGTGTCTGCCGTGGCGCGCCGCGTTGCCGGCCGCCTGATCAGCCAGGGCCTCGCCCTGCAAGTCGAAGAGGCGCTGTTCGGCGGCGCCAGCATCGATGCGACTGGCCTGCCCTTGACGCCTGAGGTGCTGGCCCAGGCCAGGGCCGCCGATGCCGTGCTGATGGGCGCGGTGGGCGGGCCGAAATGGGCCAGCCAGCCTTATGACAAGCGGCCCGAGGCCGGCCTGCTCGCCTTGCGGGCCGGCATGAATGTCTATGCCAATCTGCGCCCGGCGCGCTGCTTCTCGGCGCTGGCCGATGCCTCCAGCCTGAAGCGGGTGTTTGTCGACGGGCTCGACATATTGTTCGTGCGCGAATTGACCGGCGGCGTCTATTTCGGGGAACCGCGCGGGGTCGAAACCCTGGCCGATGGCCAGCGCCGCGGCGTCAACACCCATGTCTATACCACCAGCGAAATTTACCGCGTCGCCCGCATCGCCTTTGAACTGGCGCGCGACCGGAAAGGCGAGGTCTGCTCGGCGGAAAAGGGTAATGTGATGGAAGCCGGCCTGATGTGGCGCGAGGATGTGCAAGCGCTGCGCGACGCCGAATATCCCGACATCAAGCTCTCCCACATGCTCGCCGACAACATGGCCATGCAATTGGTGAAGAATCCCAAGCAGTTCGATGTGATCCTCACCGACAATCTGTTCGGTGACATCCTGTCGGATGAAGCCGGCATGCTCACCGGCTCGCTGGGCATGCTGCCGTCGGCCGCGATCGGCGATCCCGGCACGCCCGGCCTGTATGAACCCATCCACGGCTCTGCCCCCGATATCGCCGGGCGCGGCGTGGCCAACCCGTGCGCGGCGGTGCTCAGCCTGGCCATGGCCCTGCGCTACAGCCTGGGTGCGCCGGCGCTCGCCGACACGGTGGAGGCCGCCGTGGAAGCCGCGCTCGACAAGGGCGCGCGCACGCCGGACCTGGGCGGCACCATGACGACGGCGGCCATGGGTGACGCCATCTTGGCGGGCCTTTGATCCGCACCATCCTCACCCCCTTTGCCACCGGCCTGCTGTTCCTGGCGCCGGTGCTGGTCACCATCATCATCCTCAACTGGCTGTCGGGCTATCTCATCGCCGCGCTGGGGCCCGACACGCCGCTGGGCCATCTGCTTGGCCAGGCCGGCATGTTCTTCACGCCCTCGCCGCTGGCGGCCTTCTGGGCCGGCATCGGCATGGCGGCGCTGCTGGTGTGGGTGGTGGGCCTTGCCGTGCAAACGCGCTTTCGCCCCCAGCTGGAAGGCGGGCTCGATGGCCTGATCAGCCGGATTCCGGGGCTGGGCGCGCTCTATCGCCCGCTGGCCCAGTTCGTCCGCATGATGGGCGCCAGCCCCGGCGGGGAAATGAGCGGCATGTCGGTGGTGTCGGTCAGCTTCGGTGATCATGTCGAGGCGCTGGCGCTGCTCACCTCGCCCAGGCTGCATGATTTCGGCCAGGGCCCGCGCTACCTGATCCTCATCCCCACCGCGCCGGTGCCGGTGGGCGGCGGCATGTTGTTTGTGGAGGCCAGCCGGGTCAAACCGGTGCCGGGCATGGGGGTTGACGATCTGGCCAAGCTGTATGTCACCATGGGCACGCTGACGGGCGGGGAGACGGGCCAGTGAATCTGACTCGATTGAACACCACTGGGCGCATTTTCCTGGCGCTGCTGGCCGGGCTGGTGGTCGGCGCCCTGCTGCCGGCCGATATCGGCAAACCGCTGCTGCCGGTCAGCGATGCCATCGGCAATCTCTGGCTGCAGGCCCTGCAGATGACCATCATTCCGCTGATCGCCGGCCTGTTGTTCAGCGGCATTGCCCAATCGGTCGGCCAGGCCGGCGGCGGCCGCACCGCCGGCCGGGCGCTGCTGGCCTTCTTCCTGCTGCTGGTGTTTTCGGCCGGCTGGTCGATGATCTTCGTGCCCTTGCTGCTCGATGCCTGGCCGGCCCCGCCGGCGGCCGCCGCCGCCATCGTCGCCACCAGTGCCGGCGCCCAGCCGGTGGGCGAGATCAAGGTGGACCTGGGCAAATGGCTGCTCTCCATGGTGCCGGCCAACATCTTCGATTCGCTCGCCAAGGGCGACATGCTGCCCGTCGTCACCTTCATCAGCCTGTTTGCGCTCGCCGCCAGCCGGCTGGACGATGGCCGCCGCAGCCAGCTGGTCAGCCTGTTCGATGCCGTGAAGGAGGCGATGCTGGTGCTGGTCGGCTGGATCTTCGTGATCGCGCCGCTGGGCGTGTTCGCGCTGGCCGTCAGTGTCGGCATCAAGGCCGGGCTCGGCGCCTTTGGCCTGCTCGGCCATTATATCGCCGTGCTGGTGGCGGTGCAGGTCGGCCTCATCATCCTCGTCTATCCGCTGGCCGTGCTGCTCGGCCGCGTTGGCCCGCTGGCCTTTGCCCGCGCCGTGCTGCCGGCGCAGACGGTGGCCGTCTCCACCCAGTCCAGCATCGCCAGCCTGCCCGCCATCTTCGACGGGGCGGAACGCCTGGGCCTGCCACGCGCCACCGCCCAGGTGGTGCTGCCGCTGGCGGTCAGCATCTTCCGCATCACCAGCCCCTGCGCCAACGTCGCCGTCGTGCTCTATTGCGGGCATCTTTATGGCATGGACCATTCGGCGCTGGCCTATCTGGGCGCGCTGCTGGCGGCGCTGGTGGCGGCCGTCTCCACCGGCGGCCTGCCGGGGTCGATCACCTTCCTCGCAGCCTGCGTGCCGATCGCCAATGCCATGGGCGTGCCCATCGCCGTGCTGCCGGTGCTGCTGGCCGTGGAGCTGGTCCCCGACGTGTTCCGCACGCTGGGCAATGTCACCGCCGATCTCGCCGTGACCGCCATCCTGTCGCGGGATCGCACGCCCTGATTGCTGCAATGCAATATTCACGGTCTGGACTCTGCGCGCCAATGCGCTAACAGCCGCAGCCCAAGGAGTGGATCATGGGCTACAAGGTTGTTGTCGTCGGCGCCACCGGCAATGTCGGGCGCGAAATGCTGAACATCCTGGCGGAACGCCAGTTCCCGCTGGACGAGATCGCCGCGGTGGCAAGCCCACGCTCCACCGGCGACATCATCGATTTCGGTGAGGATGGCCGCACATTGAAGGTCCACAATATCGAGCATTTCGATTTCACCGGCTGGGATATCGCCCTGTTCGCCGCCGGTTCCGGCCCCACCAAGATCTATGCCCCCAAGGCGGCATCGCAAGGCTGCGTGGTGATCGACAATTCGTCGCTCTATCGCATGGAACCGGATGTGCCGCTCATCGTGCCGGAGGTGAACCCGGACGCCATCGACGGTTACAAGAAGCGCAACATCATCGCCAACCCCAACTGCTCCACTGCCCAGATGGTGGTGGCGCTGAAGCCGCTGCACGATGCCGCCATCATCAAGCGGGTGGTGGTGAGCACGTATCAATCCGTGTCCGGCGCCGGCAAGGCGGGCATGGACGAGCTGTTCAACCAGACCCGCGCCATCTTCGTGGGCGACGAACCCGAACAGTCCAAGTTCACCAAGCGCATCGCCTTCAACGTGATCCCGCACATCGACAGTTTCCTGGGGCCGGACAGCGGCATGGATGGCTACACCAAGGAAGAGTGGAAGATGACGGCGGAGACCCGCAAGATCCTCGATCCCGAGATCGAGGTGACGGCGACCTGCGTGCGCGTGCCGGTGTTCGTCGGCCATAGCGAAGCCATCAACGTCGAATTCGAAATGCCGATCAGCGTGGCCAAGGCGCAAGGCCTGCTGCGCGAGGCGCCGGGCGTCATGCTGATCGACAAGCGCGAGGACGGCGGTTACGTCACCCCGGTCGAATGCGTCGGCGATTATGCCACCTTCGTCTCCCGCGTCCGCAAGGACCCGACGGTGGAAAACGGCCTCGCCCTGTGGTGCGTTTCGGACAATCTGCGCAAGGGCGCCGCGCTGAACGCCGTGCAGATCGCCGAACTGCTCGGCCGCCGCCACCTGAAAAAGGGCTGAGTGCCAAATCCTCCCCAAACTTGTTTGGGGAGGGGGACCGCCGGTACGGCGGTGGAGGGGCCTCGGGTCCGCTAATCCGTCTCGTCCGGCCCGCTGGCATCAAATTCCAGCAGATCGCCGGGCTGGCACTCCAGCACGCGGCACAATTTGGCCAGCGTGTCGAAGCGCACGCCCTTCACCTTGCCGGATTTCAGCAGCGACAAATTGGTTTCGGCCATGCCAATGGCCGCCGCCACATCGCGCGCCTTCAACTTGCGGCGGGCCAGCATCACATCCAGGGTAACGATGATCGCCATGGCTCAGACAATCTGATCCAGATCGGCCTGGATGGCCGCCGCGTGATCCAGCACGCCCGCCAGGCTGCGCAGGGCAAAGCCAACGGCGGCCAGACCGACCAACAGCGCCAGGCCATGGGCGGTGCCATTCTGGATCTCGCCGATCGCCACCCCCGAGACGGCCGCCGCCACCATCCATTCCCCGGCACGTTTGACCAGGCGGCCAGTGGGCGGGGAGAGCAACGCCCCGCGTTCAAGATGGCTGAACAGCTGCAATCCCTGCCACAGGGCGCCCAGCAACAGCGCGGCCGGCACCAGCGCAAACAGACGCTCTGACATCGCCATCCAGTCGCCCTGCGCTCCGTCAGCCAGCCCCGCCCCCAGATGCTTGAGCGGCACATAGGCTTCGGCAAACAGCGACAGCGCAGCAAATCCAAACAGGAATTTCAGGAACCGCGACAGGCTGGCGAAATCTTCCCGCAAGCGGTTGAGGTTGGGGACTTGGTGGCTCACATCACTTCTCCCGTAATGAATTTTACGTGTTACATAAAGTTCTATGCGGATCACGTCAAGTCCCCGCGAAGCTGAAGCCTCGCTGAACAGAAAATGGCAACAATTCAGGCACTTGCCCAAATCCATTCATGCCGGGGCCAGCGGGCCTGCGCCAAAAGGGCCGCAGCCGGTCGCCCCCATGGCCGGCCCAACAAGAAGGATCAAAATCCATGTCGCGTTTCATCTTCGCCGCGCTTGCCGCCGCCACCCTTGCCGCCCCTGCCCTGGCCGCCGATGGTGACAAGCCGTTCCAGGGTCCGTTCATCGGTGTGCAGCTGGGCTGGCAACAGGATCGCCAGTCGCTGACCACCAGCACCGTGCCCGCCACCACGGCGCGCGCCAAGGGCGATGGCTTCGCCTATGGCGGCCAGATCGGGTATGATTTCCAGATCGGTTCGGCCGTGCTGGGCCTGGAAACCGCCATCACCGGCCGCACCGGCCGCACCGATTTCGCCGCCTTTGATGTCGAACAGGGCCGCACCATCAACGTCACCGGCCGCGCCGGCTGGCTGATCACGCCGGAAGGCCTGCTCTATGCCCGCGGCGGTTATTCCAACGCGCGCTTCAGCATCAGCAACCCGACTGGCCCGTCGGAAAACCGCGACGGCTATCTGGTCGGCGTCGGCTATGAACATCGGCTCGGCCGCAATGTCTCGGCCCGCATCGAGTATAACTATTCCGACTATGGCAACGACCAGCTGGTCGGCGTCGGCGGCCCGGCGACGCTCAACTATCACCGCCACGCGGTGATGACCGGCGTCAACTTCCGCTTCTGATCCTTGCGATCAAGACACGGCGGGGGCCGGCAGCCAGTCTGCCGGCCCCCTTGTCATGCCGGCTCGAACCGGCAGAGATAACAGCCGGCAAGCGCGGTGTGGCAGTTGAGAAACGCCACCTCCGGCCGGGCAAGCAGATCGCGGATCACCGCTTCGTGGCCGCCATCCAGCACCAGGGCGTTGGCCGGATAGACCATCAGGCCGGCCTCATCATAGGCGCGCAAGGCCACCGGTCGCGCCGCCACCACCGGCGGCACCACGCCGGGCGCATCCCAGGCCGCACCGCCGTCTGCGCTGAGGAAAATCGGCGACCACAGGCCATAGACGCCGGCCGGTTCCGGCACCGCCCAGCTGAACAGCCGCATGGCACGGCCGGCAGGATGATCGGTCAGGGTGAACCGGCACGGCCCACCGCTGTCACGCACAGCGATGGCATTGCCGGCATCATCGCGCGCGGCGGCACGCAGGCGGGCGGCGGTGGCGGCATCCATGCCGATGGCGCGAAACTGGGTCATGGCGGGCTCCTGGTCAGGACCCCGTCCTAATCCCGCGCACCCCGCCCGGTCTGGCGGCTATCAGACGCTGATTTCAGGCCTCGAAATGGCCTTCGGTGCGCATCCGCAGCGTGTCGAGATCAACGCCCGGCGCCAGTTCGATCAACCGGAACGGCGCGCCCTTGGCCGGCCGCGCCAGCACGGCGAGATCGGAAATCACCATGTCCACCACGCCCTTGCCGGTCAACGGCAGGGTGCAGGCGCGCTTGAACTTGGCGCTGCCATCCTTGGCGTTGTGCTCCATCAGCACGATGATCTTCTTGACGCCGGCCACCAGATCCATGGCGCCGCCCATGCCCTTCACCATCTTGCCAGGGATCATCCAGTTGGCAATGTCGCCATTGTCAGCCACTTCCATCGCGCCCAGGATGGACAGGTCCACATGGCCGCCGCGGATCATGGCAAAACTGTCGGCGCTGCTGAAATAGCTGGTGCGGTCCAGTTCGGTGATCGTCTGCTTGCCGGCGTTGATCAGGTCGGCATCTTCCTCGCCGGCAAACGGGAACGGCCCCATGCCCAGCATGCCATTCTCGCTCTGCAGCGTGACATCCACGCCGTTGGGAATGAAATTGGCCACCAGCGTCGGCATGCCAATGCCGAGATTCACATAAAACCCGTCCTGCAATTCCTGCGCGGCGCGGGCGGCCTGTTGATCACGCGTCCACATCAGTTTGCCTCCCGCTGGCGCACCGTGCGCTGCTCGATGCGCTTTTCATAATCGCGGCCCACGAACAGCCGCTGCACGAAGATGCCCGGCGTGTGGATCTGGTCCGGGTCCAGGCTGCCGGCCGGCACCAGCTCCTCAACCTCGGCCACCGTCACCTTGCCGGCGGTGGCCATCATCGGGTTGAAATTGCGCGCCGTCTTGCGGAAGATCAGGTTGCCATAGGGGTCAGCCTTCCACGCCTTGACGATCGACACATCGGCGACCAGCCCGGTTTCCAGGATATAGGTTTCGCCGCCGAACTCCTTGTGTTCCTTGCCCTCGGCCACCAGCGTGCCCACACCGGTCTTGGTATAGAATCCCGGAATGCCGGCCCCGCCGGCGCGGATGCGCTCGGCCAGCGTGCCCTGCGGGTTGAACTCCAGTTGCAGCTCGCCGGCCAGATATTGCCGCTCGAACTCCTTGTTCTCCCCCACGTAAGAGGAGATCATCTTGGCGATCTGCCGGGTTTCCAGCAGCAGGCCGAGGCCAAAGCCATCCACGCCGGCATTGTTGGAAATGGCGGTGATGCCCTTCACACCGCTGTCGCGCAGGGCGGCGATCAGATTTTCCGGAATGCCGCACAGGCCAAAACCGCCCGACATGATGGTCATGCCATCAAACAGCAGGCCATCCAGCGCGGCAGCGGCATCGGGGTAGAGCTTGTTGGCCACGACGAGCCTCCTGTTCCCATGTTGCACATGCGAAATAGCCAGAATGTCGCAGCCGCGCCAGCCGGATTCTGGCGCTGATCGCGTCTGATTTCGGCGAGACGCTGGGCCAACGCTGCGCTATGCCCGCTGCATGACCACGCCCCTTGATCGCGCTCTCGCCCACGGCCGCCGCTTTGTCGCCGAACAATCAATCCGCAGCGTCGCCCCCACCGGCACCCGGGCGGACATATTGGCGCCGATGCCCGCCGCCCTGCCTGCCACCGGCATGGACCCCGCCGCCGTGGTTGATCTGATCGCCCAGGCCGCCGAACCCGGCCTGATGGGCAATCTTTCGGGCCGCTTCTTTGCCTGGGTGAAGGGCGGCGCGCTGCCGGCGGCCCATGCCACCGACGTGATGGCCAGCCTGTGGGATCAGAATGCCGTGCTCGCCGCCACCAGCCCGGCCAGCGCCGTGCTGGAGGAGGTGACCGGCCGCCTGCTGCTCGATGCGCTGCGCCTGCCGGAAACCTGCGCCTACAGCTTCACCACCGGCTGCCAGATGAGCCACGCCACCGCGCTCGCCGCCGCCCGCAACCATGTGCTGGCCAAGGCCGGCTGGGATGTGGAGGTGGACGGACTGATCGGCGCGCCGCCCCTGATGGTGCTGGCCAACGCCCACCGCCATTCCAGCGTTGACCGCGCCCTGCGCCTGCTCGGCCTTGGCACTGGCTGCATCTTGCCGCTGGGCGGCGGCGGGCCGGGGAAGGTCGGCGTCGACGAACTGGTCGCGGCGCTGGCCACGGCGCAGGGCGCGCCCACCATCGTCATCCTCAACGCCGGCGATCTCAATCTGGGCGCCAGCGATGATTTTGCCCGGCTGGTGCCGATCGCCCAGGCCGCCGGAGCCTGGGTGCATGTCGATGGTGCCTTTGGCCTGTGGCTGAACGCCTGCCCCAGCCTGCGCCACCAGGTGGCCGGCATCGAACTGTGCGACTCATGGGCGACCGATGGCCACAAATGGCTGAACACGCCCTATGACGCCGGCATGGCCATCACCCGCCACGGCGCGGCGTTGAAGGCATCGATGCGGATGACGGCGAGTTATCTGACCGAAGGCGGCGAGACGCGGGATCCGATGGACTATACGCCGGAATGGTCGCGCCGCGCCCGCGCCCTGCCCACGCTGGCCGCGCTGCTGGAACTTGGCCGCGATGGCCTCGCTGATCTGATCGCGCGCTGCTGCGCCCATGCACTGGCCATCCATGATGGCATCGTCGCCCTCGATGGCGCGACCAGCATCGCCCGGCCGATCATGAATCAGGGCATGATCCGCTTCCACGACCGCGCCGGCGCCAACATCAGCGACGCGGTGATCGCCGCCATCAACGCCAGCGGCGAAGCCTTTTTCAGCGGCACGCTCTGGCAAGGCGAACGCACCATGCGGATCAGCGTGTGCAACTGGCAGACCAACGCCGACGACGTGCGCCGCACCGTGGCGGCGGCGGAACGGGCGCTGGCAGGCTTGCGCTGAAGCCCCTCCGTCAGCCTGCGGCTGCCACCTCCCCAAACAAGTTTGGGGAGGAACTTCACGGCTGATCCTCCCCAAACTTGTTTGGGGAGGTGCCGAGCACCGCGAGGCGGAGGGGCCGACCCTAACCCCGCCGGCCGAACACCCCGCCAATCGCGCCCGTCACCACGCTGCTGCCGGTGCCCAGCGCCAGCAGGCTGGCCGGCACGTCGCCCAACGCCACCGACACCGCTATGCCGATGGCGGCGCAGATGCCGCCCGCCGCCGCGCCCTGCCCGGCCCCGGCGCCCAG
>CAZAWH010000075.1:0-2590 GCA_964488775.1 uncultured Sandarakinorhabdus sp. | reverse complement strand
CCGCGGAAACTGTCGCGCAATTCACGTTTCAGCACCTTGCCGATGTGGCTGCGCGGCAGCTCGTCGACTAGCACCAGCGCCGCCAGCCGCTGCGTCTTGCCCAGCTTCGCATTGGCCGCCGTGCGCAAGCCGTCCGCATCCCCACCCGGCGCCACCACAAAGGCCACCGGCGTTTCGCCCCAGGCCTCGCTGGCCACGCCCACCACGGCGGCTTCCACCACGCCCGGCAGGGTCAGCAGCACCGCCTCGATATCAGAGGGGTAGATGTTGAACCCGCCCGAAATGATCATGTCCTTGGCGCGGTCCATCAGGGTGAGGAAGCCATCCTCATCCAGCCGGCCGATGTCGCCCGTGCGCAGCCATTCCTTGCCGGCCGGGTCGATCCAATAGGCCTTGGCGGTGAGATCCGGCCGGTTCTTGTAGCCATTCATCGTCGCCGGCGATCGGCCGACAATCTCGCCCGGCGTGCCCGGCGGCACGTCGTTGCCATCCTCATCGATGATCCGCACCTCGTGCCCCGGCTGCGGCTGGCCGACGGTGTGCAGCTTGTCGGGATGCTCGTGCGCCACCAGCATGAAGCCCACGCCGCCTTCGGTCATGCCGAAAAACTCGATCAGGCCGCCCGGCATGCGGCGCAGCACCTCGGCCTTCAGCTCGGCCGCAAAAGGCGCGGAGGTGCAGAATTTCATCTGCAGCGATGAAAGATCGGTGGCATCGAACCCCGGATCGGCCAGCAGGCGGCGATACTGCACCGGCACCAGCATGGCATGGGTGACCCGATGGCGTTCCGCCTCAGCCAGCCATTTGGCGGTATCAAACTTGGGCATCAGCACCACCGTGCCGCCCCAGGCCAGGGTGGGAATGAAGCTGACCAAGGTGGTGTTGGAATAAAGCGGCGTCGAACACAACGTCACGCAATCGGGGCCATAGCCGATGCGGCGGCCGCCGGTGATGTGCAGCGAGCGCATGGCGCAGCTTTGCACAATGCCCTTGGGCGTGCCGGTGGTGCCGCTGGAATAGATGATGTTGAAGCCGGCCTGGGGATCAAGCGGTGCCAGCTTCGGGGCCTGCGCGGTCGGATCGATGAAGCCGTCCAGCCGGTCGAGATCAACCAGTGTCTTGCCGTCGAGCACGGCACCAAATTCGGCCCGGTTCGGCGCATCCACAAACACGAAGCGCGCGCCCGAATCGGCCACCATCGCGGCGATCTGATCCGGCGTGGAACTGGGCGCCAGCGGCGCCATGGTGGCGCGCAGCCGCAGCACGGCGGCCCACAGCACGGCATAATCCACCGACGACAGGGCGATGCTGGCCACCGAATCGCCGGGCTTCACGCCATGATCGGCCAGCGTGCCGGCCAGCTTGTCGGCCCGGGCCACAAACTGCCGCCAGCTCAGCTGCGCCTCGCCGCAGATGACGGCGGGATGATCGGGCCGGGCATCGGCATGGGCCGCCAGCGCGGCGGGAAAATCAAAGGTCGCGTCGGTCATGGCCGGCAGGGTGCGCACACCCGGCCGGCCTGTCCACTGGTGAAATCAGGCAGCTTCGGCCAGCGGCGCGGTCTCCGCGGCCGGCGCGGGCGGCACGGCCACGCCCAGCTGGGTCAGCGCGCGCACATGGGCGGCATATTGCGTCGACAGGCGAGCAAGATGCAGGGGATCATGGCCGTTGCGGGCGATGGCAATGGCCAGCGCCTCGGTGCCGGCGGTCAGCTGCGCGATCTGGCGCTGCTTGCGGCCATCAAGCTGGCGCGGCACCAGGATGCCGGCCCAGGCGAGCACGCCCATCGCCGTGATCCAGGAAAACACGATCATCAGGATCGTGACGACATTGTTGGCAAGCATGTGGGGGCTCCAGATTGGCGCGGGCGACAGGCCGGCGCGATGGGCAGCCACATGACAGGATGGTAAGGATCATGACAGCGGCGCCAGCGCCGCAGGCGGTCATGTCGCAGTGCAGCATGCGGCAAAGCGCTGGACAACAATGAAAAAGGGCGGCAGCCGCATCGGCCACCGCCCCTTTCAATGCCGGTTCAGGCGATCAGAGCGACTGGAGATTCACCGCCGCCTGCTTGCCCCGGCGATCTTCTTCCAGTTCGAACGAGACGCGCTGGCCTTCGTTCAGGTTGGCGAAGCCGGCGCGTTCCACGGCCGAGATGTGGACAAAGGCATCCGGCGCGCCATCGTCACGCTGGATGAAACCAAAGCCCTTCTGGCCATTGAAGAATTTCACCGTGCCTTCCACGCGGGTGCCATCGGTGACCGGCGCGCGGTCACGGAAGGACGGGCGGCGCTCAAAGCCGCCTTCGCGCGGGCCACGATCTTCACGCGGTTCGCGCGGAGCCCGTTCGGCCACCGGCAGCGGTTCGCCTTCGATCTTCAGTTCGGTCGCGGAAATGCGGCCGTTGCGCTCCACCAGGGTGAATTCCAGCGGCTGGCCATCGGCAAGGCCGGTCAGGCCAGCGGCTTCCACCGCCGAAATATGCACGAACACATCTTCACCGCCGTCTTCACGGACGATGAAACCAAAGCCCTTCTGCGCGTTGAAGAATTTCACCGTGCCACGGCCGGTGCCCACGGTGATCCCGGGG
>CAZAWH010000074.1:0-14030 GCA_964488775.1 uncultured Sandarakinorhabdus sp. | reverse complement strand
CAACCTTCATAGCGGCCCAGATAGAGATCGCCATTGGCCGCCATGCGCTGCCACAAGGCCTGCACCAGCGCCTTGTGATCCTCATCCGTGGTGCGGATGAAGCGGTCAAAACTGATGCCCAGCTGTTCGTCCAGCGCCCGGAACGGCGCCACCATTTCGTCGACATAGGCCTTGGGCGCCATGCCGGCGGCGCGGGCGGCCTGATCGATCTTCAGGCCATGCTCGTCCGTGCCGGTCAGAAAGCGCACGTCATGGCCATCGAGCCGCTTGAAGCGGGCGATCACATCGGTGGCAATCGCCTCATAGGCATGGCCCATGTGCGGGCGGCCGTTGGGATAGGCGATGGCGGTGGTGACATAGAAACGCGGCTTGCTCATGGCGCAGGCCAATGCGGCATCAGCGCGGCCGTTTCAAGTCAGTTGGGCACCGATGCCAGATGCATGGCCAGCCGCCAGGCCACCTGGCTGGGCTCCAGTTGCAGCGGCATTGCCTCGCGCGCCAGCTTGCTGGCCTGTTCCCATTCGGCAATCGCCTTGTCGCGCGCCGCGCCATCCAAGTGCCGGGCGCGGGCGGCGATCATCGCCGGCACCCGGTCAAGCAGGGCGGCATAGCGCCCTTCCCGCCCCTTGGCGCCGAGCGATTTGGCCAGCGCAAGGGCCGCCGGGTTGGCCCGTTCCACCGGCTGGCCGGCCAGGGCGGCCAGATCCTGCGTCAAGCCGGTGATGCCGGCGCCAGCCAGGCTGAGCGCCCGGCCCGGGCAACCTGCGGCCAGTTCGACCAGCAGATCCGCATCCTCGCCATCCAGATCGGCGCCGGCCAGCACGCGGCGCACCTCAGCATCGGCAAGGCGGGAAAAACGCAGGATGCGGCAGCGTGAGCGGATGGTGGGCAGCAACCGCCCCGGCGCATGGCTGATCAACAGGAAGACCGTGTCATCCGACGGCTCCTCAAGACTTTTCAGCAAGGCATTGGCCGTGTTGCGGTTCATATCGTCCGCCGCATCGATCACCACCACCCGGCGCGGGCCCAGCATCGGCGTGCCCGACAGAAATTCGCGAAGCGGCTGGCCCTCGCTGTCGGGCCGGCGCACGATCTGGCCGATCACGATCTCGGCGCGCAGCTTGCCAGTCTTTGCGGCCGTGCGTTCGATCAGGCGATAATCCAGATGCGAACCCGCCGCCATCAACCGTGCCGCCTCACAATCGTCGGGCACATCAAATTCCGGCGGCGCGCCCGCCAGCAGCCAGGTGGCCGCCGCCCGCGCAAACAGCGCCTTGCCCAGGCCCTGCTGACCCACCAGCAACCAGGCATGATGCGGCCGGCCGCCGGAAAAGGCCGCCATGAAGGCCGCAATCTGGGCATCATGGCCAATCAGGCTGGTCACAGCACCGCCATGATGCGTGCAGCGACTTCGGCCACGCTGCCCGACGCGTCGATGGCGCGGCAGCGGGCGGGATCATGGGCGGGCAGCGCCGCGAAAAATCCGTTGATGCGGGCGTGAAATTCGCGGCCAAACGCCTCGAACCGTGCTTCCCCGCCGCGCGCCGCCGCCCGGGCCAGCCCCTCGGCCTCGTCCAGTTGAAACACCAGGGTCAGATCCGGCCACAGGCCCACCGCATCGTCGTGCAGCCGCGTCAGCACCGCATCGGGCAGGCCATGGCCCGCACCCTGATAGGCGCGGGTCGAATCGACATAGCGGTCACAGATCACCATGGCGCCACGCGCCAGCGCCGGCCGGATGACGCGCGCCACATGGTCCACCCGCGCCGCCGTCATCAACAGCGCCTCGCTCCACGGCGTCCAGCGATCGGTGTCGCCGGTCACCAAAAGGCTGCGGATCGCTTCACCCCCCGGCGTGCCGCCCGGCTCGCGGGTCAACAGCACTTCGTGCCCACGTGTACCAATGGCCTCGGCCAGCAACCGGGCCTGCGTGGACTTGCCGCTCCCCTCCCCGCCTTCCAGCGTGATGAAGCGACCCCGCGGCATCAGCCAAACAGGCCCATCAGCCAGTTCAGCGCCCGGCGGAACATGCCCGCTTCCTCGATCGCCACCGGCGTGACCAGCGGCGCGCGTGCCGGCTGCTGGCCGGGCATGGTCACCACCAGCCAGCCGACCTGCTGGCCCGCCTTCAACGGTGCCTTCAGGCCCGCCAGCGGCTGCACACTGGTCTTGCGCTCCATGGCGAAGCCGCGCGGCAGGGTGACAAACAGATCCTTGCCGGCCACGGCATCAATCTGGGCATCGGCAGCGCCTTCGATCGCCACCTTGCCCATCACCTGGCCCTTCTTCCCCAGCGGGATGTTCTGCCAGGCGGCAAAGCCCCAGTTCATGAAATCGACACTGGCCGAAACGCGCTCGCCAAAGCTCTTCAGCCCGGCAACCACCATCACGATGCGGCGGCCATTCTGCACCGCCGAACCGGTGAAGCCATAGCCGGCCTCTTCGGTGTGGCCGGTTTTCAGGCCATCGGCGCCCGGCACCTTGCCCAGCAGCGGGTTGCGATTGCCCTGGGTGATGGCCTGGCCGCTGCCCATGGTCTTGCCCCAGGTAAAGCCTTCCTTCTGATAGAAGCGCGCATAAAGGTCCGGGAAATCGCGGATGGTGGCTTCGGCGATCATGGCCAGATCGCGCGCCGTCACATATTCGCCCGGATCAGGCCAGCCATTGGTGTTGGCAAAATGGCTGCCCTTCAGGCCCAGCCGCTGCGCCTCGCGGTTCATCAGAGCGACATAATTGGCCTCGGTGCCGCCCAGGCCTTCAGCCAGCACCACGCAGGCATCATTGCCCGACAGGGTGACAATGCCGTGCAGCAGATTTTCGACGCTGACCTGCGAATTGACATCCAGGAACATGGTGCTGCCCTGGTTGTTCCACTTCTTCCACGTCTCTTCGCGCACCAGCACCTGCTGGTCCAGGCTCGCCTCGCCCGCCTTGATCAGCTTGAAGGCCACATAGACGCTCATCATCTTGGCCATGGAGGCGGGCGGAATGCGCCTGTCAGCATCCTTGGCAAACAGGATACGGCCGGTCTGCAGATCCTTCATGAAGGCAATGGGCGCGGCCGTGTCATAGCTTTGGGCCAGCGCCGGGGCGGCAATCGCGGTGGCAATGATGGCAGCAACGGCAAAACGCATTGTCAAAACACTTCCCTGTGGGTTGGCGCTGGCGGCCTCAACGGGCCGTCTGCGGCGGAATCACGCGTGCATCGACATAGCCCGCGCCGCGCACCTGCGCCAGCGCCGCGCTCGCCATCGCCTCATTGCCGAACGGCCCCAGCCGCACCCGGATCAGGCCGTTCGGCCCCGGCTGGGTCACCACCGGGCCAAAGCTGGCGAGATAACCGGACAGCCAGGCCACCCGCCCGGCATCGGACAAGGCGGCCACCTGCACCAGCCATTCGCCGCCGCTCGCCGCGCGCGCCGCTGGCCGCGCCGCATTGGATGGCGGCAATGCCACCGTGGTCACGGCCGGTGCCGGTGCGGCCACCATGGGCGCTGCCGGGGCCGATGCCACCACCAACGGCGGATTGTCCGACCGGCCGGCCGGATACACGCGGGTCAAGCGCACGCGCGCGGTGCCGGCCCGATCGACCCCCAGCAACTGCGCGGCCTTGCGCGACAGATCGATGATGCGCCCGCGCGCAAACGGCCCGCGATCATTGATCCGCACCGTCAGCTTGCGGCCATTGTCGAGGTTCTCCACCTCCACCCAGCTCGGCATCGGCAAGGTGCGGTGCGCCGCGGTCAGATCATCCTGGTCATAACGTTCGCCATTGGCGGTGTTGCCGGCATGGAAACCGGGGCCATACCAACTGGCCACGCCCTCTTCGCGATAATCCCGGTCATCGGCCGGGTAATAGGTGATGCCCGCCACCTGATAGGGTTTGCCGATCTTCACCGGCCAGTTGCCCAGCCCGGCAGCATCGCGCGCCACCGCGCTCGTATCCTCCGATACGGTCGCACTGCGCGGCGCTGGCTGGGCTGCCGGGCGCGGCGGCGGCGCTGGCCGGCTGGGCGGCGGCGGCGTGCGCCCGGAACAGGCGGCCAGGCCCAGCGCCACCAGCATCAGCCACGGCCTCATTGCGCGCCGGTCTCGGCCACGGCCACCGAGGCGGCCGGCAGGCTGATCGCATCGGCCAGCAGCGTGACCGACAGGGCATAAAGATTGGAGCAATTATAACCCAGGATGGCGCGATAGCTGCGGGTGACGAGATAGGCACCCTGCCCCGCCCCGTCGGGTTCCACCAGGCTCATCAACACATCATCCGCCGGCCAGCCGGCATTCACCGGCGTGAAGCCCAGCGCCCGCCATTCCCGCGCCGGTTTCAGGGCCGAATGGCGCGACAATGGCGCGACACAGCGGGTGGGTGCTTCGCTGGCTGTCACGCTGGCGCGGTCAAAGCCATCGGGCAACAAGGCCCGGAATCCCCAGGCCTCCCCCGGCTGCCAGCCACTCTTCGCCAGATAATGCCCGATGGAGGCGAACACATCGGCCTGGCTGCCCCACAAATCCACCCGGCCATCGCCATCGCCGTCGCGGCCATGGCTTAGATAGGAACTGGGCAGAAACTGCGTCTGGCCAAAGGCCCCGGCCCAACTGCCCTTCATCGCAGCGCGGGGCGCATGGCCTTCGCCCACCATCCGCACCGCGGCATCCAGTTCGCGGGTGAACAGCTCCCGCCGCCGCCCTTCAAAGGCCAGGGTGGCGAGCGCCGACGGCAGATCATGCCGGCCCATCACGCGGCCATAGCTGGTTTCAATGCCCCAGATGGCGGCGATCACCGCCGCCGGCACGCCGGTTTCAGCTTCGGCCCGGGCCAGAAGTTCCCGGTTGGCGGCAAACTGGCGCTGGCCATAAGGGATGCGATCGCCGCGGAACTTGGCAGCGAGATAATCGGCAAAGCGCACCGGCCTGGCCGCCGTGCCGGGCTGGCTGCGATCGGCGCCGATCACGCTGGGCACCAGGGCAACCCCGCTCAGCGTCGCCTCCAGCCATTCCGGCTTCAGGCCGCGTGCGGTCGCTTCGGCGCGATACTGGTTCAGCCAATCGGCAAAGGCCGCCTGCTGCTCGGGCGAGACCCGCGCCTCGTCGGCGCGCGCCGGGGCGGCAAACACAAGCAACAACGCCGCAAACGGCGCCAGGCGGGGGGAACACATGGCCATGCTGTCTCTTGCCAAAGCCGATGGCCGGCGAAAAGACCTCAATTCGCCCCAGGGCCGGCAAACGGCCGCCCGCAGCCCTCAGGACAGCGCATCAAACCGGGCCTTTTCCTTGTCGGCCAGGCGGACATCCAGCGTGATGCTGGCCTCGTCACTGGCCTGGCCCACCACCTCGCCGTGGCTGTGCAGCCAGGCAATGCGGCGGCCATCGCTCAACGGCAGGCTGATGCGATGCACGCGCGCGCCGGCCCGCAGCGCGGTGTCCATCGCGGCCTGCAGCCGATCAATCCCCTCTCCGGTCAAGGCCGAAACCGGAATGGCATCATCGCCGGCCTGTGCCCGCGCCAATTCAACCTGTTCGGCCGACAGCGCATCGATCTTGTTGAACACCGTCAGCATCGGCGTCTCGCGCTGCCCGGGCGCCAGACCCAGATCGGTCAGCACACCGATCACATCCTGGGCCTGGGCATCACTGTCCGGGTGGCTGATGTCGCGCACATGCACGATCAGATCGGCCTCCAGCACCTCTTCCAGCGTGGCGCGGAACGCCGCCACCAGCTGGGTCGGCAGATCCGACACAAAGCCCACCGTGTCCGACAGCACGGCCTTGTCATGGCCGGCCAAGCGGATGGCGCGCATGGTGGGATCCAGCGTCGCAAACAACAGATCCTCGGCCCGCACCTCGGCGCCGGTCAGCCGGTTGAACAGGGTGGACTTGCCGGCGTTGGTATAGCCAACCAGCGCCACCACCGGCCACGGTGCCTTCTGCCGGTTGCGCCGGTGCAGCCCGCGGGTGCGGCGCACCTCCTCCAGCTCCTTGCGCAGCCGGGCAATGCGGTCACGGATCAGCCGCCGGTCAGTCTCGATCTGCGATTCGCCCGGCCCGCCCAGAAAGCCGAAGCCGCCGCGCTGCCGTTCCAGGTGGGTCCAGCTGCGCACCAGCCGGCTGGCCTGATATTGCAGATGCGCCAGTTCCACCTGCAACGTGCCTTCGGCGGTGCTGGCGCGTTCGCCAAAGATTTCCAGGATCAACCCGGTGCGGTCGATCACCTTGGCCTTCAACGCCTTTTCCAGATTGCGCTGCTGCACCGGGCTGACCGGGCCGTCGATGATCACCACCTCGGCGCACAGCGCGGCCACCAGCCCGGCCAGCCGGTCGATCTGGCCGCTGCCCATCAGATGCGAAACCGATGCGCTGCGCAGCTTCACCACCTCGGCATGCACGACCTGAAGGTTGATCGCCCGTGTCAGGCCCACCGCCTCGGCCAGCTTGGCATCCGGGGATCGCAAGCCTTGCGCGCCGCCCAATTGCGGCAGGATAACCATGGCCAGCGCGCCCGTCCGCAGGCCGCGTGCCTCGTCAAAACCCGCAATGGTCAATTGATTTGGGCCGGTCGCAGGGCCGGCTGTTGGCAAACTCAAACCAGTCTCACTCTTCGGTTTCGGCCTCGAACAGCTGCAGCGGGGTGGCCGGCATCACCGTCGAGATGGCGTGCTTGTACACCAGCTGGCTGTGGCCGTCACGGCGCAACAGCACCGAGAAATTGTCGAACCAGGTGATCACGCCCTGCAGCTTCACGCCGTTCACCAGAAACATCGTCACCGGGGTGCGCGTCTTGCGCACGGTGTTGAGGAAAACATCCTGCAAGCTGTTCGACTTGTCGGCCATCGGGTCATCCCTGTTCTTCTTGGGCGCATCATGGCGCCGCCCATCCGGCATAGGCATTGCCCTGCCGCATTTCAAATATCCCTTTCGTCACAGGATGGTGAAGGTGGTCATTCGTCCACCTCCGGGCCGTCCGGTTCGTCCGAAAGGCCCAGCGCCTTCAGCTTGCGGTGCAGGGCGCTGCGCTCCATGCCGATGAAGGCGGCGGTGCGGCTGATGTTGCCCGAAAACCGCCTTATCTGGGCGCGCAGATATTCGCGCTCGAACGCCTCGCGCGCTTCGCGCAGGGGCGTGCCCATGATCGATCGCACCGCCTGGCCGGGCATCAGCCGCGAGGGTTCGGCCGTCACCTCGGGCGGCAGCATGTCGATATCGATTTCCGTCACCCGCGTGGTCGGCGCCAGGATCAGCGTGCGTTCGATCACGTTGCGCAACTGGCGCACATTGCCCGGCCAGTCATAGGTCTGCAGCGCCGCCAGCGCATCATCGGTCATCGCCGGGGTGGCGGTGCCACGCTCGGCGGCATAGCGCGCCAGGTAATAACGGGCCAGTTCCGCCACATCCTCCCGCCGTTCCGACAGCGGCGGCAACCGCACCGGCACCACGTTCAACCGGTAATAAAGATCCTCCCGGAACCGGCCGGCGGCGATCTCGGCCGCCAGATCGCGGCTGGTGGCTGATATCACCCGCACATCCACCCGCACCCAACGGGCCCCGCCAACACGCTGGAACACCTGTTCGGTCAACACCCGCAGGATCTTGGCCTGCGTGGTCATCGGCATGTCGGCAACATCATCCAGGAACAGCGTGCCGCCGTGCGCCTGCTCGAACAGGCCGGCGCGCACGTTCTCGCCGCCGTCCTCCACACCGAACAACGCCTCTTCCACCCGCTCCGGCGTCATCCGCGCCGCCGAAACCACAACAAAGGGTGCCGATTGGCGCGGGCTCCACTGGTGCAGCAGCCGCGCCGCCACCTCCTTGCCGCTGCCGGCCGGCCCGGTGATCAGCACCCGGCTGCCAGTCGCTGCCACCCGCTTCAGCGTGGCGCGCACCTGGTTGATCTGCGGCGAAGTGCCGGTCAGCTCGATGTCATAGCCAACCCGTTCCTTCAGCGCCTCATATTCGCGGCGCAGCCGTTCCGTTTCCGTCGCGCGGCGCACCACCAGCAGCAATTGTTCGGCCTGGAACGGCTTCTCGATATAGTCATAGGCGCCGCGCTTGATGGCCGCCACCGCGGTGTCCAGCGTGCCGTGGCCGGAAATCATCACCACTGGCAAGGCCGGATCGCGCGCCTTCATCGCATCCAGCAGCTCGATGCCATCCATCGCCGAGCCCTGCAGCCAGATGTCGAGGATCACCAGGCTCGGCCGCCGCTCTGCCAGCGCCGTCAGCGCCTCCTGGCTGTTGGCGGCGACACGGGTTTCAAAGCCCTCGTCGGCCAGAACGCCAGCCACCAGCTCGCGGATATCGGCTTCATCATCAACGATCAGGATATCAAGCGCCATGGGCGGTGCGGGTCCTTGTGATCAGGCGGTGGCGGTGGCCAGCGGCAGGCCGGGTTGCGGTTCGGGGGCCAGGGCGCGCGACAGGGTGGCAATCACCTGTGCGCCCTGGCCGTCGGGATTGTCGTCAAGCTGCAGATGCCCGCCATGATCCTCGATGATCTTGGCGGTGATGGCGAGGCCAAGGCCGGTGCCCCGCGCCCGGGTGGTGACATAGGGCTCCAAAAGGCGCAGCCGGTCTTCGGCCGGGAATCCCAGGCCATTGTCGGTGATCGAAAGGCGGATCTGATCCTCGCCATCTTCCAGCACGATGGCGATGCGGCCCGGCGGATCACCGGCGGTTGCCTCAGCCCGCGCCGTCACGCTTTCGGCGGCGTTCTTGATCAGGTTGGTGATCGCCCGGCTCAACTGCTGGCGGTCACACACCAGCGCCGTGGCGGTTTCGCCGACCAGCGTGAACCGGATCGCCGGAAACGCCACCTCCTGCAGCACCAGCGCCTGGCGCACCAGCCGATCCAGCGACTCGGGCGCAAACACCGGCTTGGGCAGGCGGGCGAATTCGGAAAACTCGTCCACCATCCGGCGCAAATCGCCCACCTGGCGCACGATCGTGCCGGTCAAGGTGGTGAAGGTGTCGCCATCCTCGGCGATCTGGCGGCCAAATTTGCGCTGGAGCCGTTCGGCCGCCAGCTGGATGGGGGTCAACGGGTTCTTGATCTCATGCGCGATGCGGCGGGCCACATCTGCCCAGGCCGCCCGGCGCTGATCGGCCAACTGGGCGGAAATATCATCAAAGGTCAGCACGAAGCCGGCATCGCGGCCATCGCCATCATCGGCCGCGCCAATCCGCACCGCCAGCGTCTGCGTGCCCTGTTCGCGCTGGATGCGCACCTGGCCGGCCGCATCGCCGGTCTGGCGGGCCTGATCCAGCAATTCCGCCAGTTCGGGGGCGACGTCATTCAGGCGCTGCCCACGCAGCAGCCGGTGCGGCACCGCCAGCAGCGCCGCCGCCGACGCATTGGCCACCCGCACCTCGCCATCCGGCGCGATCGACATCACCCCGGCCGACACCCCGGCCAGCACCGCCTCGGTGAAGCGGCGGCGGCTGTCCAGCTCGCCATTGGCCGAAAGCAGCGCGGTCTGCTGGCTTTTCAGCTGGCTGGTCATGCGGTTGAAGGCGCGTTCCAGCACGCCGATCTCGTCGGCATCGCCGCGCACCGGCACACGCGCGTCCAGATCACCGGCGCCCACCCGCTCCGCCGCCAGCGCCAGCCGCGCGATCGGCTCCACCAGCCGGTTGGCCAGCCACAGCGCAAACCACACCGCGACAATCAGGGTGAGCAGCGACACCGCCATCAGCACCAGATTGAACCGCAACTGCATGACGCGGCTGCGTTCGATCAGCGACTTGTATTCGCCCAGCGCGCCCGCCGCCTGATTGGCGCGGGCCAGCACCGCCGGATCAACCTTGCGGCTGACATAAAGGAAAGTGCCGGCCTGGCCGGGCACGGCGACCGCCGCCTCCACCCGGTCTTCGCCAGCGCCGATCAGGGTGACGGGCGCAGCGCGGGCCCGGTCCAGATCAATGTCAGACAGATGGGCTGCCACCTCGTCGGGCCGCACCTTGCTCACCGCCACCATCACCAGCCCGGCCCCGGTGCGGCGCACCACAGCGGCTTCGGTCAGGGTGCGGCCGGCGACCTGGAAATCAAGGCCACGCCGATACAGCGCCGATCCCTCGCCAAAATCCCGGGCATAGGACGCGACGTCGGCCGCCATCACCACGATGTCATCGGCAATGCGAGCGCGGTTTTCCTCGACATAGGCCTGCGCCACCTCGTTGGAGCCATCGAGGATGGTCTGCACCCGGTCGGAAAACCAGAATTGCACACCGAACTGGAACAGCAAGGTCGCAAACACCACCACCAACAGCGTGGGCACGGCGGCAATGGTGGCGAACAGTGCCACCAGCCGCAGGTGCAGCCGCGCGCCCGCCAGCCCCTTGCGCCGGTTGGTGATCAATATGGCCACGCGCCGTGCGATCAACACCACCAGCAGCATCGCCGGCACCAGATTGGCCACCAGCAGCAGCGCCACCAGCGGCTGCGACGCGCCATTGGCGGGCAAACCGCGCCGGGTCAGAAAGGCATAGCTGGACCAGCCAAGCACGATGGTCAGCACCACCGCCAGCAGTTCCAGCCGGGGGTAAAATCCGTCGGACCGGGTGATGCGCAGCGCCCGCCGCGACAGCCGCCGCCAGCGCACCGCCGCACGCGCCAACAGCCCGCGCCGCCGCCGGAGCGGCGCAGCCTTCAAGGGGAGTGATTCGACCGCTGCCACCCGGCAAGGATAGACAGTTTCTGTTGCGGCGGGAACACAGTCAAACGCCGCAGCGTTGCATTATTGCGACAGGCAGACCGATCAGGCCGCCCGGTCGAGCGCGGCCGGCGGTGGCCCGGCCAGCAGCGCCTCGTAAAACCGGTCGATCATCGCCAAAACGGTCGCGCTGCTCGTCACCTGGTTCACCGCATTGCGGAACTGCGCACTGTCGTGCAGGCCCTTGGTGTACCAACCCAGATGCTTGCGGGCGAGATTGACGCCGTTCAACTCGCCATAAAGATCGAGCATCAGCGCGTAATGTTCCTTCACCAGGGCATGCTGCTCGGCGAGGCTGGGATCGGCCGGCACGTCGCGCCCAGTCAGCGCGGCCATCACCTGCGCCAGCAGCCAGGGTTTGCCATAGGCGCCGCGCCCGATCATCACGCCATCGGCGCCACTCTGCGCCAGCGCGGCCTTCGCATCATCGATGGAACAAATGTCGCCGTTGACGATCACCGGCAGCCGCACCGCGTCCTTCACGTTCCGCACAAAGGCCCAATCCGCCGTGCCGCTGTACAGCTGACAGCGGGTGCGGCCGTGCACGGTGATGAGCTGGATGCCTTCCCCTTCGGCGATGCGGGCCAGTTCCGGCGCGTTCAGGCTGTTGTGATCCCAACCCATGCGCATCTTCAGCGTCACCGGCAGCTTCACGGCCTTCACAGTGGCGCGGATCAACTGCGTCGCCAGTGGCAGATCGCGCATCAGGCTGGACCCGGCATGGCCATTCACCACCTTCTTCACCGGGCAGCCCATGTTGATGTCGATGATCGCCGCGCCCTTCTGCTCGTTCAACTTGGCGGCTTCGGCCATGCGCTGCGGCTCGCAACCGGCCAACTGCATGGAAACCGGTTCTTCCGATGGGTGCCAGGCCGCCTTCTGGATGCTCTGCCGTGTCTCGCGGATCATCGCTTCCGATGCGATCATCTCGGTCACGGTCAGGCCGGCGCCAAAGCGGCGCACCAGCGTGCGGAACGGCATATCGGTCACGCCGGTCATCGGCGCCAGGATCACCGGCACGTCGATGCGGTTCGGACCGATCTGGATGGGGGAAATCAGGCTCATTGCGGCGGGGCCATAGCGCAGATTGGCCCTTTTCCACAAGGCAAAGGCCCGATATGTGCGCCGACCATGCGCATTGCTGCCCTTGTCGTCGCGGCCGGTGCCGGCCTCCGGGCCGGCGGTGGCATGCCCAAGCAATATCACGCCGTGGCCGGCCAGCCGCTGCTGCGCCACGCGGTGCAGGGCCTGTTGGCCCATCCGGCCATCACCGGCATCCAGGTGGTGATCAATCCCGATTGCCGCGCGCTTTATGATCAGGCCGTCGCCGGCCTGCCCCTGCCTGCCCCCGTCGCCGGCGGTGCCACCCGGCAGGACAGCGTGCGGGCAGGGCTGGAGGCGCTGGCCGCCGATCCGCCCGATCTGGTGCTGGTGCATGATGCCGCCCGCGCCTTTGTGCCGGCCCCAGTGATCGATGCCCTGATCGCCGCCTTCGCCGATCCGGCGGTCGACGGCGCCTGCCCCGCCCTGCCCCAGGTGGACAGTCTGCGCCGCGGCGCCGACGGGCGTTTTTCCGGCAGTGTCGATCGCGACAATCTCTGGCGCGTGCAGACCCCGCAGGCCTTCCGCTTCCCGGCCATCCTCGCCGCCCACCGCGCCGCCGCCCCGGGGCAGACCGACGAGGTCGCCATCGCGCTCGCCGCCGGCCTCACGGTCGCCATCACGCAGGGGGACGAACGCGCTTTCAAGGTGACGGAGCCCGCCGATTTTGCCAAGGCAGAGGCCATGACCGTCTATTCCTCCCGCGCCGCGTCCGGCTTTGATGTCCACCGCTTTGGCCCCGGCGATCATGTCTGGCTGTGCGGCGTGAAAATTCCGCACGATGCCGGCCTGATCGGCCACAGCGATGCCGATGCCGGCCTGCACGCCCTCACCGATGCACTGCTCGGCACCATCGCCGCCGGTGACATCGGCGATCATTTCCCGCCCAGCGATGACCGCTGGCGCGGCGCCGCGTCTGACCAGTTCCTCGCCCACGCTGCCCAGCTGGTGCGGGACCGTGGCGGCATCATCGACCATGTCGATGTGACCCTGATCTGCGAACGCCCCAAGATCGGCCCCCACCGCGAAGCGATGCGCGCCCGCATGGCGGCCATCCTGGCAATCGACCCGTCGCGGGTGAGCGTGAAGGCCACCACCACGGAAAAACTCGGCTTCACCGGCCGGCAGGAAGGCATTGCCGCCCAGGCCATGGCCAGCGTGCGCCTGCCAGAGGCCGCATGATGGACCCCGAACTCGTCGCCCTGGCCGAACAGGTGCTGGCCGAAAACCGCAAGGCCGGCCGCCGCATCGCGGTCGCCGAAAGCTGCACCGGTGGCATGGTGGCTGCCGCGCTCACCGAAATCCCCGGTTCGTCCGACGTGTTCGATCGCGGCTTCGTCACTTATAGCAATGAAGCCAAGATGGAATTGCTGGATGTGTCAGACGATGTGCTGGCCACCTTTGGCGCCGTGTCGCCGGCCACGGCCTGGGCGATGGCCCAGGGCGTTCTGGCCCACAGCCCGGCCGATATCGCCGTTTCCATCACCGGCATCGCCGGGCCCGGCGGCGCCACCCCGGGCAAGCCGGTGGGCATGGTGGTGTTCGCCCGGGCGGTGCGCGGCCAGGATCCGGAAAGCGTGGTCGCCGATACCCGCCAGTTCGGCGATCTGGGCCGCGCCGAAGTGCGCCGCCAGGCCGCGCTGGTGGCGCTGAACCTGCTCAGGCCCTGACGCCGTTCACCCTCTGGGCCCATACAGTGCCTCGGCCCGGGTGACAAAGGCCGCCACCATCTTTTCAAAGGCTTCGGTGAAGAACATGCCGGCCAGCGCCTCGAACGCGCGGTTACGGAACTGGAAATCCACGGCAAAATCAATCTCGCATCCGCCCTCCGGCCGGTCGCGGAACGTCCAGTCGTTGACCACACATTCCATCGGCCCATCAAGATAGTCGACATGCACATCCCCCGGCCGGTCCAGCGTCACCCGGCTGGTGAACTTCTCGCGGATCATGCGAAATCCCACCACCATATCGGCCACCAGCACGCTCTTGCCATCGGCCTGCTGCTGCGCCGGGCCAACCCGCATGCCCTGCACCCAGGGCAGGAACTCGCCATAACGGCGGACATCGCCCACCAGATCGAACATTTCGGTGGCCGACCATGGCAGGCGGCGGACTTCGCGATGCTTGGGCATCAGGCGGGATTAGCCGCCGCCTTAGCGCCTGCCGCCTGCGCCTTTCGCCGCGCCTGCATTTCGGCAAAATCCCGGCCCGCGTGATAGGATGAGC
>CAZAWH010000073.1:0-14039 GCA_964488775.1 uncultured Sandarakinorhabdus sp. | reverse complement strand
CCGCCGCCGCCTTCCGGCACCACCCAATTGATATTCTGCGTCATGTCCTTGATATCGCAGGTCTTGCAGTGCACGCAATTCTGCGCGTTGATCTGCAGGCGGGGGGCGTTGTCTTCCACGCCGACGATTTCATAGACGCCGGCCGGGCAATAGCGCTGCGCCGGTTCGTCATAGAGGGCGTAGTTGACCTCCACCGGCACCGACGGGTCTTTCAGCGTCAGGTGGCAGGGCTGGTCTTCCTCGTGGTTGGTGTTGGAGAGGAAGACGCTGGACAGGCGGTCAAAGCTGATGACGCCATCGGGCTTGGGATAGACGATCTTCGGCGCCTCGTCCTTCCGCCGCATGTGCGTGTTGTCGGGCGTCAGCTTGAAGGTGAAGGGCAGTTCATAGCCCAGATATTCCATCCACATCATGATGCCGCCCATGGCGGTGCCGATGGTGGTGCCGAACTTCTCGACAGCGGGCAGCACGTTGCGCACCATCTTCAGTTCTTCGTGCACCCAGCTCCTCTTGTAGGCGGCTTCATAGGCGGTCAGTTCGTCATTGCCGCGCTGGGCGGCGATGGCGGCAACAGCGGCTTCGGCGGCCATCATGCCGCTCTTCATCGCGGTGTGGCTGCCCTTGATGCGCGGCACGTTGAGGAAGCCGGCCGAGCAGCCGATCAGCGCGCCGCCCGGGAAGGCCAGTTTCGGCACCGCCTGCCAGCCGCCATCGTTGATGGCGCGCGCGCCATAGGAGACGCGGCGGCCGCCGTCCAGGATCTCGCGGATCGCCGGGTGGGTTTTCCAGCGCTGGAACTCCTCGAACGGGGAGAGGTGCGGGTTGTCATAGTTGAGCCACACCGAGAAGCCCAAGGCCACCTGGCCATTGGCCTGGTGATAGAGGAAGCCGCCGCCATTGGCATCGGACAGCGGCCAGCCCTGGCTGTGGATCACCCGGCCCGGCACATGCTTGGCAGGATCAATGTCCCACAATTCCTTCAGGCCGATGCCATAGATCTGCGGCTGGCTGTTCTTCCTGAGGTCAAAGCGGTTGATGATCTGCTTGGAGAGGTGCCCGCGCGCACCTTCGGCGAAGAAGGTATATTTGGCGTGGATTTCCAGACCCGGCGTCCAGCTGTCCTTCTTGCTGCCATCCTTGGCGATGCCCATGTCCCCGGTGGCGACGCCCTTCACGCTGCCATCATCGTTGAACAACACTTCGGCAGCGGCAAAGCCGGGGAAGATTTCCACGCCATGCGCTTCGGCCTGGGTGGCGAGCCAGCGGCAGAGATTGCCGAGACTGACGGTGTAGCAGCCCTTGTTCTGCATGAACGGCGGCAGCAGGGCGTGCGGGAAATCATATTTCTTGGTTTCGGTGAGCACCCAGTGGTGGTTTTCGGTGACGGGAACGGTCAGCGGCGAATCCATCGTGCGCCATTCCGGCAGCAGTTCATCCAGCGCCTTGGGATCGACCACCGCGCCCGACAGGATGTGCGCGCCGATTTCGCTGCCCTTTTCGAGGATGCACACCGAAAGCTCCACGCCCAGGCGCTGCGCTTCCTGTTTGGCGCGGATCGCCGCCGACAGGCCCGCCGGCCCGCCGCCCACGATCACCAGATCATAGGGCATGGATTCGCGTTCGCTCACTTTACGTCATCCCCATCCTGGCCACGGCGTCCCGCCGCAGCTTTGCCATGGTTCAACAGATAGCGGCATGGCCAAGGCTTGACCAGACGGGCGACACTGGTGCTTTTGCGGGATCGTGCCGCACCCCCCGCCTTCCCTGTCTGCCGACGATGCCCGCGCCGCGCTGGCGTTCCTGGTGGCGGCCGGGGCCGATGTCGCGGTGACCGACAGCCCGCGCGACTGGTTGAGCGCCGATCCGGTGGAGGCCCCGCCGCCGGCCATGGCCTTTGCCCAGACACCGGACGCCGCGCCATCGCCCGCCCCATCGCCGGCCCCATCCCTGGCAAAACCGCCCGCCCGGCCGGCGCCGGAACGCCACCCGGCACTGGACTGTGCCGATGTGCCGGCGTTGCTGGCGTTACTGGCCAAGTTTCCGCAGGCGCGCAGCACCCCGCCGCTGCTGTGCCATGGCGCGGTGGAACGCGGCATCTGGCTGTTGATCGACCGGCCGGACGAGGACCCGGCGCACCGCGACACCATCGATCGCATGCTGGCCGCGGTGGCGCTGGACTGGGGCCAGGTGGCGCTGGTCAGCCGCCTGCCCTTCCCTTCGCCTGGTGATGCCGAACCGCCGCCCAGCCATTTCACCCGCTTTGGCCCGGTGCTTGACCGGCTGGTGGCGTTTCATCCGCCGCGGCTGGTGCTGGCGCTGGGCCAATCGGCGGCGGCGGTGGCCGGCGACACGGCGCGGCTTGCCAGCAGCCGGGGCCGCTGGTTTGCCTGGGGCGGCGCGCAGTTGCTGCCCAGCTTCCACCCGCGCACCATGCGGGGTGACAAGGAACTGAAGAAACAGGCGTTCGAGCATCTGAAGCTGTTCCGGGCGGCCATTTCCTGATGTGGGCGGTGCTGATCCTGGCGGCCGGTGCGGCCACAGCCGACCCCTTGGCCGAACCGCTGCCGCCGCCGGCATCGCCGACCATCACCGTGGTGGCCCCCAGCGGCATCACCGAACGGCAGCGCCGGGTGCCGCCGCAATTGACCGAGGCCGAGCGCGCGGCGTGGCGGCCGATCTTCCTCGATCTGGAGGCCGGACGGCTGAGCAAGGCCGAGGCGGCGATCGCGGCGCAGCCGGCCGGGCTGCTGACGGAAACGGCGCGCGCCGCCCTGATCGTGGCGCGCGGGGCCGGTGTGAAGCTGAGCCGGGCCGAACTGGCCGGCTGGCTGGCCAGCAATCCCGATCTGCCGCTGTCGGCCAAAGTGGCAAGGCTGGCCGAGGCGATGCCGGGGGCGGATGCCGCGCCGCTGCCGCTGTTGCCCGATGTGCGGCCGATCCGCCCGGCGAGTGCGACGGGCTTTGCCGTGGCGGCCGGGCCGGTGGATGGCGATGTCGGCAGCCGGTTGAAGCCGTTGCTGGCCGCCGACCGCAACGACGAGGCGGAGCGGATCTGGCTGGGCGAAGCGCCGCGGCTGTCGCCCTTTGCCCGGGCCGATTGGGCGGCGCGCATCGCCTGGAACCATTATCGCATGGGCGATGATCTGGCCGCCTGGCGCATGGGGCTCGAGGCGAGCGCCGGGTTGGGCAAGGGCGCAGCCGATGGCGCGTGGACGGCCGGGCTGGCGGCCTATCGGCTGGGCCGCTGGCAGGATGCGGCGCAGGCCTTTGACCTGGTGAAGGATGGCCGCGAGGATCTGCGCGCGGCGGCGGCCTTCTGGTCGGCCCGGGCGTGGGAACGGCTGGGCCATGCGGCCAACCGGGCCGACCGGCTGGCGCGGGCAGCGACGGCGGCCGGCACATTTTACGGGATATTGGCGCGGCGCAGCCTGGGGCTGGATCAGGGGCTGGACTGGCGCGAGCCGGATTTCATCACCGCCGACTGGAATTATCTGAAAGATGTGCCCGGCGCGAAGCGGGCGGCGGCGCTGGTGGAAATCGGGCAACTGGGCCTGGCCGATCGCGAGCTGCGCCATCTGGCCGCCACCGCGCCGCCCGAAGCCTTTCCGGCCATCTTGCGGCTGGCCACACGGCTGGACCTGCCGGCGACGCAATACAGCCTGGCGGTGCGCCCGCCGCTGGGGCTGGAGGCGCCGTTGAGCGCGCGCTATCCGGCGCCGGAATGGGTGCCGTTCCGCGGCTGGCGGGTGCCGCGGGCGCTGGCCTTTGCCCATGCCCTGCAGGAATCGGCCTTTGCCACCAACGCCACCAGCCGCGTTGGCGCCAGGGGCCTGATGCAGTTGATGCCCGACACGCGGGCGCTGGTGGCGGCGCGGATTGCGCGGGAAAATCCGGAATTGCTGCAGGGGCCGTTGGGGGCCGGCGACATGGGCGATCCGGCCTACAGCTTTGAATTGGGCCAGACCTATCTGGAGGTGCTGGGGCGGATGGGCTTGACGCAAGGGCTGCTGCCCAAGGTGATCGCGGCCTACAACGCCGGGCCGGGCGCGGTGCAGACCTGGAACCGCACGCTGGATGACCAGGGCGATCCGTTGCTGTTCATCGAATCCATCCCCTATCGCGAGACCCGCCATTATGTGGAAATCGTGCTCAGGAATTACTGGATCTATGCCCTGCGCGATGGCGAACAGCCGGCGGCGCTGGACGCGCTGGCGCAAGGCCTGTGGCCGCGCCTGCCCGGCATTGGTGGCCCGTTGATGGTGAAGCGGGAGCCGGCGGCGGTGCGCCCGCGCCCGGAACCGGGCAGTTTCCGCCCCGAATATTGGCCAGACGACGAACGCGCCGTGGCCGGCGGGAAATAACGCGTCAGCGCTGCTGCGTCAGGCTGAGCAGATTGCCCTCGCTGTCGTGGAACCAGGCGATGCGGGCGCCGCCGCCGGGCGCGGTCCACAGGCCCAATGCATCCTGATCAAAGCCGGGATAGCGCAGCATGGCAACGCCGGCCGCCACCAGCGCCGTGGCAGCGCCGGCCGCATCGTCCACCTGCCAGCCCAGCACAGGATAGGGGCCGGCCTGCCAGTCGGGCAAGGCGGTGAGGCGGATGAAACCATCGCCGCAGGGGAATTGATCGCCGAAATCATCGATGGCCGGCGCGCCGATGCCGAGGATCGGGCCCAGCACATCGGCATAGAAGGCCCGCGCGCGCAGCCGGTCGGCCACGCAGATCATCGCCATCACCCGCGCCATATTGCCCCCCGCCGTTCTGCCACCATGACAAGTGTGGCCACACCAGCTTAGCTTGCTTCATGCCGATTGATGAGTCGCTTGCGTTTGTTCCGCTCAATATCGCCGTCGCCACGGTGAGCGATACGCGCGATGCCGCCACCGACACGTCGGGCGACACGCTGGTGACGCGGATCAGCGAAGCCGGCCATCGCCTGGCGGCGCGCGCCATCATCCGCGATGAGGTGCCGGCGCTGGTGGCGCAGCTCAATGCCTGGATCGATGATGCCGCGGTCGACGTGATCATCACCACCGGCGGCACCGGCGTGACCGGCCGCGACGTGACGCCCGAAGCGCTGGATGCCGTGGTGGAAAAGCCGATCCCCGGCTTTGGCGAATTGTTCCGCTGGCTCAGCTTTCAATCCATCGGCACGTCCACCATCCAGTCCCGCGCCTGTGCCGGGCTGGCGCGCGGCACCTATATCTTCTGCCTGCCCGGCTCCACCGGGGCGGTGAAGGATGGCTGGGACGGCATATTGGCCAGCCAGCTCGATGCCCGCCACCGGCCATGCAATTTCGTCGATCTCATCCCCCGGCTGCGGGAAGCCTGAGGCCGTGCGCTATTTCCTTGATTGCGAATTCAATGGCTTTGATGGCCCGCTCATTTCCATCGCGCTGGTGCCGGAGGTGGAGGGGCATGGCGATTTTTACGCCGTGCTGCCCTGCCACCGGCCGCTGCGCTGGGTGGCAGAGCATGTGATGCCGCGCCTGGGCGCCACGCCGCAATCGCGCGCCGAGGTGGTTGCCGGCCTGTCTGCCTATCTGGCGCACGATCCCGAACCGGTGCTGGTGGCCGACTGGCCGGAGGATATCGCCCATGCCGCCGCGCTGCTGGTGTTCCAGGGCCGGCGCATGGTGCCGCATGTGCGCTTTGACCTGATCAACCTGCCCGGCTTTGAAACCGCCCGGCAAAGCGCCCTGCCCCACAATGCCCTGGCCGATGCCCGCGCCCTGCGGGCCGAGGTGCTGACCCGCGAGGCGCTGGCGCTGGGCCATGTCGCGGCCTGAGGCAGCTCAGCTGGCCGGCAGGTCGAGCACCATGTCCTTGCTCAGCTTCATGCGGCCATCGGCCTGGCGGGTGAACACCGCCACCCAATTGCCGGTTTCCACCGCCGGCTGGCCAGTGGCCGGATTGGTGAAGGTGAAGCGATAGACGGCGCGATACACCGCCATGTCGCCCGATCCGGCCACATCCACGGTCTCGTCCGTCGCCTCAAGCTTGACCGCCGGGTCTGCCATCTGGGCCTTCATCTGGGCGAGGACGGCGTCTTTCCCGACCATGTTGGGGGCGCCATGGAACATGCCCAGCATGTCGGGCGCGACGACGCTGGCGGCCTTTTCGGGATCGCGGGCGGCATAGGCGTCGATCTGGGTGCGGATCGCCGCCTTCACCTCGGCCGCAACCGCTGCGCGGTCAACCGGCGCTGGCGCCGATTGGGCCGTGCATCCGGCCAGCAGCAGCGCAAGCGCGGCCGGCGCGGCGCCGGCCCTGGTCAGCAGACTGTTCATGCCCGGCATTGCTTTCTCCCCCCCTGGTGAACCATCGCCATCAGGCACCGGCTGCGCTGCAATGGCAAGCTGCAAATCGCCGGCGGCCTTGCAATTTTGTTCTTTTTATGTTCCACTTCTGTGGCTATAGTGCCGCCATGGCCACGCCCCCTGCCCCTCATGGCCGCGGTGCCGCGCGCAATGCCGTGCCCACCCGCTTTGGCCTGGCCGCGCGGGAAGCCGATGGCGACTGGCTGGACAGTGCGGCGCTGGTGGATGATGCGCCGCCGCCGCTGCGCACCACGGTGACGGTGGAACGGCCGCGCACGATCATCACGAAGAACCAGTCCCCCGATGTGCCGTTCGACCGCTCGATCAATGCGTACAGGGGGTGTGAGCATGGCTGTGTCTATTGCTTTGCCCGACCCACCCACGCCTTTCACGATCTGTCGCCCGGGCTGGATTTCGAAAGCCGCCTGTTTGCCAAACCGGACGCGCCGGCGCTGTTGAGGGCGGAACTGGCCAAACGCGGCTACAATTGCGCGCCCATCGCGCTGGGCACCAACACCGATCCCTATCAACCCATCGAGCGGGATTGGAAGATCACGCGGCAAATCCTTGAAATCCTGCATGAATGCCAGCACCCTGTCACCATCACAACCAAATCCGACCGGGTGTGCCGCGATGCAGATCTGCTGGCGGCGATGGCGGCGCGCGGCCAGGCGGCGGTGATGATCAGCGTGACGACGCTGGACGCCCGCCTCGCGCGGTTGATGGAGCCGCGCGCTGCGACGCCGACCCGCCGGATTGCCGCGATCCGTACGCTGTCCGATGCAGGCGTGCCGGTGTTTGCCTCGCTGTCCCCGATGATCCCGGCGATCAACGATCACGAGATCGAGGCGATCGTGGCGGCAGCGGCAGCAGCCGGCGCAGTTGGGGCCTATTCCATTCCGGTGCGCCTGCCGCACGAAGTGGCGCCGCTGTTCCGCGACTGGCTGGGGCTGCACTTCCCCGATCGCGCCGCCCGGGTGATGCACCATATCCAGACCATGCGCGGCGGGAAGGACAATGATCCCCGCTTCTTCGAACGCTTCCGGGCGCAGGGCCCGTTTGCCCAGCTGATGCAGCAACGCTTTCACAAGGCCTGCGCCGCCCATGGCCTGAGCCGGGACCGCATCATGCTGGATTGCAGCCGCTTTCGCCCACCAACGGATCAGTTCAGCCTGTTCTGAACCGGCCAATCGTCAATTGCGCTTGACGGGGTGGCCAGCGGGGCAGACTATCACTGTTCCGGCATCGGTATGATCCAGTCCCGGCAAACGGGGACATGGCGATCATGGCCGATCTTGATATGGACAAGTTGAATGCGCTCGTCGGCAGGATGCTCGGCGATCTGGGGGGCGCGTTCAGCGTGCCGACCGTGCGGATCGGGTTCCGGCTGGGCCTGTTCAAGGCGCTGGCCGAAGCCGGGCCGCTGACCGTGCCGGCGCTGGCCGCCCGCACCGGCCTTGCCGAGCGTTATGTGCAGGAATGGGCCATGGCGCAAGCCTGCAACCTTTATGTCAGCCTTGATCCGGCCACGGGCGGCTTTTTCCTCACGCCGGAACAGGCGATGGTGTTCGCGGTTGAGGACAGCCCGGTCTATCTGGCCGGCGCCTTTGATCTGGCCGCCGCCATGGTGGAAGGCCAGCCCAAGGTGGAAGCGGCCTTCCACACCGGCCATGGTGTCGCCTGGGGAGACAGTGCCGGCTGCCTGTTCTGCGCGGTGGGGGCGTTTTTCCGTCCCGGCTATGTCAATGCCATTGTCCAGGCCTGGTTGCCGGCGCTGGATGGCATGGTGCCGGCGCTGGAACGCGGCGTGCGCGTGGCCGATATCGGCTGCGGTGTCGGCTTTTCGACCCTGCTGATGGCGCAAGCGTTCCCGAACAGCCAGTTCATCGGCTATGATTTCCACGGCCCGTCGATCGAACAGGCCAATGCCCATGCCGCCGCCCATGGCGTTGCCGATCGGGTGCGCTTTGAAACCATGGCGGCGAAGGACATCGGGGAACGGGATTTCGATCTTGTCACCATGTTCGACTGCCTTCACGACATGGGCGATCCCCGCGGCTGCGCCGCCCATATCCGCACCCTGCTGAAACCCGATGGCCGCTGGATGCTGGTGGAGCCGATTGCCAGCAACACGCCCGCCGACGCGGTGGGCAATCCCGTCAGCCGGCTCTATTACAACGCCTCGACCATGATCTGCGTGCCGACTTCGCTGGCGCAGGAGGTGGGCGAAGCCCTGGGCGCGCAGGCAGGGGAAGCCAGGCTGACCGCCGTGCTGAAGGAGGCTGGCTTCGCCCAGGTCCGCCGCGCCACCGAAGGGCCGTTCAACATGGTGCTGGAAGCCCGGCCCTGATCACCGCTTGACCGGTGGGGCGCTGATGGCATGACAAGGCCATGAGCAGCCCGCCGATCCGCCTTGATGACTTTCTGGCCGTGGATATCCGCGTCGGCACGGTGATCGCTGCCGAGCCGTTTCCGGAAGCAAGGAAGCCCGCCATCAAGCTGCGCATCGATTTCGGGGCAGAACTGGGCGTGAAGAAAAGCTCCGCCCAGATCACCGTGCATTACACGCCGGAAGCGCTGGTTGGCCGCCAGGTGATTGCCGTCACCAACTTCCCGCCCCGCCAGATCGGCCCGTTCATGAGCGAGGTCCTGGTGCTCGGCCTGTCGGATGCTGGCGGCGCCATCGTGCTGCTGGGACCGGACATGCCGGTGCCCAACGGCGGCCGCATGCACTGACTCACGCTGTCGGCAGCTTGTAGTCCTTGTACTGCTCACGCAGCGCCGTTTTCAGCAGTTTGCCGGTGGCAGTGTGCGGCAGGCTGGGGACGACGAGCACATCATCGGGCGTCCACCATTTGGCGATGCGGCCGTCGAGATAGGCCAGCACGCTGTCCTTCGTCACCTCGGCACCCTCCTTGGGCACCACCAGCAGCAGCGGGCGTTCGTCCCACTTGGGATGGTGCACGCCGATCACGCAGGCCTCGGCCACGCCGGGGGCGCCAACGGCGACATTTTCCAGATCGATGGAGGACACCCATTCGCCGCCGGACTTGATCACATCCTTGGCGCGGTCAACGATCTGCATATAGCCCAGCGGATCCAGCGTCGCGACATCGCCGGTGTCGAACCAGCCATCCTCGAACGCCGAGGCGCCATCGCCCTTGAAATAGCTGCCGACGATCCAAGGGCCGCGCACCAAGAGGCGGCCAAAGGCCTTGCCGTCGCGCGGCAGTTCCCGACCCTCGTCGTCGACAATCTTCATCTCGACGCCGAAAATCCCGCGTCCCTGCTTGATACGGATATCGAGCTGTTGTTCATAAGACATTGATTCCGTTTCAGGCAAGCCAACGCCAACAGTGCCGAGCGGACTCATTTCCGTCATGCCCCACAGTTGCAGCACCTTGACGCCCAGCTTGTCATAGGCCTCGATCATGGCGCGCGGCACCGCCGAACCGCCGATGGCGGTGCGATCAAGCTTTCCAAGGCCTTGGCCAGTTTTCTCAAGATATTGCATCATGCCCAGCCAGATGGTCGGCACGGCCAGCGCCAGGTCCACGCCTTCGTCCACGATCAGCTTGTGCAGCGTGGGCGGATCGAAATTGGGGCCGTTCATCACCAGCTTCGCGCCCGCACAGGCCGCGGTGTAGGGGATGGACCAGGCGTTGGCGTGATACATGGGCGCAACCGGCAGCACGACGGTGCGGGCGCTCATGCCGAACGTGTCGGTGGCGCAGGCCGCCATGGCATGCAGCACGTTGGAGCGGTGGCTGTACTGCACGCCCTTGGGGTTGCCGGTGGTGCCGCTGGTGTAACACAGGCCGGCCGGCGCGGTTTCGGGCACGGCGACCCACTCCGCCTCGTCGTGCGCGGCAAGCAGATCCTCGTAGCACAAGAGGTTGAGGCTGGTGTCGGCCGGCATGTGGGCGCGATCGGTCAGCAGCACATAATGCTGGATCGTCTTGAACTGGGGCGCCAGCTTCTCGACCAGCTTGATGAAGGTGAGATCGAAGAACAGCACCCGGTCTTCGGCGTGGTTGGCGATATAGGTGATCTGTTCCTCGAACAGGCGCGGGTTGATGGTGTGGGCCACCGCGCCGGCGCCGGAAATGCCATACCAGCTTTCAACATGACGCCAGGTGTTCCACGCCAGGGTGGCGACCCGGTCTCCGGGCTGGACGCCCAGACCCTGCAGGGCGGCGACAACCCGGCGGGCGCGGCCGCGAACCTCCGCCCAGGTCGAGCGGTGGACATGGCCTTCGCAGGCCAGGCTCACCACCTCGCGGCCGGCGTGATAGATGGCGGCGTGGTCGATGATCTTGTGCACCAACAGCGGCCAATCCTGCATGGTTCCGTGCATCATATGTCCCTCCCCGCGGCGGCGGGCTCCCCGCCCGCACCGACTTTGCCGAATTGTCATAACGTCATGGTGGCCGGCCGAAAAGAGCCGTTGACAGATGGAACGAATGCGGAACATAACCATGCGAACGAAAGCGGAACATTGCCGCGATTCGCGTGATGGAGACGGGCGATGACGATGATGCTGATGCTGGTGGCGTGCCTGGCCACGTGGGCGCTGGTGGCGCTGATGCTGGGCGATGCCGGGATGGTGCTGCGCGCGGCGTTGCGCGGCGAAGCACGTCAGGGCTGGATGCCGGTGCCGGTGGCGCGGCGGGCGGCTTCGTCCCGCGCCCTGATCCGCGCGTAGGAGCAGATGGCAAAGGGAATGCTGAGGGCGTAGGCCGCGCTGAAGATGGTGAGCGTGGCCCAGGGATTGGTGAACAGCGCCCCGGCCAGCAGGCCGATCACCGCCAGCGCCGGGAAGCGCCACGACGGCCGCAGGCGCACCGACCCCCAGCTGTAGGTTGGCAGGTTCGATACCATCATGAAGGCCACCGCGAGGCCGGTGACGGCGACAACACTGGCGCGCACCACCTCGTCCTGCAGCCAGACCGGATCCAGCCAGAATTGCAGATAGAAGGGCGTGAGGGTGAGGCCGGCGCCGGCCGGGGCGGGAATGCCGGTGAGATAGCCCAGCCGCTTGTGCGGTTGATCGGCGGCGTCGATCTGGGCGTTGAACCGCGCCAGCCGCAGGGCGCAGGCAATGGCATGGGCGAGCGCGATCACCCAGCCCAGCCGGCCGGGCAGATGCTGCAACGCCCACAGATAGAGCAGCAGGGTGGGCGCCACGCCAAAGGCGGTGACGTCGGACAGGCTGTCCAGCTCGGCGCCAAAGCGGCTGGTGGCCTTGAGCAGCCGGGCGATGCGGCCATCAATGCCATCGAGCACGGCGGCCAGCAGGATGAACGCCACCGCCTTTTCCCATTCGCCGCCGATGGCAAAGCGCACGCCGGTGAGGCCGCAGCCCAGCGCCAGCACGGTGACGGCGTTGGGCACCACGGCGCGCAGCGGAATGCCGCGGCGGCGGGGCGGTTCGGGCAGGGTCATCAGCAGAGCATCAGCCGCGCGCGTTCAACTTGCAAGCTCACTGGCTGGTGGCGCCCTTCAAGAGCGGCGTGCCCTTGACCGCCAGAATGGTTTCCCCGGCGATGCTGCGCTGGCCCACCGCGACGGCCGGCACATAACCGGCCGGCAGGAACACATCGACCCGGCTGCCAAAGCGGATCAGGCCAAAGCGTTCGCCCACCTTGAGCATCTGGCCCACGGCCACCCATTTCATGATGCGCCGCGCCACCAGGCCGGCGATCTGGGTGAAGGCGATCCTTTCGCCGGCGGCATTTTCCATCACGAAATATTGCCGCTCATTCTCTTCGCTCGCCTTGTCCAGTTCCGCATTCAGGAATTTGCCGGGCACATAGACGATGCGGGTAAGACGGCCGGCGACCGGCGCACGGTTCACGTGCACATCGAACACGTTCATGAAGACGGTGATGCGGGTGACGAGGCCGGGGTTCAACCCGCCTTCCCCCACCAGCTGGCGCGGCACGTCCACGTTGGTGATCAGGCTGATGAGGCCATCGGCCGGCGACACGATCAGATCATCGCCCAGCGGCGTGACACGCACCGGATCGCGGAAAAAGGCCGCGACCCAGATGGCGAGGCCGAGCAGGATGAAGCTGAGCGCGGTCCATTCCAGCCACAGGCCCGACACCAGCACCGCCGCCAGCGCCAGGCCAAGGAACTTGCGGCCTTCGGGGTGCATGTCGGGGATGTTGTATTTGGCGGTTTCGCCCGGCACCAGCGGCAACGGGCCCGGCGGCACGGGCGGCGGTTCGGGCAGTGTTTCCGGCGCGGGATCGGCGGCCAGCGGCGACAGCGCCGGATCGGCGGGTTCGGCCAGCTTGGGCGGTTCCTTGGGCGGTTCTGGGCGATCGGACGGGGTTTCGGCTTCGTTCATGCCGATTGCTTTACCCGCCTCGCCCACGGCTTGGCAAATCGGGCGATTGCCGGGCCCCGGATTGCGCCCGCTGGCACTTTGCGCCACAGGCGGCGGCATGATCCGATCCCTGCTGCTGTTTTGTGGTTCGCGTACCGGCCATGATCCTGCCCATGCCGAACTGGCCGATGGCCTGGGCCGCCTGTGCGCCCGTGCCGGTGTCACCCTGGTGTATGGCGGCGGCCGCGTGGGCCTGATGGGCGTGGCGGCGCGGGCCTGCAAGGCGGAGGGTGGCCGGGTGATCGGCATCATCCCGCGCCTGTTGATGACCACCGAAGTCGCGCAGGACGGGCTGGACGAATTGCACGTGGTGGAAACCCTGCACGAGCGCAAGGCGCTGATGCACCGATTGTCCGATGCCATCATTGCCCTGCCCGGCAGCATCGGCACGCTGGACGAATTGTTCGAAAGCCTGACCTGGCGGGAACTGGGCATTCACGACAAGCCGATCTGGTTGCTGGGCGGCAATGGATACTGGGCGCCGCTGGAGGCGTTGCTGGCCCATATCGGTGCCGCCGGCTTTGGCCCGCCGCATCTGGCCCGCCTGGCCGAGCCGCTGGACAATCTGGCCACCCTGTCGGAAAAGCTTATGGGCGAAGCGCCGCGTAACCATTGACCGGAGCGGCCTCGAACCCCTAAGACACTGCTACATTACGTCGCAGTATGACAGGAACAGGACGATGCCGAAGATCAAGGTCGAAAACCCCGTTGTCGAGTTGGACGGCGACGAGATGACCCGGATCATCTGGCAGTGGATCCGCGAACAGCTGATCCTGCCCTATCTGGATGTCGATCTGCGCTATTACGACCTGGGCATCGAGAATCGTGACGACACCAACGACAAGGTGACGGTGGAATCGGCCAACGCGATCCGGCAGTTTGGCGTGGGCGTGAAGTGCGCCACCATCACGCCCGACGAAGCCCGCGTGAAGGAATTCGGGCTGAAGCGGATGTGGAAATCGCCCAACGGCACCATCCGCAACATTCTGGGCGGCGTGGTGTTCCGCGAACCGATCGTCATCAAGTCTGTCCCCCGCCTCGTCCCTGGCTGGACCGATCCGATCGTCATCGGCCGCCATGCCTTTGGTGACCAGTATCGCGCCACCGATTTCAAGGTGCCCGGCCCCGGCAAGCTGACCATGCGCTGGGAAGCGCACGACGGTTCCAGCGTGATCGAGGAAGAGGTGTTCGAATTCCCGTCGGCCGGTGTGGCCATGGGCATGTACAACCTGGATGACAGCATCCGTGATTTCGCCCGCGCCTGCATGAACTATGGCCTGGATCGCGGCTGGCCGGTCTATCTGTCGACCAAGAACACCATCCT
>CAZAWH010000072.1:0-14107 GCA_964488775.1 uncultured Sandarakinorhabdus sp. | reverse complement strand
TCCTCCACCGCATCCTCGGCCGGGATCAGCCGTTCCTCGACATAACGGGCCAGCTGGTCTTTCAGCAGGCCAAAGGTTTCAGCGTCCATCGTCTCACCCGGCAGTTGCAGTTTGGGCCAGCGTGCCATCGCAGCGCCGTGCCGCCAAGCCATCTTCACCGGCCACCAGCGTGATCGGCTGCCCGGCGAACAGCGGCGCCTGGGCGCGGAAGGCGAAGTGCCGGGCCGGGCCGTGCCGCCGTTCCCACAGGCCGAGCAACTGGGCGGCGACCAGCGGGCCGTGGACGACGAGGCCGGGGTAAAATTCCTCGTCGCGCGCATAGGGCGCATCATAATGGATGCGGTGCGCATTGGCGGTGGCGGCGGAAAACAGGAACAGTTGTACCGGATCGGGGGTGAAGACGGCGTCGCCCACTGGCGCTGGATCGGCTGGCACCGGTACGGGCATTGCCAGCGCCGGGCCATCGTCGCGCCAGACGATGGTTTGCGCCTCCTCCAGCGCCTTTTCGCCGTCCTGCCAGATTTCCACGCGCACCTGGCCCAACAGCAGGGGCCCGCTCTGGCCATGCTTGGGCGTCAGGCGTTCCAGCACGCGCATCTGCATCGCTGGCATGCCGGCGATCAACGGGCGGTGAAAGCGATAATCGGCGCCGGCGAACATGCGGCGCGGCAGGCCGACCGGCGGAAAAAAGCCGCCGCGCGCCGGGTGGCCATCGGGACCGCGCGGGCCCGGCGGCGGCAGAAACAGCGCCAGATGGCCCAGCGGCGGCCAGCCCAGCGCCTCCACATCCCAGCCCAGCGCCTCGGCCAGGCGCAAGACGTCGGGCGCGTGCAGCACCTCTTCCCGCCATTCGGGCTTGCCGCACCAGCCTTGCCAGTGGGCGAGATCATCGGGTGTCATGCCACCAGCCCTTCATCATGCAGCCGGCCGATCGCCCCGCCGGACAGCCCGAGCAGTTCGGCCAGCACGGCATCCGTGTCCGCCCCCAGGGCCGGGGCCGGGCGCACGGCGCCACGCGGCTCCCCCGCCAATGTCGCGGCCGGGCCGGCGGCGGGATAGGTGAGGCCGGAGCGGTGGGTGATGGCCTGGAACTGCGGGTTGGCGGTGAACAGCCGGGCATCGCCGCGCACCGCCGCCGCCAGCGATTGATAAGGCCCCCAGGTGACCCCGACGGCATCGAGCAGCGGGCCAAGATCGGCAAGCGTGCGCGCGGCAATGGCGGTTTCGAACAGCGGAAACAGCCGGGTGCGGTGGGTGAAGCGGGCGCCTTCATCGCGCGCGAAATCGGCACCGGTCGCGGCTTCCACCGCGGCGATGGCGTCGGCCAGATCCAGCGCCTGCACCAGCCCGCGCCATTGTTTCGGCGTGATCGCAACCAGATAGACGCGTGTGCCATCGGCTGTGGCGAAATCCCGGCCGAAGGCGCCGAACAGATCATTGCCCAGCCGGCCGCGATCGCCGTGCAGCAAGGCTTCGGCAGCAAAGCCGAGATGGGACAGGGAGGTGGCCGCCAGATCGGACAATGGCACGCGGATTTCGGCGCCTTCGCCCGTCTGCCGCCGCCGATGCAGCGCGCTGACCATGGCAAAGGCCGCCCAGGCGCCGCCCAGGAGATCCCAGGCCGGCAGCACGGCGTTGACCGGGCGGTTGTCCCCCACCGGCCCCGTCATCCCCGGCACGCCAACGGCGGCGTTGACGGTATAGTCCAGCGCCGGCTTGCCATCGGCCCAGCCCATGATGCGTGCCGTGATGATATCGGGCCGCAGTGCCGCCAGCGCGGCATGGGACAGGAAACCATCCACCGGAAAATTGGTGAGGAACAGGCCCTTGTCTGCCCCCGGCGCGGTGGCCAGCGCCTGGGCCAGTTCACGGCCTTCGGCGCGCACCAGATCGATCTGGATCGAGCGTTTCTGCTTGTTCAGCCCTTCCCAATAGAGGCTGTCGCCGCCGTCGCTGAGTGGCCAGCGCTTGTGGTCCGGCCCGCCGCCAATCTGGTCGATGCGGATGACCTCGGCCCCCATCTGCGCCAGATACAGCCCGCCGGTCGGCCCGGCGACGAACGCCGCCGCCTCCACCACAGTGAGGCCGGAGAGAAGATTGTACACGCAAACCCTCTCCCGGCTCGCTGCGCTCGCCCCGCTCTCCCCGAACGGGAGAGGGGGATGATCAGACGCGTTCGATGATGATGGCCGGCGCCATGCCGCCCGCGGCGCACATGGTGACCAGGCCGCGCTTCAGGTCACGCCGTTCCAGTTCGTCGAGCACGGTGCCGATCAGGATGGAGCCGGTGGCGCCGATCGGATGGCCCAGCGCGATGGCGCCGCCGTTCACATTCACCTTGTCGCGATCCAGCTTGAGATCACGGATGAATTTTTCCGCCACCACGGCAAAGGCTTCGTTGATTTCCCACAGGTCGATGTCGTCCACCGTCAGGCCGGCCTTGGCCAGCACCTTGCGGGCGGCCGGCACCGGAGCGTTGAGCATCAGCGTCGGGCAATCGCCCATGTTGGCCATGGCCACCACACGGGCGCGCGGCTTCAGGCCGTTCTTTTCGGCATAGGCCTTGCTGGCCAGCAGCACGGCCGCCGCGCCATCGACCACGCCCGACGAGTTGCCGGCATGGTGCATATGCTCGATCTTCAGATCGGGATATTTGGCGTTGATCAGCTTGCGGAACGTGGTGCCGGCCTGATCGAGCGGCATGTCGGCCAGCTTGGCAAAGCTCGGCTCCAGCTGGGACAGGCCTTCCATCGTGGTCTGCGGGCGCGGGAACTCCTCGCGGTCGAGCGCCAGGGTGCCATCCTCGCGATAGACCGGGATCACGCTCTTGGCAAAGCGGCCTTCGGCGATGGCTTGCGCGGCGCGCTTCTGGCTTTCGAGGCCCAGCGCGTCGACATCCTGGCGGCTGATGCCCTCCATGCTGGCGATGGCATCGCCGCACACGCCCTGGTGGCTTTGCGGGTGGTGGCGCTGCAGGCGGGCGTTGCCGCTGCCCATCATCATCGGCGGCAGGCCGGCGGCGCGCTCTTCCTGCGCCATGGTGGCGGTATAGCTCATCATCTCGGTGCCGCCGGCGATGAGCAGATCTTCCATGCCGCTCATGATCTGGGCGGCGGCGAGGTTGACGCTGGTGATGCCGCCGCCGCAGAAGCGGTCCAGCGTCATGCCGCTGGCCTTGAGGTCATAGCCGGCATCAAGTGCCGCCATGCGGCCGAGATCGCCGCCCTGGCGGCCCTTCTGGGTGGAGGTGGACCAGATGATGTCGTCCACCTCGGCGGTGTTGAGCGCATTGCGGTCGGCCACGGCCTTGAGCACGGCGGCGGCGAGATGCTGGGGGTGCATGTCGGCAAGGCTGCCCTTCCCCACCTTGCCAATGCCACGCGGGGTGCGAACGGCATCGATGATATAGGCTTCGGCCATCGTCTCTCTCCTCCAACTGGAACGGGCGCACCCTACGCCTGTGGGGGGCGGCGTCGATTGCGGTTTTTGTCAGCCTTCAATAGCTTTTTGGCAGGCCCAGCACATGCTCCGCGATATAGGCGAGGATGAGGTTGGTGGAGACGGGCGCCACCTGATAAAGCCGTGTTTCCCGGAACTTGCGCTCAATGTCATAGTCGGCGGCGAAGGCGAAACCGCCCAGCGTCTGCATGGCAGCCTCGCCGGCCTGCCAGCTGGCTTCGGCGGCCAGCAGCTTGGCCATGTTGGCTTCGGCCCCGGCCACTTCGCCCGATTCATAGCGCTGGCAGGCATCGGCCACCACCAGCCGGGCGGCGTGCAGGCGGGCATGGGCCTCCGCCAGGGGAAACTGGATGCCCTGGTTCTGGCCGATCGGCCGGCCAAACACCTGGCGCTCCCTGGCATAAGCCGTTGCCCGATCAAGGAAAAAGCGGGCGTCGCCCAGGCATTCCGCCGCGATCAGGATGCGTTCGGCGTTCATGCCCGACAGAATGTAGCGAAAGCCCTGCCCCTCCGCCCCGATGCGGTTGGCGGCAGGCACGCGGACATTGTCGAAGAAGACCGCCGTCGTGCCATGATTCATCATGGTTTCAATGGGTTGGATCGAAAGACCGGGGCAGTCACGCATGTCGAGCAGGAAGACCGACAGGCCATCGGTGCGTTTCGCCACCTGGTCCTTGGGGGTGGTGCGGGCCAGCAGCACCATCAGGTCGCTGTGCGCGGCGCGGCTGGTCCAGATTTTCTGGCCGTTTATCAAATAATTGTCGCCATCGCGCACCGCCGTGGTGCGCAGGGACAGCGTGTCGCTGCCCGAGGTCGGTTCGGTCACGCCAAAGGCCTGCAGGCGCAGCTCTCCACGCGCAACCGCCGGAAGATATTGGGCTTTCTGCTCGGCCGAGCCATGGCGCAACAGCGTGCCCATCACATACATCTGGGCATGGGCCGCCGCGCCGTTGCCGCCGCTGGCGTGGATCTCCTCCAGGATGGCGCAGGCGGCCGACAGCGGCAGGCCGGAACCACCAAACTCTTCCGGGATCAGCGCCGAAAGCCAGCCTTCGCGCGTCAACGCCTCAACAAATTCAACGGGATAAGACGAATTCTTGTCCTTCGCCCGCCAATAGTCGCCGGGGAAGCCGGTGCAGAGTTTCGCCACCGCGGCGCGGATATCGGGCCAGTTGTTCATGCCGCCATCAGGCCCGCTTCGGATCGTGCCGGCAAGCCCTTGGGTTGATGAGGGTTGCGCCCCCGCTGGCGCCGGGGCAGCGTGGCGGGAATGGATGCCCTGCCGATCATGCTGGACTGGCTGGCCCCGCAGCTGGCGCGGGGCGCGCGGATCATCGGCCTGGCCGGCGCGCAGGGGTCGGGCAAGTCCACCCTGGCGGCGCGGCTGGCGCAAAGCGTGTCGGATCGTGGCCAGTCCGGTGCGCCCGGTGGCGGCAGCGGGGGCCGCGGTGGCGGCCGGTGCGATGCGGGTGACGGCGGCGGCGATACCGGTAGCGCCATCGCGGTTGCGGTTTCGATTGACGATTTCTACCTGCCCCGCCGCCGCCGGCTGGCCCTGGCCGGCCAGGTCCACCCGCTGCTGGCGACGCGCGGCGTGCCGGGCACGCACGACCTGCCGCTGCTGCTGGATGTGCTGCTGCGCGTGCGCAGCCGCCGGCCGGTGCGCCTGCCGGTGTTTGACAAGTGCCGCGACGACCGGCTGCCGCCGCAGCACTGGCGGCGTTTCCAACGGATCGACCTGCTGATCCTGGAAGGCTGGTGCATCGGCGCCCGCGCGCAGCCGGCCGCCCTGCTGGCCGAACCGGTCAACGCGCTGGAGGCTGACGAAGACCCGGATGCCCGCTGGCGCACCCATGCCAACCAGGCGCTGGCCGGCGGCTACACCCGTGCCTGGGCGATGCTGGATGGCCTCGCCCTGCTGGCCGCGCCCGATTGGGAGACGATACCGCGCTGGCGCGCCGAACAGGAACGCCACATCGGCGGCCCCATGAACGGCGCCGCCATCGCCCGCTTTTGTGCCCATTATGAGCGGCTGACCCGGTGGCAGCTGGCGACCACCCCGCGCCATGCCGGGCTGGTGCTGCGGCTGGACCGCAGCCGGCGGGTGCGCCCCTAAAGCGCCCGCACCGCGACCTTGCGGAATTTCACCACGCCGGCACCATATTGCAGGGTGATGCGGCCTTGGGCGTGGGCGGCGTCGCGCACGCCATCGACCGTGCGCCGGCCGTTCAGGGTGACGGACAGTCGATCCCCCCGCGCGCTGATCAGCATGCGGTTCCAGCGGCCGCCGGCCTTGGGCGGGTTTGCCACGCTGGCCACGCCGACGATCGCGCCGGTGGCATAACGCTGATCCGGGCGGGTGTCGAAGATGTTGACTTCATAGCTGTTGGTGGGCGTGATATCGGCCGGATTGGTGCAGCGGATGAAGATGCCGCTGTTGGCCTCGGCACTGACCCAGAATTCCACCCGCAGGTCGAAATCGCCAAAGTCCGCATCGGAGACGAGATAGCTGATCGGCCCGGAGTCACAGGCCAGGATGCCGTCGCGGATCGTCCAGGCGGCAGCGCCAAGCCGGGTCCAGCCGGCCAGATCACGCCCGTTCCACAGCGCCTGCCAGCGCGGCCCGGCCTGCGCCGGCCGCCCCAGCGCCAGGCCGCCCCACCGCATGACATCGCGCCTGTGCATCCTCATCCCCCCGTTGCGTCGGCGCAAGGCGTGGCACCGCGCCGGCCGCATCGTCAAGCCGGCATCGCATCAATCAAAGGGCGGCGCACCGGGCCCATTGGCATAGCCGGAGATGAAGGGCTTCACCCCGCCCGCCGGCGGAAAGACGTGGCGGCGGTGGCGGCCGATATCCGTGCCATAGATGTGGATGCTCACCGACACGCCGGGGTGGGCATTGCTGACCTGGTGGACATCGCCCACCCCCGGCCCGATCTGTTCGACCATGCCGGCGGTGAGAAGATGCGGGGCGCCGATGGCGCGCGGCGGGCCGGTGCCGTCTGCCACGAACGCCTGGGCCTGTTCGGCACCGCGCAGCACGCCGACGGCGCCCCAGACGCCATGATCGTGGATCGGCGTTTGCTGCCCCGGCGCCCAGACGAAGCTGACGATGGAAAAGCGCCCCTGGGGATCGGCATGGAGCAGATATTGCTGATAATGTTCGGCATGTGGCTGGGCATGGGCCGGTGGCAGCCAATCATCGCGCGCCACCAGCCGGGCGAGGGCAGCGGCGATCGCCGGTTGGGGGTCGGCGCGGGCGAGGGCGGCGTGGACCTCGGCAATGCAGCGGGCCAGGGGTTCGGGCGTCAGGATCATGGCGCGGTCGAGTGTGGCGTGCCGGGCGGCCTGCGTCAAAAGCCGGCTTTTGCAGCGGGCGGCGGAATGTCACTGTTGCGGCTGATTTGCGCAAGGGGGCAGGCATGCGGCGATTTCTGATTGGTTCGGCATTGGCGCTGGTTCTGGCGGTTCCGGCCGCGGCGCAGGATGCCCCCTATATGCCGGTGGCGGTTGATGCCGCGAAAGGGCGCGTGCTGCTGACCATCCCGGCGCTCGACACCGATGTGCTTTATTATGTCAGCCTGGCCAGTGGCGGCGGCTCGGTGGAGTTGCCGCTGGACCGCGGGATCATGGATTCGGCCGTGGTGCGCTTTCGCCGGGCCGGAAGCCGGATCCTGGTGGAGGAACAGAATCTGGCCTTCCGCAGCCTGACCGGTGATGCCGCGCACAAGGCCGGGGTGGCGGACAGTTTCCCGACCTCGATGCTGGCCAGCCTCGCCATCGAGAAGGAGGATGGCGGGCGCATCACCGTGGATGCCACACCGCTGCTGATGCGCGATGCCGCCGGGATCGAGGCGATCCTGCGCCGGCAGAACCAGGGCAATTACCGCCTTGATGCCAATCGCTCGGCGCTGGTGCCCGGGCGGATCAAGGCCTTCCCGCTGAACAGCGAGATCGAGACCAGCGCCACCTTTGCCGCCGAGAGCCCCGGCGCGCTGGTGCGCGGGGTGACGCCGACCGCCGAGGCGTTGACGCTGCGCATCCACCACAGTTTCATCAAGGCGCCCACCGGCTACACGCCGCGCGTCGCCGATCCGCGCATTGGCGTGTCCACCCTCAGGTTCAAGGATTTCAGCCAGCCCTTTTCCGAAGGCATCGACACCGAATGGGTGACCCGCTGGCGGCTGGAAAAGAAGGACCCGAAGGCGGCGCTTTCGGAACCCGTCACGCCGATCACCGTCTATTTCGATCCGGCGATTCCGGCGCCGATCCGCCACGCCATGAAACAGGGCCTGTTGTGGTGGAACAAGGCCTATGAAGCGGCGGGTTTCAAGAACGCGCTGGTGGCGCTGGACGCGCCGGCCGACATGGACCCGCAGGATATCCGATACAATTACATGCAGTGGATCAACCGGGACGAGCGCGGCTTCTCATCCGGTGGCCCCTATCGCGATCCGCGCACCGGCGAGATATTGGGTGCCAAGGTGCGCATGGATTCGCACCGCATCCGCACCATCGCCAATTATTGGGATGCCTATGCCGGGGCGCTGCCCAGGGACGGCGGCGTGACCGTGGCCGATCCGGCGCTGGTGAACGGCGATTTTGGCGACATGCCCAAGGGTCAGCGCGACATGGTGCTGCTGCGCCAGGCGTTGCTGACGGCGCATGAGTTTGGTCATGCCCTGGGCTTTCAGCACAATTTCGCCAGCAGCCTGAACAACCGGGCCAGCGTGATGGAATATCCCACCCCGCGCGTGAAGGTGAAGGGCGGGCGCATCGACCTGTCGGAAAGCTTCCAGACGGCGATTGGCGCCTATGACACGATGATGGTGCGCTATGCCTATACCCCGCTGGCCGATGAGGCGGCCGGGCTGGAGGCGATCATCCAGGACATGCACCGGCAGGGCCTGATCTTCGTGCCCGAAACCGATCCGCGCTGGACCTGGTATGACGACCGGGCGACCCCGGTGGAGGGGCTGGGCGAAGCGCTGGCGGCGCGGCGCATCCTGATCGCCAATTACGGGCCGAGCAGCGTGCTCAAGGCCGGCGAGCCGCTGGGCGAATTGCGCAATGCGCGGCTGTGGATGGTCTATCTCCACCACCGGTACCAGGTGGAATCGGCGGTGAAATATATCGGCGGGCTTTACACCGACATCGTGGCCAAGGGCGAAAAGCGACCGGCGACCAGCCTGATCCCGGCGAAGTTGCAGCGCGACACGCTGGGCCTGTTGATGCAGGCGATCAGCCCGGCCGAACTGGCGCTGCCCGAAAAATTGCTGGCCGATCTGACGCCCGACCAGGGCCGCAACCTGGAAGATCTGTCGGACGATCCGGTGTTCGATCCGCTGCGCGCCGCCCGCATCGCCGCCGCGCTGGTGGTGGAACCGTTGCTGGCGCCGGACCGGGCGGCGCGGATGGTGGCGCTGGCGGGGCGTGATCCAAAGGGCGTGGGGCTGCCCGAATTGATCGACGCGCTGATGGCGGCGAGCTGGAATGCCCAGAGTCCACGGGCTGGCGGCGATCCGGCCCTGCTGCGCGTGGTGCAGAAGAGCGTGCTGGATGGCCTGATGATCCTGGGGGCGAGCGCCACCACCGCGCCGGAAGCCCGGGCGCTGGCGCTGCAGACGCTGGCGGATCTGGCCAAGGCGCTGCCGGCGCGGGACGGCGGCGATGCGCTGGGCACGGCGTTCAACCGGCAGACGGCGGCGGACATTGCCACCTATCTCGCCGATCCGGCCGGCAAGGCGCCCAAGGCGGTGAGCATCGGCTGGGGCAAGGGGCCCAGGAGCCGCTTCCCGCAGCCGCCGGGGCCGCCGCTGTGAGACCGGCGCTGTAACGGGTCTGGATTGGCCGTGAAGCACGGCTATGATGGGCGCATGCCGGGCTTCTTCTCCCTGTTTCGCAAGCGCCCACCGCCGCCGGAAGGCCTGCCGGAAAAATTCGCCCGGCTGCTGGCATTCCGGGCCGACATGGCGGCGCAGACGACGGCACGGCTTGCCGAACTGGAGCGGCAGGGCGACCCGGCGCTGCTGCTGTCGAACCACAGCCACCGGGTGGACGATCATTGCGCCATTGCCATGATGCTGTGGCGGCGCGGCGATGATCCGCGCGGCGCGATTGCCGATGCCCATGCCGCCTATCGCGACCTGATCGCCTGCCGCAACCGGGTCGATCCCGATCACCGGCTGCCGGTGGACCGGATTGCCGGCATCACCGAATGGGACCTGGTCCACGCCCTGTTCTGGCTGGCCGGCACGCCGGAGCCGGTGGTGATGCAGGTCCCCCGGCTGCTGGAGGAACGCTATCTCGCCTATAGCCATTGCCTGTTGTTGCGGCTGACGGGCAGTGACGTGCCGCCCGCGCTGGCGGCAGCGGTGGCGCGCTTTGCCGCGAGCGGACAGGGCCTGGTGGACCGGGATTTTGCCGCCAAGCAGGCCCTGCTGGATGGCGCGGGCGATGCCGATGCGCTGATGGCGCGGATTGCCGGCCATTGGCCAAAGCGGCGGCGCGATGGCTTCTACCAGGCCTCGGCACCGCAATTTGCCGGCCATGATGTGTCGAACGATCTGGCGGTGGATTGGCAACTGGCCGGCATCGCCAAGGCGCGGGGGCTGATGGCGCCGGCCCCGCACGCCTGGCGCTGGTGACAGCAAAGGGGCCGGCGCCCTGCGGTGCCAGCCCCCTTCCCGTCCCGTGCCAGGGCGATCATTTCACCTTGGCGAAATCCTCATAGTTGATGCCCAGCTGTTCCAGGTAGGTCTTGTATTTGCTGGCGTCGTAATAGAACGGCATCTGCTTGGGCCGCATCTTGGCCATGATGTCCTCGTTCAGCCAGATTGCCGGCTTGTCTTCGGGGCCGAGCAGCGGGTCATATTTGTCGCTCTTGAACTGCACGTCCTGCTGCCACTGCTTGGCGTCCGCTATGATCTTGGGCGTGGTCAAGAGATCGAGCACGGTCATCGCCACCACCTTGGCGCCGACCATCACGCCCTTGTGGGCGATGGGGGTGGCCATGGCGATCGCCGACTGGCGGTTGTGGCCGATGGCGTTGGGGATGTTGGACGGATAGCGGATGGTGATGGTGGGCACCGTCCACATGATGTCGCCGATGTCGTCGGAACCGCCGCCCATCGACTGGCCGCGGGTGTCGGGGGTGGAGAGCGGCGCCAGCGTGGTGGTGAGCGGTTCCACCTTGACGCCGTTGGCCTGCTGCATCGCCTTGGCAAAGCCCTGATCGGCGGCATCCCAGGTCGGCAGGCCGACGGTCTTGATGTTGGCATACATGGCTTCGGCCAGCGGCTTGTTGCCATAATTGGGCGCGGCATAGCCCAGGGTGCGCTGGGTCACCGTGGTGTCGGTGGCCATGGCGGCGGCCTTGGCGATGCGGTTGCCGATTTCATAGAGGCCGCGGATGGAGCTGAACTTGTTCTCGCGGAAATAATACCAGACACTGGCCTTTTCGGGCACGATGTTGGGCTGCCCGCCGCCTTCGGTGATGACATAATGGCTGCGCTGGGTGACGGGCAGATGTTCGCGCCGCATGTTCCAGGCGACGTTCATCAGCTCCACCGCATCCAGCGCGGAGCGGCCATCCCAGGGCTGGCCGGCGGCGTGGGCGGTCTTGCCCTTGAAGGTATATTCCACGCTGACCATGCCGTTGTTGCCGGCCGGGCCCCATTGCGTGCCGAGATCGCGGCCGACGTGGGCGAAGATCGACGCATCGACATCCTTAAACATGCCGGCGCGGACATAATAGGCCTTGGTGGCGAGCAGTTCCTCGGCCACGCCCGGCCACAGCATCAGCGTGCCCTTGATGCCGTTCTTTTCCATGATCTGCTTGGCGGCCAAAGCGGCGACGATCATCATCGGCATGCCGCTGTTGTGGCCCTCACCATGGCCGGGGCCGCCTTCGACCATCGGCTTCATGTCGACCACGCCGGGATATTGCGACAGGCCGAGCAGGCCATCGATGTCGCTGCCCAGCGCGATCTTGGGCCCCGGGCCGTTGGACCAGGTGGCGGTGAAGGCGGTGGGGATGCCGGCCGAACCGCGCTCCACCTTGAAGCCATTTTTCTCGAGGATGCCGGTCAGATACTCGCTGGTCTTGTGTTCCTGGAAGCCGGGTTCGGCAAAGCTGAACACCGTATCGACCATTTCCTGCGCCAGCTTGGCCTGCGCATCGACCAGGGTTGCGGTTTCCTTCTTCTGCGCCGGGGTGGCCAGCGCGAACGCCGGCCCGGCGAGGATGGATGCGGCCAGCAGCGCCGCCGTGATCTTGCCCTTCATGTGGTTTCCCCCCTTTTTCTCGATCAATATTCGAACCGCACGCCCAAGCGATAGACGCGGCCCAGCACATCATACAGATTGCGGTTGGTTTGCGGATAGGCCGGCGTGTTGTTGCCGGTCGGGCCGTTGCCGACCAGCACCGGATCGCTGTTGAGCAGGTTGCGGACATAGAGGAAGAGTTCCGCCTTGGAGCCGCCCAGCTTCAGCTTCTTGGTGATCGACGCATCCATGTACCATTGGCCGGAGATCCGGTTGGTGTTGATGGTGCGGTTGGCGGCGGTGGAAACCGGGCAGCCCGTGGTGCATTCGATGAAGTTGTTGTCGTACACGCCATCGGAGAAGCCGCGGCCGACGAGGTTGAAGCTCCAGCTGTCGATCTCGTAATTGGCGGTGAGGCGGTAGTTCCATGACGGCGTGGCATCGCCGCCGCCGGCATTCTGGCCGGCCAGATCGCGCGGCACGTCGATCCCGTTGTTGAAGATATTGTCGATATAATGGCTGGCGAGCGCGCGCAGCGTGGCCTTGCCGCCGCCCAGATCAAAGCGGTAGCTGGCTTCGAGATCCAGCCCACGCACCTTCACGTTGGCGAAGTTGAACGGCACCAGCCTGATCGAGGTGATGATGCTGGACGGGCTGACCGGGCCATTGAAGGTGATGAACGGGCAGATGTCGGACCGGTTCTGTTCGAGGCACAGGGTGGTGATGGTCTGCGCCGAGATGGTGCCGATGGCGCCAGCGAGACTGATATCGAAATAATCGACCGAGGCGGCAAAGCCGGGCAGGAAGGTCGGGGTGAAGACGCCGCCGACGCCCCAGGTCATCGCCACTTCAGGCTTGAGAGCGGTGTTGCCGGTGGTCTGTTCGAGGAACTGGTCGGTGCGCTGGCCGCCGCCAGGCAGCGGCACGTTGACCGTGTTGGTGCGGGCGGTGCCCGGCGCGAACAGTTCGTTGAGGTTGGGCGCGCGGATGTCGCGGCTGCGCACCACGCGCAGCTTGATGTCGTCGATCACCTGCCAGGTGGCGCCCAGCTTCCAGGTGGTGACGCTGCCGCTGGTGGAATAATCGGTCTGGCGGATGGCGCCGTTGAAATCCAGGCCCTTGGCCAGCGGCACCACGGTTTCGGCAAAGACTTCCTTCACATCAAAGCTGCCGCGGGTGACGAGATAATTGCCGTAGAGCCAGCCCGAGTTGAACTGCGGATCGACAAAGCCATCCACGCGTTCGCGGCGATATTCACCGCCAAAGGCGAAGCTGACCTCTCCGGCCCAGGTTTCGAACAGATCGTTGGTGGAGAAGCTCAAGGCGGCCACATCCTGGCGCAGCGTCTGATAGCGTTGCGGCTGGGCGCCGTTGTTGAACACATAATCGATGGCGGCCTGGGTGACGCCACCGATGCCAATGCGGTTCAGGGGCACGCAGCCGTTGGTGGGATTGGTCAGGGTGGAGCGGCAGACGATGGTGCCGGCCGGGATGCCGGCGGCGTTGCCGGCCGGGGCCCGCACCGCATCCTGGGCCAGGGTCACCCGGCTGTTGAGCCAGGTGTTGGTGAGCAGTTCGTTGGTGCGCGCGATGCCGGCCTGGTAATAGGCGTTGTATTTCCAGGTGCCCTTGCCGATGTCGAACTCGCCATCGGCGCCGGCGACAAAGCGATAGACTTCGCGGGTGTTGTTGGAACCGGCCGCCGGGAAACCGGCGTTGCTGGTGCCGATCTGGATGGCGTTGACGTTCAGCGCCACCATCTGATCGACCAGCGCCTGCGGCAGATAGGCGTTGTCGCGGGCAATGGTCACGCCGGTCGACGGCGTCTGTTGATAGAAGCTGCGGCCGTTGTAGCCGGAGAAGCTGTACTGGACATAGGGCACGAATGCCCGGTCGAATTCATAGCTGAGGCGGCCGAAGATGTTGCCGCGCTCTTCGTGCGGGGCCAGGCTGTTGCTGCTCCAATGGCCTTCGCGGCTGATCAGATAATCACCGCCCACCATCCACTGACCGCGATTGGGGCCGAAGTTGAAGCGGGTGAGGCCGGGGCCGTTGGGGCCGATCTGGCCGAAATACTGGCCGGTGAGCGCACCGGTGCCGAAGGTGGTGGACCCGGTGGTGCGCTGGCCGGTGATCAGGCCGCCCGGCGTGAACTGATAGGTGCCGATGCCGGCGGCGACCAGGCGTTCCGGCTGGCCATTGCCGGCGACATAGGCCGGGTTGTCGATCTGGAAGAAGCCCGACTGCTGCCAGGGCCGGTCATAGGTGTCGACGCCCTTCTGGGTGAAATAGTCGCCGGCGAGCAGCACCTTGCCGCGGCCATCGGCGAAATCGAAGCCGCTGGTGATGCGGAACGTGTGGTTGGGCACATCGCCATAATCGG
>CAZAWH010000071.1:0-14400 GCA_964488775.1 uncultured Sandarakinorhabdus sp. | reverse complement strand
ACAGGTGGGATCGGTGATGACGGTGGGGCCGGCATCGAACTTGAAGCCATCATCTTCAAACACATAGGCGCGGCCGCCCGGCTTGTCGCGGGCTTCGATCAGGGTGGTCTGGATGCCGGCGCTCTGAAGGCGGACGGCGAGGGCCAGGCCGCCAAAACCCGAACCAATCACTGCTGCAGTCGTCATTTCATTCCCAATCCATATTTGAGCACGGTGCCCACCGCCCGCAGGGGCGGAATGGGCGGACGGCCGGAAAAGATCCGCCGCCAGTCATTCAATTTCAGATCGGCGGCATAAAGCCGGCCGACCAGATCATCCGGGTGTTCATAAAACCGCTCCAGGATCGTGCGCCGTTCCTCGTCATGCGCGGCCAGGAACAGCATGCGATTGAGCACGCGATACATGCCGCGGCTGTTCCACACACGCATCGCATGGTCGCGGGTCGCGCGGTGGATGGTCGCAGCATCATGGGCGGGCAGCGCGGCGATCATGTCGGCCATGCGCACCGCATCGGGAAAGCTGTAGCCAGTGACCGGGTGGAACAGACCGGCGGCAAGGCCGACCCGGGCGACGCCGGGCACGCCTTCATCAAGGAACTTGGTGATGCTGCCGCCCACCGCCAGCGGCAGAATGCCGGTTTCCTCGCGGATCACGTGTCTGATCGTCCAGCCCTGCTGGGCGGCATAATCGGCGATGTGGCGGCGCAGCAGATCGGGGGCCATGTCGCGGCCATCGCTGTAATAAGTGTCCTCGATCAGCACGTGGCGCGGGCCATAGGGCAACGTGTAGACAAAGCGATAGCCATCAGCCTGGGGGATGGTGGCATCCATGATGATCGGGCCCTTGAGGCCATGATCCTCGGCCAATTCCACCTCTTGCCCGAGGAATTTCTGCCACCTGAGGTCAAGCGCGTCGGTTTTCTTCTGGCCGCGCCCGTCGATCACCGCGCGGCAATGCAGGACGCGTTGATCGGCGAGCGACACGCTGGTGGGAGACAGCGCCACCACCGGCACATCGGTGATGATGTGCGACGGTGGCAGCGCGGCGGCGACGGCGGCGGCCAGCCGTTCGCTGTTGCTGGTGCCATAGCCGACATCAAGGGTGCGATGGTGGCGCGGGAAGCGCACCGAATAACAATCCCAGCGGTGGGCAAACAGCGGCTGGGTCCAGCGGCGCTGTTCCGCGTTGATGTCCAGCCCGAAGCTTGACCAGGTGTGATCGCCGCCGATCGACGGGCCGGATTCGACGATGGCCACGCGCAGTTCGGGGCGCAATTGCGCCAGCCGCAGCGCAATCAGGCCGTTGGCCAGGCCGCCGCCAGCCAGGATGAGATCGAAATCGGGCGTCACGGCAGCGGTGTTAGCCGGGGTGCGGGCTGCGGGAAAGGGGAATGAATGTCGCCCTGCCCCTCCCTCGCGACAGCAGCCGCGACATTGGCCGCCATGGCCCACCATTGCCGAGGCGGCGGCAACTGCGTATCACCACTCCGCACCAAGGGAGAGGCTGCAACCGATGAATGCCCCGATGTCGAAGAGCGAGTTCATTCCCGCTGACCTGCCCGAACCCGGCTTCGAGGAGATCAAGCATATCCCGGGCATGGAGCCGGCGCGCTTCAAGATGCTGCGCACGCTGAAGTTTCTGGCCAATCCGCTGGGCCGCAGCCGCGAGCTGGTCGAACAATATGGCCATATCTTCCGCCGCCAGGATTTCGGCGGCTGGGGCGTTTCGATGATCGGCCCCGAAGCCAACGAGATGGTGCTGTTCAACAAGGACAAGATTTTTTCCAGCGAGCTGGGCTGGAACCCGGTGCTGGAACTGCTGTTCCCGCGCGGCCTGATGCTGATGGATTTCGAGGAGCATCGCATCCACCGGAAGACGCTGTCGGTCGCGTTCAAGACCGAACCGATGCGCCATTATTTCGCCCAGCTGGACGACGGGATCACCCGCGGCCTGAAGAAATGGCCGCGCCAGCAGAGTTTCAAATTCTATCCGGCGATCAAGGCGCTGACCCTGGATCTGGCCGCCACCAGTTTCCTGGGCGTGCCGTGGGGCGGCGAGGCCGACAAGATCAACAAGGCCTTTTGCGACATGGTGGCAGCCTCGGTCGGCGTGGTCAGGAAGCCCCTGCCCTTCACCGCCATGAAGCGCGGCGTCGATGGCCGGGCGTTCATGAGCCAGTATTTCGCCCGCGAGATCCCCAAGCGGCGCGGCACAGTGGCCAACGACATCTTCACCCAGGTCTGCAACGCCCGCGACGAGAATGACCAGCTGCTCACTGAGCAGGACATCATCGACCACATGAACTTCCTGATGATGGCGGCGCACGACACCACCACATCATCGATCACCAGCATCGTGTGGTGCCTGGCCAAATATCCGGAATGGCAGGACAGGCTGCGCGAGGAGATCGCCGGCATCCGCGCCCGCCACGGCGCGCTGAGTTACGAGACGCTGGGCGAGATGGAGGTGACCGACATGGTGTTCAAGGAGGCGCTGCGGCTGATCCCGCCGGTGCCCTCGATGCCGCGCCGGGCGGTGAAGAGCTTCGTGTTCCAGAACCATGTCGTGCCGGCCGGCGCGCATGTCGGCATCAACCAGATGATCAGCCACCGGCTGCCGGAATATTGGCCCAACCCGGAACATTTCGACCCGACCCGTTTCACGCCGGAAAACAGCCGCGGGCGCCACAAATATGCCTGGGTGCCGTTTGGCGGCGGCGCCCACATGTGCCTGGGCCAGCATTTCGCCTATATGCAGGTGAAGATGTTCTTCTTCGCGCTGCTGGAAGGCCATCGCATCGTTGCCGACAAGCCGCTGGGTGACGTGGAAAGCGATTTCCGCATGTTCCCCATCCCCAAGCCCAAGGATGGCCTGCCCGTCCGCATCGAGGCGATCTGATGGCCGGCGGCCGCAAGCGCAACTGGTGGCGCGGTCTGGGCTATGGCCTCGCTGTCGTGGCCGGCCTGATCGCCGTGCTGTGGGCGGTGTTCGCCACGCCCGACATTCCGGCCGACACCCTGAAGGCCAAATATGCCAACGCGGCCAGCCAGTTCATCGAGCTGTCCCCCGGCACCATCATCCATGTCCGCGATGAAGGCCCGCGCGATGGGCTGACCATCGTGCTGATCCACGGCAGCAACGCTTCGCTCCACACCTGGGAGCCATGGGTGCAGCGCCTGACGGCCCGCAACATCCGCGTTGTCAGCCTGGATCTGCCGGCGCACGGTCTGTCGGGCCCCACCCCGCAAGGGCTGTACACCAATGCGGCCTATGTCGGCATTGTCGAACAATTGGTCGACCGGCTGGGCCTGCAGCGCTTCGTGCTGGGCGGCAATTCGATGGGCGGCGGCGTGGCCTGGCGCTATGCCGTCCGGCATCCGGAGCGGCTGGCGGGCCTGATCCTGGTTGATGCCAGCGGCCAGCCGCAGCCCAAGGGCTCCTCCCCGCCGCTGGGCTTCCGCCTGGCGCGGGTGCCTGTGGCGCGCGATATCCTGGCCACGGTCACGCCGCGCAGCCTGATCGAGAAAAGCTTCCAGCAGTCCATCTCCAACCAGGCCATTGCCACGCCGGCGATGGTGGACCGTTATTGGGAGCTGTTGCTCTATCCCGGCAACCGGCGGGCGACCGTGCAGCGCTTTGGCCAATATCAGGGCGATGATGGCGCAGCGGCGAAACTGCCGGGGCTGAAGGTGCCGACCTTGATCCTGTGGGGGCGGGAGGACAGACTGATCCCGGTTTCGGTGGCGGCCTGGTTCAACCGGCAGATCCCGAACAGCCGCGTCGCCATATTGGACGGCATTGGCCATATCCCGATGGAGGAAGCGCCGGACCGCAGCCTGGCGGCGGTGCTGGAATTTCTGGCCACCAACCGGTTGGTCAACGCGGCTGAAACTGCCGGGAAAAGCGGTTGAGCCAGGCCAGCATCGCCTGAAACGCCCCGTCTGACAGGGTGATGAAGGCCCGGCGCGCATCGGTGGGATCGGTGCGCCGCACGAACAGCCCGGCTTCCGACAGGCTGCGCACCCAGCGCAGCGCCGTGGTGGTGGGCACGGCGGCCGCCAGGCACAGGCTGGACACCGGCACATCCAGCTGTTCCAGCCGCGCGGCGGTGAGATCGAGCAGCATGTCCCACGCCGGATCGCCGAACAGATCGGCGGGGAAATGCCGGTCACGATCCCGGCGCAGGCGGATCAGGCGGCGGACGAGGGCGGCATCGACCGGGGTTTCCGGCGGGGCATCGGCGGCGCGGGCCAGGCTGGCCAGGGCATCGGCAATGCGCTGCGCCTCCAGGCTGAGCGCGGTGATATGCTGGGCCGTGGTGGATTGATCGGCGACGCCGGCCGGGCCCAGATCGGCGAGGCGCGCCGCCAGCATGGCCAGAACATCATCGCCATCCCCCGGCAGCAGCAGGGCATCGGCACGATCCAGCCAATGCGGCAATGGCGGCGTGGCGGCATCGACCCGCACGATCAGCGGCAGGGCAAGGCGATCGACCAGATCGGGGGCGAGGCCTGATTCGGCGCGAATCAGGGCGAGATCGGCCGGCTGGGCCAGCGGCTGGGCCAGCGCATCGGGCGCCGCGGGCACCGCCTGCCAGCCTGGCCCGCGGCCAGCCGCCGCAGCTTCAAACACCAATATGCGACAATCGCTCATGACCTGTCCGATCTGGCCGGAACCATGGGGTCAATCAAATGACACGATTGTCATAACGGAGGCAATCATGCCTTAAAATATCGCCGCAAGGCCTTAAGAGACCGGTTGCTGGGCAAGTCCTGAAATGGGTGGGACCAACAGCAACGAAAGTTGTTTTTGCGTTAAGGAATTGCGCTATGTCTATTCGGACCAAGCGTTTTTCGCAAGTGGCGTTGCGGGAAAATTCATCCGCACTGGCCCAGTTGGTGGGCAACAGCGCGGCGATGGACAGTATCCGCCGGCAAATCGCCAAGGTGGCCGATTCCGCCGCATCGGTGCTGATCACCGGCCCATCAGGCAGCGGCAAGGATGTGGTGGCGCAGTTGCTGCACCAGAAAAGCCGCCGGGCGGCCCGCAATTTCGTGGCGTTGAACTGTGCAGCGGTGCCGGCCGATCTGCTGGAATCGGAAATGTTCGGCCACGAACAGGGCGCCTTTACTGGCGCGGTGAAGGCAAGGCCCGGCCGGTTCGAGCTGGCCCATGGCGGGACCCTGTTTCTGGACGAGGTGGGCGACATGCCGCTGGCCATGCAGGCCAAGCTGTTGCGGGCACTGGAAACCCGGGTGATCGAACGGGTGGGCGGCATGTTGCCGATCAGCCTGGATGTGCGGGTGATCGCGGCCACCAGTGTCGATCTGGCCGCCGCCATTGCCGCCGGGCGGTTTCGCGCCGATCTTCTGTATCGGCTGGATGTGATCCACATCGCCATGCCGGCGCTGGCGGACCGGGCGGAGGATGTGCCGGCGCTGGTGCAGCATTTCCTGGCCAGCCAGCCGAGCCCGGCGCGCTTCACCGCCGCCGCCCTGGATGCGCTGGCGCGCTGGCCCTGGCCCGGCAACGTGCGGGAGCTGCGCAATTTCGTCGAGAGGGCCTGTGTTCATCACGGCGGCGAGGTGATCGGCCGCGAAGCGCTGGCCCAGTTGCTGCATGGCCGCGCCGCCCAGGTGGTGGATGCGGCGGGAATGGCCACCCCGGCGGACGCGGGGGCGGTGCCGGCGCGGCTGGGGCCCAATGGCGTTGATCTGAAGCAGTTGCTGGCCGATCTGGAGCGCGCCTATATCCGCGCCGCACTGGAACAATCGGATGGCACGGTTTCGCACACGGCGCGCCTGTTGGGCCTGCAGCGCACCACGTTGATCGAGAAGATGCGCCGGCTGGCGATCGACGCCCGCGCCGCCTGAGACCGCGTCATCGCCGGGCGTCGGCGGTCCACAGGTCCATCAACTGGGTGAGTTGCTGCGCCGCGGCGCGGGATTGGCCCACCGCCGTGTCCATCGCGGCGAACTGGCGGGTGAGCAGCTGGCGCATCTGTTCCACCCTGGTGTCGATGCGGGCCAGTTCGGCGCTGGCGCCATCGCGGCGGCGCGCGAGGCCAGTGGTGGCGGTGCCGACATTGGCGGCAATGCTTTGCAGGCGGTTCGGCCGGTCGGCGCGGGCCGGGCCGGCGACTTCGCGCAACAGGGCTTCGGCATCGCCCAGGCGGGTGGGCGGCAGATTGGCCAGCCGGGCGGCATCCACCGCAATCGTGCCATCGCGCAGCACATTCACCCCCAGATCCGACAGGCGCAGCCCGCCGGCTTCGGCAAATGGGGTGGTGACCAGCCGCACCAGCTGCTGATCGATGCTGCGCGCGGTGGCATCGGTGGCCAGCGGGCCGGCCGCTTCGCCGCCCTGCGCCGGCTTGCGAAAATCGCCGATCAATTGCCGCATGGCCTGCAGCGTGCCGACAAAATCCGCCAGCGCGCCCGACAGGGCATTGCCGTCGCGCGACGCGCTGATCACCGCGCTGGCATTTTCGCGCCGCAGGGTGAGGCGGGTGCCGGGCACCAGATCATCGATGCGGTTGGACGGGCGGGTGACGGGCACGCCATCGATCACCAGCGCGGCATCGCGCGCGGCATCGCCCAGCAGCATGGTTTCGGCGCCGGGCGTGTGGTTGAAGCGTTCAAGGCCGGGCGGGCCACCGCCGGGGGCGGCGCTGATGATGAAGGCGTTGTCGGCCCCTTCGGCACCGCGCAGCACCAGGGTGGCGCTGCCCTGCGAGGCGACGATGCTGGCCGTCACCCCGGCGTTGCTGTCGTTGATGGCGCGGGCGAGCCCGGCCAGGCTGTTGTTCTGGGCGGTGATGCTGATGTTGACCGGGGGCCGGGGGCCGGCGGCAAAGCTGAAGCTGCCGTTGCCATCGGGCGTGCGCCGGCCCGACATGATGGTGAGCGTGCCCAGCCCGACCGGGTCGCTGGCACTGGTGAAGGCCGGGCTGTTGAGGCGTTGGCCGGTGGCGAGGCGGGTGACGTTGATGCCATTGACCAGCGGGGCCGGCGGGCCGCTGCCCAGCCGTTCTGCCGCCACCGCGGCATCGCTGCTGGCAACCGCCAGGCCGAGTTCGCCGCTGCGCACCCGGGTGTCGAGCGAGGTGGCAATGCCGGTCAGCGCCGATTGCAGCTGGCCCAGCGCCGAGATCCGCGCCGTCAGCGCCTCCACCCGGCGGGTGACGGGCTGGGTGCGGCTGGTGCGTTCGGCGCTGACCAGGCTGTCGACGATCGCCCGGCTGTCGAGCCCGGAACCGGCACCAAAGCTGATCAGGGGGTTGCTGGCCATGGTGGTCCCTATAACGGCAGCGGGCTGCCCGGTTTGCGCGGCTGGCCGCTTTCATCGAAATCCAGCGCCGCCGGCACGAACACATCGGGCACGCTTTCGGATTCGGGATCATCAAAGCGCATGACAAAGGCGAGGATGGTGGCCACGGCGGCAAACAGATCGGGCGACACCTGTTGCCCGCGCCGCGCCGACCAGAATAGCGCGCGGGCCAGCCGCGGGGTGCGGATCACCGGCACGCCAAGGTCGCGCGCGGCGGCGATCAGGGCCAGCGCCATGTCGAGCCGGCCCTTTTCCACCACCACCGGGGCGGCATCCTGTTCGGGGCGATAGCGCAGGGCGACAGCGAAATGGACCGGGTTGACCACCACCACCGCGGCGTCGGCCAGGCCCTTTTTCATCCGCCCCTGCGCCGCCTGCATCTGGGCGCGGCGCAGCGCCGCCTTCAGTTCGGGGGCGCCATCATTCTCGCGGGATTCGCGCTTCACCTCCTCCCGCGTCATCATCAGCTGGCGTTCGCGCCGCCACCAGGCAAAGCCGAAATCGATCGCCGCCACCACCAGCATCAGCAGCGCCGCCGCCGCCGCCAACCGCAGCAGCGCGGCCCCGATGATGGCCAGCCCGCCCTCCTCCACCCCCGCCAGGCCGGGCAACAGCGGTTGCAGCACCAACCAGGCCAGCGCGGCCATGCCGCCGATCTTGGCCAGCGCGCTGGCGGCCCCGGCCAGTCCGGCCCAGCCGAACAGGCGTTTCAGGCCAGAAAGCGGCGACAGGCGGGCGGGCTTGGGCGCCGCCAGCGCCAGGCTGACATGGCGGGTGACAGCCAGTTGCAGGCCAAAGGCGGCAACGGTGACCGCCAGCAACAGCAACAGCGGCCAGATCAGCGGGGCGCGCCGCAGCAGCGCCGCCGCATCGGGCGCGGCGGCACGGGCCAGCGCATCAGCAAGGAACGCGGCCAGATCCTGCCACAGCGCCGGCCCGGCCAGCGCCAGGAAGCCGGCCGCCAGCGCCAGGCTGCCGGCGGAAGCGAGCTCGCGCGGGGCCAGGACATTGCCTTCTTCCAGCGCCTTCTCGCGGCGCCGGGGTGTGGGCTTTTCGGTCTTGTCCCCCGCCATCAGCCGATCTGCCCCAGGGCGCTGGCCAGCGCCTCGCCCAGCCGGGCCAGCACATGGCCGAACACCAGCGGCAACAGGGTGACAAAGGCGACCAGCAGCGCCGCCGGGCCCACCGCCATGGCCGACAATTGCGGCGCGGCGCGGGTGGCGATGGCCACCACGGCCTGGGCCAGCAACAGCACCGCCATCAGCGGCAGCGCCAGTTTCAGCCCCCAGAGGAACATCAGCGCGCCCAGCGCCGCAATCGCCGCCACGCCCATCCCGCCCGCCGGATACAGGCTGGCGCCGCTGGCCAGCAGGGCAAACAGATCAAGGTGCAGATCACCGGCCAGCAGCACCACCCAGGCCAGCGTGGTGAACAGCGCCGGCACCGCGCCGGCATTGCCGCCCATCGGCCCCAGCGTTGCAAAGCCCAGCCCGATCATCTGGGCAAGGATTTCGCCGGCCAGGCTGGCGGCGGCAAAGGCCAGCGCCAGCGCCAGGCCCGCGACCAGCCCGGCCAGCAGTTCGGCGGGGATCTGGCTGGCGGCCAGCGCCGGTGCACCGGGGCGGAAGGCGGCAAAGGCCGCCAGCGCCGCCACCAGCGCCAGCCGTCCGCGCCACGGCAGGCTGGCCCCGGCCAGCGGCGGCAGCAGCGCCACGCAGGCCAGCGGCCGCACCGCCGCCAGGGTGAAGCGGGTGAGCAGATCAAGCCCGTCAAAGGCCGGAATGGCGAGGTTCACCGGATCGCCCCCACCATGTCGGTGAGGCCGGCGGAGAGGAAATCGGCGAGGTTCATCAACAGCGCCTCCCCCGATATCGCCATCACCAGCACCAGCGCCGCCAGCTTGGGCAGGAAGGAAATGCTGCTTTCCTGCACCGAAAAGATGGTCTGGACGAGGCCGACCAGCACCGCCACCACCAGCAACGGCAGCAGGAACATCGTGGCGCTGCCGGCGAAGAGCAGCACGGCCTCCCGCGCGAGATCGCCGAGCATGACATCATCCGGCGCCGGAGCGAGACCCGACATCAGGCGGCCCCAAAGCTTTTGGCCAGCGCGCCCAGCACCAGCGTCCAGCCATCGACGATGACGAACAGCGCGATCTTGAGCGGCAGCGACACGGTGGCCGGGGACACCATCATCATCCCCATCGCCATCAGCACCGATGCAACGATCAGATCGATGATCAGGAACGGCAGATAGATGACGAGGCCGATTTCCAGCGCGGTCTTCAACTCGCTGGCCACGAAGGCCGGCATCACCACCACCAGTGGCACATCGGCCGGCCGGGCATAGGGGCCACCGCCGGCGATTTCGGCAAAGCGGGTGAGATCGCGGGCGCGCGTCTGGGTGAGCATGAAGGCCTTGAGTTCGGCTCCGGTGCGATCAAGCGCCTGTTCGGCGGGCAGTTTCCCGGCCACCATCGGGGTCCACGCCGTGTCGTGGATACGGTCAAGCTGGGGCTTCATGACGAACAGGGTGAGCAGCAGCGCCGTGCCGACCAGCAGCTGGTTGGGCGGGCTTTGCCCCAGGCCCAGCGCCTGGCGCAGGATGGCCAGCACGATGGCGATGCGGGTGAAGGCGGTCATCATCAGCAGTGCCGCCGGCAGCAGGGTGAGCGCCGACATCAGCAGCAGGATCTGCAGGCTGGTCGACAGCGGCGGCAGGTTGAGGATGTCGGTCATTCCGCCGGGCTTTCGGCGAGGGTGGCCAGCCCGGCGCGCGATTGGCCCACCAGCAGGCGGCGGCCGCCAAATTCCACCACCAGCAGGCGCGCGCCCGGGCCGAGCGGCAGCGCCTGCACCACCTGCGCATGTCTGGCGGGCAGCCGCAGCGCCAGGCCGGCCGAGCGCTGGCGCACGGCGGCGACCAGGGTGGCGAGCCTGGTCACTGGCTGCTGCCCGGCAGCACCTCGGTCAGCCGCACGCCAAATTTGTCGCCCACCGCCACGATTTCGCCGCGCGCGACCAGCCGTTCGGAAATCAGCACGTCCACCGGCTGATCCACCCGCCGGTCGAGCACATGGACCTGCCCCGGCGCCATGGCCAGAACATCGGCCAGTTTCAGGCGGATGCCGCCCACTTCGATCGCCAGCCGCACGCTGATCGCGCCGAACATGCCCAGATTGGCCACATCGGGCGGCGTGGCGGTGGGCTGGCCGTGCAGATTGCCCTGTTCGATGGTCATGCGCGTTCTCCGCTGGGTTTGATGTCGATGGCGATCAGGCTGGCCTGCTGGCGGCCATCCGGCAGGGGCTGCAGGCTGGCGAGGCCGATCTGGTGATCGCCCAGCATCACCGGCATTTCGGGGCTGGTGTTGAAGGGGATGACCAGGCCGGGTTGCAGCGGCAGCAGGCAGGACAGCGGCAGCATCTCGCTGGCGATGCGCACCGGCAGGCGCAGCGGCAGCGCCAGCCCGGCGCGGCCCAACGGCTGTGGCGGCACTGCCGGCACCGGATCCGGCGGGGCCGCAAGGCGCATGCTGCCCACGATCGACTGGCCGGGCGCCACGGTGACCAGCACATCCACCACCAGCGCCGGCCGCTGGTTGGCCGCCGGCCACAGCCTATGGGCAAGTGGTTGCAATTGTTCGCCCAGCAGCCGGGCATGGCGGGCCGTGGTGATGCCCGACAGCTGCACCACCGGCCGGGTGGGATCGCCGCCCAGCCGCAGCGTGGCGAGCAACGCGCCCAGTTCCGGCGCGACATCAGGGGCGCCGGGCGGCAGGCCCCGGCCGGGATGCACCGCCACCTCCAGCCCCAGCATCAGGCCCAGTTCGGTTTCCAGCGCCAGGATCAACGGCATGAACGGCGTGTCATCGCCGTCATCGGGCGGGGCGGCGGCCGACCGCGGGCGCCAGTCATCGATGAAGACCTCGGGCGGCGGCGCTTCGGTGCGGATGCGCAATTCGCTCATTGCACCACCAGCGATGTGAAGAACACCTCCTCCACGGTTCCGGGTTCGCCCTTTTCTTTCAAGGCCTTGTTGATCACTTCCTTGAGGCGCAGGCGCAGCGCGTCCTTGGCGCGGGCGTTTTCGATGTCGGCTTCGCGCACCTCGCCCAGGGCGGCGAGCACGGCGGAGACCAAAGCCGGCTTGTGCTTGCCCACCGCCGCCACCGCGGTTTCGCCGCCAAAGGTGGAGACCGACAATTTGACCTGGAGATAGCGGCCGCTGTCGGTGAGGTTGCTGGTGAAGGCGTTTTCGATCTCGACATATTCCAGCGGGCCGGCGGGCGGCGGCGCGGCGTGGGATTCGGCGGTTTTGGCGTGATCGCCGCCGCCGGCAAATTGCAGCACGCCAATCGCCGCCCCGGCCCCGCCGGCGCCGGCGCCCAGCACGAAGGCCAGGATGGGCAACAGCTTGCCCATGATGTTTTTCTTTGGTTTTTCAGGCTTTTCCGGTTTGTCGGCCATGGTGGTTGTCCTCAGGCGAAGCGATCAGGGCGAAGGCTGGATGGCGAAGCGCGGCGCGCCGGCGCGGCGGCCAGATCGATGGGGGCGGGCCGGCGGTGCTGACGGCTGCGGCCGGAATCGCCGCCCAGATCCGTGCGCTGGCCGTTGATCGACAGTGCCGACAGGGTGATGCCGGCCTGGGCCAGATCCTGTTGCAGCCGGGGGGCGGCGGCATCGATCAACGGGGCGGATTGCGGCGCGGCGGCGAGCGTGATGGCCAGATCGGCGCTGGTGCCGGCCAGTTGCACCTGCACCGGCCCGAGCCGGGCGGATTCGACCGCCAGCGTGGCGGCACTGGCGCCATCGGTGGCAGCATTCGGGGCCGGGGTGGCGGCAGATGGGGGCGGCGGTGACCGCTCAGCCGGTGGCGGTGACGGCAGCGGGGCGGCGGGCGGCGCGGCCGAAAGCGGCAGCTCGACAGCCGGCATGGGGGCCAGTGGCAGCTCGACGGCGGCATCGGCGCGCGGGCCGGCGCGGGCGATGACATCAAGGGGCGGCGCGGGCTCTGCGGCGGCAAGGGGCGGGATGATGGGCAGCGGCGGTTCGGGCGGGCTGGCGGGTGGCGGGGCGGGATTGGCCGGAGCGGGATTGGCTGGGGCGGCGGCAGCGGGCGGCGCCGCTGGCAAGGCCCGTTGCCAATCGGCGGCGGGACGCGGCGCGGCCAGCGCGAGGCGCGGCGCGGCGATGCGGGGCGCGCCCGGCGGGCCGGCGGGCAGCGGCGGCCAGAGCGGTGCAGCGGGTTGGGCGGTGGCCAGAACGGCATCAGGGGCATCGGCCTCAAGCGGGGCGGACGGCGCGGGCGCGGATGGGGCCGGGTTGCCGGCGGCCGGGGTCGGAAGCGGCGGCGCCAGGGCCGCGGCGACATCGGCCGGCACGGCGGCGAGCGGGATGGCCGGCGGGGAGGTGGCGGCGAGATTGGGGGCAGCCGGAGTGGCAGCGGCTGCAACCGGGGCCTCGGGCGATGTGGCCTCAACCGGTGGGGAGGCCGGCGGGGAGGCCGGCGGGGAGGCAGGGCGCGGCGCGACGGCCAGGCTGGCGGGGGCGCTGGGCCGGGTGCCGGGCATGGTGATGCCCGGGGTGGGCGCGCGGCTGGCGGGCCCGCGTGGGCCGGCAGGCACCGGGCGCACAGAGACCGATCCCGGGGAGCTGGCGCTTGCGGGCGCAAGGCGGGTGGGGGCGATGGGCCGGGCGGCGCTTGCGGTGGGTGCGGGCGTGGCTGGCTCCAGCGGTCCAGCCGACTCCTCCCTGAGAGCAGGCGGAGCCTGTGGCGGCGCTGGCAACAGCGGCTGGGCCAGCGGCGGCACCAGGGCCAACGGGGGGGCGGGCAGCGTGGCATCGGGCGTCGGTTCCGGCGCAAGTTCGGTCGCCGCAGTGGCCGCTTCGTCGGGATCGGCCGGGGCCGGCAGGCTGGCCAGTTCGGGCAGCAGCACGGCGGCCCAGGGCTGGGCGCTGGCCGGCAGCGGCGCCGGGTGCCGAGGGGCACGGGCGGCATTTTCTGCCGGGAGAGACGGCGGCCCCGGCAGTGGCCCCGGCACTGGCCCCATCATTGGCAATGCCGGCGGCAGGTTCGGCACGGCGGCCAGCGCCTGGTGAAAGGCGGGGGCGGGCAGCGCCGGCACTGGGGCCGGGAGCGCCAGCCGGTCCGGCGCGGCGGCGGCCGGTGGCGCCACCAGGCCGGCGGGCAGCGGCAGGCTGAGCGCGGCGGGCAGCGGCGGGGTCATGGCTGGCCTTCCTGTTCGGCGCGGCGGTTGAGGGCGGCATCCACGGCGGCGCGGGCGGCGGCCAGTTGCCGGCTGGCATCGTCGCGGCGGGCGGCGGAGCGGTCGCGGCGCTGGGCGATATCGGCGGCGATATCCTGCAACTGGCCGTCGATGCGGGCGCGGGCGGCGCGGGTGGCGGCCGGCGCGGTGCCCCCGCCCTGCCCGCCCACCAGCGCGCGCACCCGATCGAGCAGGGCGGCATCGGCGGCGGCCTGGCCCTGCGCCCGGGCCAGATCGGCCAGCGCCAGGCGTTCGCGGATGCGGCGCACGCGGATGATGCGGTCCATCAGGGTTTCTGGCTGGCTCATCGGGCCTCCACCGGGGCCACCAGTTCCATCAGGGTGGCGATGCTGTCGGCCGGATCGGCCCTGTGGCCACGATCCTGCGCCATGAAGGCGGTGAGCGCCGGGTTCAGCGCCAGCGCCAGATCCAATTCGGCGTCGGCACCGGGGGCATAGGCCCCCATCAGCACCAGATCGCGATTTTCCTCGGCCAGGGCGATCATGCGGCGAAAGCGCGTCGCCGCCTGCAGATGATCGGGCGTGCACACATCGAACATCACCCGGCTGGCGGAGCTGACCAGATCGATGGCGGGAAACTGGCCGCGCCCGGCCAGCCGGCGCGACAGCAGGATATGGCCATCCATCACGCCGCGCGCCGCATCCACCACCGGATCGGCGCGATCATCACTTTCGGCGAGCACAGTGGCGACCAGCGTGATGGCGCCGCCGCTGTGGCGATCGCCGCCGGCGCGTTCGGCCAGATCGGCCACCAGTTGCAGCGCCGATGGCGGATAGCCGCGCG
>CAZAWH010000070.1:0-14501 GCA_964488775.1 uncultured Sandarakinorhabdus sp. | reverse complement strand
TCGCGGGCGTTGGCCGGGTCCATCTGATAGGTTTTCTTGTCGCCCTTCAGCACGCCGCCGCTGCCCACCGCATCGCGATAGGGGCCATAAAAGGCCGAGGCATATTTGGCCGAATAGGCCATGATCTGGGTGTTGTGGAAGCCATCGCCCTCAAGGCCGGCGCGGATCGCCGCGATGCGGCCATCCATCATGTCGGATGGCGCGATGATGTCACAGCCGGCGCGGGCCTGGTTCAGCGACTGGCCGACCAGCATCTCCACCGTGGCATCATTCAAAATCTCGCCATCATCGGCGATCAGCCCGTCATGGCCATGGCTGGTGTAGAGATCGAGCGCGACATCGGTGAGCACGCCCACCTCCGGCGCGGCATCCTTGATGGCGCGGATCGCCCGGCAGATCAGATTGTCGGGGTTCAATGCTTCCTTCGCGTCCTCGCTGCGCCGGTCGGGGCTGGTGTGCGGGAACAGGGCAACGGCCGGGATCCCCAGCGCCGCCGCGTCCTTTGCCGCCTTGGCCAGCCGGTCGACCGACAGGCGCGACACGCCCGGCATGGTGCCCACCGGCACCTCCTGGTCATGCCCCTCGGTCGGGAACAGCGGCCAGATCAGGTTGGCCGGTGACAGGCTGGTCTCGCGGTGCAGGTCGCGGCTCCAGGCGGTCATGCGGGTGCGGCGCAGGCGGGTGTGCGGAAACTGAGTCATGTGCGGCATTTACGCGCTTGGCCCGCCCCTGTCACCCACTGCCCATTGACGGCGGCACGCCTGTGGGGATTCTGGCTTCCACACGTGGTTCGGGGGCGCATCATGGACAAGAAACAGATCGGCAGCGGCGGCGGCGTGTTCATCACCTGCCTGTTGTTCGGCATCATCTTCGATCAGATCGCACTCGGCATCATCTTCGGCCTGCTGCTCGGCGGTGGCGCGGCCAAGGCCACCGAAGGCAAATAGGCCGCCCCGCGGCCCCGGCCTGCCGACTCAGCCCGCCGCCCGATCGGGATGGCCACGCAGGATTTCGGCCTCACGCTACCGGCCGCCCGCCCAGCGTCTCCGAAAGTTTCGCCGCGATGGCGGCCCGCGCCCGCGCCGCCAGGGCCTTGCGGTCGGGCGTGGCAGCGGGGCTGAACGGGGCCAGGAAATGCACCCGCGCCTCCCACGTGCCGGGGCGGGACAGCAGGCGCCAGGCGTTGGCGGCGCCGGTTTCCATGCCCACCCAGGCCAGATCGCGCCCGGCCTCGTCACAATCGATCACCACCGGCTGGATCGTCGCCCCCGGCGGGGCCGGCACCAGCATGGCAAACAACGGCGCCTTGAACGGCAACAGCCGCCGCCCGTCGCCGCAGCTGCCTTCGGGAAACAGCGCCAGTTTCGACCGACTGGCAAACAAGGCCCGCATCGCCGCGATCTGCCGGCCCACACCCAGCTTGTCGCCGCGGTTGATGAAGATGGTGTCGTTCAGGCGGCACAGGACGTTCAGGCCCGGCCAGATGGCAATGCCATCTTGCGCCACAAAGGCGGTGCCGGTGATGCCGCCCAGGATCAGGGCGTCGGTCCAGCTGAGGTGATTGGCGATATAGAAGACGTCGCGCGCCACCGGCTGGCCGATCGCGCGCACCCGGATGCCCATCGCCCGCGCCCCCCAGGCCAGAAAGCGCCGCGCCCACGGGCTGTCGGCTCCGGCCTTGCGCCAGATCAGATGGGCCGGAATGCACAGGGCGCCGATGCCGGCCAGCCACAGGCTGCGCCCCACCACCCGCACCGCGCCGCGCGGATCGGCGGCACAGGCGCGGGCAAAGGCGGCAATGGCACCGCCGGGGCCCGGCACGGGCAGTGGCACAAAGCCGGTCGAATCCGGCAGCGGCGGTGGCCAATCGGCCGGTTCGGGGGAAAGCGGGGCAGACGCCATGGCGCAACGCTGGCCAGCCGGCGCCGCGCTGTCAATTGTCAGGCAACAGCGGCGCGCCGCCGGCTGACCAGGCCGATCAGGCCAAAGCCGGCAATGAACTGCAGCCAGGTGGCCGGTTCGGGGATCGGCTCGGCCGTCTCGATCAGCATCTGGCCATCCGATTGGGCAATGATCACATCACCGGTCAGCGTGCGGCCGCCGACCAGATAATTGTTGAAACTGATGCGCATGGCGTTGGTGATCAGCCGCTCCACCCCGCCCAGAACGCCCGTGCGCACCTGCTCGTTCATCACGATGCTCAGGCCGGCGAGGTTGTAGGCGACATGATTGGCACCCACCATGGCATTGTTGCCCAGCGTCAGGATGTTCAGCCCTGCCACACCCAGCGACAAATTGCTGAACTGGCTGCTGCCCACCAGGTTGCTGGCATTGCCGATCCGCTCGACCATGGTCTGCGATCGCAACTGGCTGGCCGAAAGGCTGATGATGGTGGTGGGAATGCCCAGCGTGGTCGTGACCAGGCCCAAGCTGAAATTGTCGACGATCGCACTGGCGTTGCCGCTGCTGGTGTCGGCTGGCGCGGTTCCGTTGGCGGCAACCGCCGTGTTGATCAGGCCGGTGCCCAGCGCCAGCCCGGTGCTGGTCAGACCGTTGATGCCCAGCCCGGTCTGGCTGCTGTGGCTGGCCAACTGGCCGTTCAGGCTATAGCCCGGCGATGTGCTGCCCGACACATGTGCCAATGGGCCGACGTCAATGCCGACCAGATTGATGGCCCGCACTGTGCTGCGCAAGCCAAAGGCTGCCGTGCTGATGCTGGTGGTTGCCGCCGCCGGCATTGCGGCGGCAAGACAGGTCACGGCAAGAATAAGTCTGCTCATCGTCACGCCCGATATTGTTGATCCACGCTGAAATCATTGACCCTCGAAACGTGCTGATTTTTACTGGAGAGATCGTAAATCATTTCCTTAAAATCGCTGATTTTTCAGGGTTAATCCGGCATCAACCATGATTGTTGCCTGCCAGGCCTGCCCCCTTGCCAGTCACCGCCCCGGCCGCCTATGCGCTTGGCCATGGCGCGTGTGCTGATGCTTGATTCCGGGGTGGGCGGCCTGTCCGTGCTCGATGATGTGCGCATGGCCCTGCCGGCGATCGACATTCACTATGTCGCCGACAATGCCGGCTTTCCCTATGGCACCAAGACCGAGATGGAGGTGGCGACCCGCGTCTGCGCCCTGCTCGGCCGGTTGACCGAACGGCTGGCGCCCGATCTGATCGTGATTGCCTGCAACACCGCCTCCACCATCGCGCTGGCCCATGCCCGCGCCGTGCTGGATGTGCCGCTGGTCGGCACCGTGCCGGCGATCAAGCCGGCGGCCGAACAGTCGAAATCCCGCGTCATCGGCGTGCTGGGCACCATGGCCACGGTGCGCCAGCCCTATGTCGCCCGCCTGTCCGCCGATCATGCCGGCGATTGCACCGTGTTGCTGCACGGCTCGGCGCGGCTGGTGGAACTGGCCGAGGCGCAGTTGCGAGGGGGTGCGGTGACGGCGGCCGATGTCGCGCCGGAACTGGCCGGGTTGACGGCCCAGGCCCAGGGGGACCGGCTGGATGTGGTGGCGCTGGCCTGCACCCATTTCCCGCTGCTGCTGCCGCAATTGCAGGCCGCCGCCCCGCATCTGGCCTTTGTCGATGGCGGGCCGGGCATCGCGCGCCGGGTGGCGCATCTGCTCGGCCCGCGCGGGCACGAGGGCGCGGGCAGGGGCCGCGCCCTGTTCACCCGAATGGATGACGAGGTTGACGCGCTCGCCCCGGCGCTGCACCGCTATGGCCTGACGATTTCGGGATGATCTGCAATGGCTCTCAACGATGAAGAACTGAAGGCGCGCATGAACAAGTTCGTGCCGCCCACCGCCGCCATCCTGGGGCAGGAGATACTGGAGATCGACAGCGCCGCCGGCGTGGTGAAGATGAAGTTCCAGCCCATTGATGCCTGCCGCAACCCGATGGGCAATGTGCAGGGCGGCATCGTGGTCTCCATGCTGGATGATGCCGCCGCCTTTGCCGCCATCGTCAAATCCGGCAAGCGCCTCGGCATCCCCACCATCGAGCTGAAGACCAGCTTTTTCGCCCCCGCCAAGGCCGGCGTGCCGCTCTATGCCACCGGCCGCTGCCTGAAACTGGGCAAGCGCATCGCCTTCATGGAGGCGGATCTGTTCGACGAGGCCGGCACCCTGCTCGCCCGCCTCACCACATCGGCCGTGCCGCTCGAACTGGACGGCCCCAGCAACCTGGTGGAACGCGCATGACCGCCGAACCCGAAGTCCTGTTCGAGATCCGTGGCCATGCGCTGTGGATCACGCTCAACCGGCCGCAGGCGCTGAACGCGCTCAACCACCCGATGGCGGTCAGCATCCACCGCGCCATCATCGAGGCGATGGGTGATCCCGCCATTGCCCATATCGTCATCACCGGCGCCGGTGATCGGGCCTTCTGCGCTGGCGGCGATGTCGCCCTGCTCGGCCGCCGCGGCCGCGAAGACCGGGCGCTATGGGAAAATTTCTTCCACGACGAATATCGCATGAACCAGGCCATCGCCCGTTGCGGCAAGCCGTGGGTGGCGTTGATCGACGGCATCACCATGGGCGGCGGCGTGGGCCTATCGATCCACGGCCCCTATCGCGTGGCAACCGAACGCACCCTGTTCGCCATGCCGGAAACCGGCATCGGCCTGATCCCCGATGTCGGCGGCACCCATGCCCTGGCCGCGCTGCCCGGGGAAATCGGCACTTGGGCAGCGCTGACCGGCGCGCGGCTGAAGGCGGCGGATCTGCGCTATTGCGGCATCGCCACCCACCATGTCCCGTCGGCGCATCTGGCCACGCTCGCCGATCTGCTCGCCACCAGCCACGAACCGCTGCCGGCGCTGCTGGCCAGCTTTGACGAGGATGCCGGCGAAGCGCCGCTGGCGGCCTGGCGCGACGCCATCGATTTCCACTTCGGCCACGACCGCATGGAAGACATCATGGCCAGCCTGGACGACGGCGATGACTGGGCCCGCGATCAGGCCGCCATCATCCGCCGCATGTCCCCCACCAGCTGCAAATTGTCCCTCGCTGGCCTGCGCCTCGCCCGTGGCGTTACCATCGAAGAGGCGCTGATCAATGAATATCGCATGGTCTGCGAAATCCGGAACGGCCATGATTTCTTCGAAGGCATCCGCGCCCAGCTGATCGACAAGGATCGCAACCCGAAATGGCACCCCGCCACGCTGGAAGCGGTCAGCGACGATGATGTCGCCCGCCATCTCGAAGTGCCGGACACCGGAGACCTGACGTTCGAATGATCGCGGCACCGGCCTGTATCTTCGGCATTGCTGTCGCCGAACAGCGTGGTTAACCTGACCACCTGTACAGCCCTGCAACGAAGGCAAATTACATGACGCGGCAGCACAGGCTTCTGATTGTGGCCGCACTGTTCGGCCTGATGATTGCACCGGCCCAGGCGGCCACCTTGCACACGCTCTACCAGTTCCAGAGCAACCAGCCGATCGGCGCGGTGCCGGCGGGTGGCGTCGTGCTTGATGCCGCCGGAAACCTTTATGGCAGCACACGCTTTTATGGCACCACCAATTGGGGCAGCGTGTACCGGTTCACGCCCGGTGTCGGCATGACATCGCTCCATGATTACACGCCCGCCACCGGAACCGTGCCCTATCCCGGCCTCACCCGCGATGGCGCGGGCAATCTGTACGGCACCAGTTTCAGCGGCGGCCAACATGGCGTTGGCACGGTGTTCCGTGTCTCGGCAGCCGGCGTGCACACGGTGCTGCACAATTTCAACGATGCCACCAGCGTTGCCTACAACCCGGTGGGCGGGGTGGTGCGCGATGGCAGCGGCAATCTTTATGGGGCTGCCAATGCCGGCATCTATCGCCTGACGGCCGGCGGGCAGTTCACCCTGCTGCACATATTCACGGGCAGCAATGGCCAGAACCCCACATCCACCCCCATGATCGATCCAGCCGGCAATCTGATCGGCACGGCCAATATGGGTGGCAGTTTCCCGGCGCAGGGCGTGATCTACAGCCTGTCGCCCGGTGGCACCTACACGGCGTTGCACACATTTGGCCAGGTGGTCGGCGCGGCAGCCAATCCCTATGCCGGGGTGATCGCCGATGCCGCCGGCAATCTCTATGGCACCACGCAGAATGGCGGCAGCGCCGGCTTTGGCACGGTGTTTCGCTGGTCACCAACGGCAGGCCTGACCATCTTGCACAATTTCGATGGCACCACGGGTCGCAACCCGATGGGCGGCCTGATCCGTGATGCCGCCGGCAACCTGTTTGGCACGGCGCGCCAGGGCGGGGACAATGGCACCAATCTTGGCACGGTCTTCCGCATCGCGGCCAACGGCAACTTTTCCACGCTGCACAGCTTCAGCGGCCCTGATGGCGCCTGGCCCGAAGCCGCTCTGGTGGCCGACGCCGCGGGCAATCTGTTCGGCACAACCAGCAACGGCAGCGGCAATTTTGGCACGATTTTCCGCATCAGCGATGCTGGTTTCGTGCCCGGCAGCGCGGTGCCGGAACCGGCAAGCTGGCTGATGCTGGTGACCGGCTTTGGCCTGGCCGGCCTGGCCCTGCGGCGGCGGCGCCACCAGGCCAGGCCGGCGGCCGGATCACAGCCCGTCGACCGCCTTTGACACCAGCACATTCACCGCCACGCGGCGGTTCTGCGCCTTGCCTTCCGGCGTGTCGTTGGGGGCGGCCGGATCGGCTTCTGCCATGCCGGCCGGCGTCAGCATGCGATAGGGTTTCCAGCCGCAGGCCTGCTGCACAAAGCTCACCACCCGGCTGGCGCGCTTCTCGCTCAGCTGCTGGTTAAACTCCTCCGGCCCGGTGTCATCGGTGTATCCCACCACCAGCAACAGGGCATTCTTCATGCTCTCCGCCGTCCTGGTGGTGGCGCACAGCTCGGCCTTGGCCGCCTCCGAAAGGGTCCATTTGCCGGTGTCGAAATAGATGTTGGCCGTGCGCTTGATGTCATACTGATCCAGATCGGCAAAGCGGCCCTTCAGCGCCTCGGTGGCCGCCGTCTGCTCGGCAAAGCCCTGGGCGGTGCCGGTGCGGATCATGCTCGCCACCTTCAGATCCGTGTTGCGGAACCGGATCTGGCTGGCGCGCAGCAGGTCGCCCGATTGCTCGGTCGCCACCGTCACCGGCAGGCCGTTCAACAGGGCGGTGGCCGGCTGGCCAGTGCGGCCCAGGCCCAGGAATCCGCCGCTGGTGCTGATCCTGGTGGCATCGTCAATCTCGATCACCGTCTTGCTGCCATCTTCGGCCGTCACCTGCATGCGGTTGCCGCTGCGGGCCGAAATGATGCCCTTGATCTGTGGCCCCTTCTGATAGCGCGGGGCCGTCACCGTGGTTTCCGCCGGCTGGGCCGCCAGCGGCAGGGCCCCGGCCATCGCTGCGGCCAGCACCAACACGCCGGCCACCTCCCGTGTCATGATACGCATACGCAACTCCTTACCTTTGGGGTGGGAGCGGGGGCCACCCGTGGGCGGCGGCCCCCGCTCCGGTGCGGCCCGCCGTTGCGGGGGCGCCGGCGGACCTGCACCGCCAATTCCGCCCGCAACGGCTTGCTGCCAGCTTAACCGCGCCCGATTTGGCCGACGAACGGAGGGAGCGGCGCGGCGGGCCGAGCGGTTGCGGGCAAGCCCTTCTTGCCCGGCGGCGGCAAAGGCCCATGCTGGGCACCCCGATTGCAGGAATCACCCGATCATGCGCCGCCACCGCCGCCATCGCCCGGCCGGTGGCGCGCGTGCTGTTCTGGGGCGCGCTGGCCATGGCGCTCACCGCCGGCATCGGCCGGCTGGTTGGCACGGCGGTGTGATGCGTCTAGAGAGCGGGCGCAGCCACGGAGTCGCCCCCACATGCCCAGCATTGCCCTCGCGTCCGATCATGCCGGCTATGCCCTGAAGGCGCTGCTGGTCAACGAACTGCGCGGCGCGGGCCATGATGTGCTCGATCTCGGCCCCGACAGCGAAGCCAGCGTCGATTACCCCGATTATGGTCGCGCGCTGGGCGAGGCGCTGGCCCAGGGCCGGGCCGACAAGGGCATTGCCGTCTGCGGCAGCGGCATCGGCATTTCCATCGCCGTCAACCGCATTGCCGGCGCCCGCTGCGCCCTCGTCACCAGCGGCTTGTTGGCGCGGCTGGCCCGCCAGCACAATGATGCCAATTGCATCGCCCTGGGCAGCCGGATAATCGGCATCGAAACCGCCCGCGATTGCGTGGCCGAATTTCTGAACACGCCATTCGAAGGCGGCCGCCACGCCGCCCGCGTTGCCAAACTCGGTTGAAGGAGAGCATCGATGAGCACCCGTCCCATCACGGAAATCCGCCCCGATGGCTTCTTCGAAACCCCGGTGGGCAGCAGCGATCCCGCCGTTGCTGCCGCCATCGCAGCCGAGCTTGACCGCCAGCAGAACCAGATCGAGCTGATCGCATCCGAAAACATCGTGTCGCGCGCCGTGCTGGAAGCGCAGGGCAGCGTGTTCACCAACAAATATGCCGAAGGCTATCCCGGCAAGCGCTATTACCAGGGCTGCCACCCGTCCGACGTGGTCGAACAACTGGCCATCGATCGTGCCAAGGCGCTGTTTGGCGCCGAATATGCCAATGTGCAGCCGCATTCGGGCGCGCAGGCCAATGGCGCGGTGATGCTGGCGCTGGTCAAGCCCGGCGAAACCATCCTGGGCATGAGCCTGGATGCCGGCGGCCACCTGACGCATGGTGCCAAGGCGGCGATGAGCGGCAAATGGTTCAACGCCATCCAATATGGCGTGCGCCGCGAAGACCATCTGATCGACTATGACGAGGTGGAACGCCTCGCCGTCGAACACAAGCCCACGCTGATCATCGCCGGCGGTTCGGCCTATCCGCGCGTCATCGATTTCGCGCGCTTCCGGGCCATTGCCGACAAGGTGGGCGCCCGCCTGCATGTCGACATGGCGCATTTCGCCGGCCTCGTTGCCGCTGGCCTGCACCCGTCGCCGATCCCGCATGCCGATGTGGTGACGACGACGACGCACAAGACCCTCCGGGGCCCGCGCGGCGGCCTCATCCTCAGCCGCGATGCCGAGCTGGGCAAGAAGTTCAACAGCGCCGTGTTCCCCGGCCTGCAGGGCGGCCCGCTGATGCATGTGATTGCCGCCAAGGCCGTGGCTTTTGGCGAGGCGCTGCAACCGGAATTCAAGGATTACAGCCGCGCCGTCATCGCCAATGCGCAGGCGCTGGCCGCCCGCCTGGTGGAGCGCGGCTGCGCGGTTGTCGCCGGCGGCACCGACACCCACCTGGCGCTGATCGACCTGTCCCCCAAGGGCATCACCGGCAAGGATGCCGATGAAGCGCTGGAACGCGCCGGCATCACCTGCAACAAGAATGGCGTGCCCTTCGATCCGCTGCCGCCCACCAAGACCAGCGGCATCCGCGTCGGCTCGCCGGCCGGCACCACCCGCGGCTTCGGCATCGCCGAATTCCAGCAGATTGGCGACATGATCGCCGATGTGCTGGACGGGCTGGCCGCCAATGGCCATGATGGCAACGCAGCGGTGGAGCAGGCGGTGAACCAACGGGTGCGGGCGCTGTGCGCGCGCTTCCCCATCTATCCGGCCTGATCCGCCCCGCGCGGGAGGAGAGGGTGCGATGGCGAACGGAGCAGAGCGGGACGGCAAGCCGCCGGAGCCTGACAAGCTGACCCAGCTGGCCGAGGAGGCCGCCGCCGCCGGCCGCCGCGCACTCGACAGCGAAACCGGCCGTCAGGTGGCCGATATCGCCGATGCCGGCTTCACCCGCGCCGGGCAGCTGGTCGATGGCCTGCTCGACAGCCCGGGCGGGCAACAGGTCAAGCAGGGCGCCAATGACCTGCTCGACAAGGCCGGCCCGGTGAGCCAGAGCGACGCCGGCCGCAACATGATCGCCGGCGCCGCCGTCGGCTTTTTCGTCGGCCTGATCTTTTCCTTCATCGGCATCTTCTGGGGCACGCTGCTCGGCGCCGGCCTTGGTTTCCTCCGCACCATCACCAAGAGGTAAGGGTCAGTCCTTGATATATTCAGGGCTCGGCATGCCCCGGAGCGGCAAAATGGCGAGGCGCGGTCGCGCAGGCGGGGCTTTGCCCCCCGGCAAGCGATCGCAACGACGCCATTTTGCCGCTCCGGGGCACCCTGCGGGCGTGGCGAGCCCTGAATATATCAAGGACTGACCCCAATGCGTTGCCCCTTCTGTGGCCATGATGACACCCAGGTGAAGGACAGCCGCCCTACGGATGATGCCGCCGCCATCCGCCGCCGCCGGCAATGCCCGGCCTGCGGCGGCCGCTTCACCACCTTCGAACGGGTGCAGCTGCGCGAACTGATCATCGTCAAGAAAACCGGCCGCAAGGAACCGTTCGAGCGCGACAAGCTGGCCCGTTCCATCGAGATCGCCTGCCGCAAGCGCCCGGTGGAGCCCGAACGCATCGAACGGCTGGTCAACGGCGTCGTGCGCCAGCTGGAATCGCTGGGCGAGGCCGAAATCGATGTCGGCGTGGTCGGCGAACTGGTGATGGAGGCGCTGCAGAGCCTCGATCCGGTCGCCTATATCCGCTTTGCCAGCGTCTATCGCGATTTCCGCGAGGCCCGGGACTTTGAAACCTTCGTCGGCAGCCTCAACGACGCCGTCAGCAGCGCCAACGGCAAAGCCGACTGACAGGGACAGCCAAAGCCGATAAGGCGGGCGCCATGACCGCGCCACCCGAACCGCCCCGCCTGCCGCCCAACCCGCCCGCCATCATTCTGGTGCGCCCGCAACTGGGCATGAACATCGGGGCCGTGGCCCGCGCCATGCTCAACTTCGGCCTCACCGATCTGCGGCTGGTGGCCCCGCGCGATGGCTGGCCCAACGCCGAAGCCGGCCCGTCGGCCGCCGGGGCCGACAGCGTGATCGATGCCGCCCGGGTCTTTGCCGATCTTCCCGCCGCCATCGCCGATTGCACGCTCACCATCGGCACCGCCATGACCACGCGGGACATGATCCGCCGCGTCACCTCGCCGGCCGGCGCCGTGGCGGAAATCCAGGCGCTGCCCGGCCGCAGCGCGCTGGTGTTCGGGCCCGAACGCACCGGCCTCACCCGCGAGGATCTGCTGCACTGCCACGCGCTTTGCACCATCCCCAGCAATCCCGAATTCGGCAGCCTCAACCTCGCCCAGGCCGTGGCGGTGCTGGGCTATGCCTGGGTGGTCGCGCATGATCCGCCGCCGGCCAGCTGGACCGTCAACCACGACGGCCCGGCCCCCCAGGCCGATCTTGCCGGCCTGATCGCGGCGCTGGAAAGCGCGCTGGCCGATCACGGCTGGTTCAACCCCGCCCCCGGCCGCAGCGAAAGCGCCCGCCGCATGCTGCGCAACACCCTCACCCGCCCCGGCTTCACCACCGCCGAAGTGCAATTCCTGCGCGGCGTGGTGCGCAGCCTCGTCCACCCGCGGTCTGCACGCCGTCCCTGACATGGTAAATTGGCTGCGATTGGCATAGAATCCGCCGGCGCGGCCCCGTGCGTGGCCGTAGGTCCGACAGGGGGCGCGCCATGATTCAGGTAGACATGTTCGATGTTGGTCTTGGCAGCGCGCTGCTGCTGCAGTTCCAGACCGATACCGGGCCTGTCCGCGTGCTGGCGGATGCCGGGGTCGGTCATGGCTACAAGCCTGATCATGCCAAACCGGCAATCCGTTCGGCCATGGCCGATTTTGGCGACGGCAAGCTTCATATCGATTTGTTGATCGGCACCCATTACGACGCCGACCATCTGAAGGGGCTGGTGCCGATCATCACCGATCACCAGTTCAGTATCGGCGAAGCCTGGTTGCCGCCTGTGGCCAATGAAACGCGCGCCAGGCTTGGCCGGCGGCCCGAGGACAGTGACCTGCTGGCGTTGGAGCTTGCCCAGCCAGACAAGCGCGACGCGGTATTGAAGGCCTATCTGCGTGCGCAGGCGGACATCATCAGGCAAGCGACCCAGTCATGGACGGAACAGGGTGGTATCGGCCTGTTCGCCACCGATGCCATGAAATCCCGAGATGGCCTGGCGGCAGAATGGACATCTGTTGCGCAGGCACGAGCCGATGACGAAGAGCTGGTGGCGAGCGATGGTTTTTTCGAGCGCATCCAGCACATGGTGTCAGCAGGGCTGGGGGAGACCGTCAGTCATTTGGATCAGAATCTGGAAGATTTCATCGAAGCGCCCACGCCTGTCTGGTCGTTGAAACAGGCGCTGGAGATCAGCCGCCTTGCAGAATCTTCGGCCTTGTCTGATCAACTGATTGGCCAGATTGTCCAAAGCGCTGCCAAGCGCGCCATCACGGCAAAGTGGCTGGCTGCAGTGACCAAGGCGCTGAAAGACCGGGGCATTCCAATCCGCTGCGCCACAATCGAAGCCGGTCAACCGCGCCGATTCATCTGGAACGCCCGGCCGCGCCGCTTTGAGCCCGACGCTGCCGGCAAGACCAGCGGACCTGTGCTCACGTTGCTGGGCCCTTCCGACGAATTGGTGAGCAAGCATCAGCATATTCTGCCCGTCGGCACCTATGCGAAGCTTGCGTTTCTGGAATTTGGCAAGCCGCAGAATATCACGCCCAGCAATCAGCTCAGTTATGTTGCAGTGCTTGAGCAGGATGAACAACGCATATTGATATGTGGTGATGCCGGGTTTGTGGACTTCCGGTCAGACGCTCCCGGGCAACCTTATTTTCCCCGGCTTCTATCAGAACTGGTACCAATGCATGTCATTCAGGTCGCCCACCATGGGGGCTATAACAAATTCTTCTATTTTGGCCTGATCGAGGCTGGCCTTGCCGATCAAGGCCTGGCACCTTTTCTTCTGTTGTCCCACGATGAACATGATCAGAAACGTCCCAACGCGCAATTTGGCCGGTTCATTGCTGAAGTGCGTTCGCGGCTGCCGGGCCTTCATTTGCTGTTTTCAGCAGAACCGTTGGAAGCCAATGTCAGGGACTTCAAGGCCCTGATCGCGCCCGTGATCGGCGGACCGCAAGAGGCCCGTGCCGATGTCAGGCTGGTTCATGATCAGGCCGGTTGGCGCATTGTCCGGCATGGCATCGCCGTCTGATCCGGAACATTGTCGCGTCATGGAAAAAGGGCCGCCGGTTGCCCGGCGGCCCTTTTGTCAACGCCTGCCGTGGCGGTTCAGGCCACGGCCGGATATTCAGTCGGTTCGGGATCGCGCAGGGCGTAACCACGGCCCCACACCGTCTCGATGCAACCCGACGCGGGCGCGCCGGCGACGTGCAACTTCTTGCGCAGCTTGCACACAAACACGTCGATGATCTTCAGTTCCGGTTCGTCGCGGCCACCGTAAAGATGGGTCAGGAACATTTCCTTGGTCAGCGTCATCCCCTTGCGGAGCGACAGCATTTCCAGGATCGCATATTCCTTGCCGGTCAGCGCGACGCGCTTGCCGGCCACGGTCACGCTGCGCGCGGCCAGATCAACCGATACCGGGCCCGTCACGATCACGCTCTGGCCGTGGCCCTGGCTGCGCCGGACCAGCGCGTGCAGGCGGGCCATCAGTTCCTGGCGGTCAAAGGGCTTGGTGACATAGTCATCGGCGCCGGCGCCAAAGCCGGTGACCTTCGTCGATGTTTCCGCGTCACCCGACAGGATCAGCACCGGGGTGTTGATCCGCAACTGCCGCATCCGGCGCAACACTTCATGCCCGTGCACATCAGGCAAGGTGAGGTCCAGCAACACCACGTCGAACTCATAGGTCCGCACATATTCCAGGGCGAGCTCTCCCGTGCTCGCCGTCTCGTGCTCTATGCTCGCATCATCAAGCATGCGCTCGACGCTGCGGGCCATTGCACGGTCGTCTTCTACCAACAGGACGCGCATGCAAATGTCTCCGGTCTCGGATTGACCCCTCCAGATACGACCCATCTGGCACCGACCCCAACATATTTCTAACCTTTGTTTACACCTTCCGTAAACCCCCTCAAACACCGGTGTGACGAAATTTCCTCAAGTGATTCAAATCCTTAATTATTCCTTAAGTTTTGAGTCGAGGGCATCGAACAGCGGGCGGTAAATCTGCACCCGCGTCACCCGCAATCCGGGTGTGCCCACCTTGTCCATGGCGCGCTGCCAAAGTTGAATTTCTTCAAGGCTCAAGCGCCAGCGCTGGCAGGCCGCTTCCATGCTGATCCGGCCCTCGGCGATGGCCCGCAGCACCGCCGCCTTGCGGCTGGGCACCCAGCGCACCGTGTCGTCCGGCGGCAAGGCATCATCGCGGGTGCCTGGCGGCGGCGGTGACATGAATGACATGCAAAACCCTCCTCTCGCCCGCCCGGGCGGCCATGATTCGCTGCCCCGTTCACGGCCGCCGCCAGCCAATCTTAACCTTTTGCCTGCTCTTGACGCCGCGCACCGCCATCCCCATTGCCGGCGGGCATGACACATCCACCGCTTCCTGCCGCCGCCGCGGCCGTGTTGGCCCCGCTTGCCGGGCAGCGCGTGGCCATCGCCATGTCGGGCGGGGTGGATTCCTCGG
>CAZAWH010000069.1:0-14725 GCA_964488775.1 uncultured Sandarakinorhabdus sp. | reverse complement strand
TCGAGGAGCGGCGCAAGGATCTGCTCGGCATCGTGCTCACCCACGGGCACGAGGATCATATCGGCGCCATCCCCTATCTGGCGGCCGAGCTGAAGGTGCCGCTCTATGCCACGCCGTTCACCGCCGGCCTGATCGCGAAAAAGCTGGAGGAAGAGGGGCTGGAGCGTGAGGTCAAGCTGAACATCGTGCCGATGGGCGGCACGCTGAAGCTCGGCCCGTTCGGCTTCACCTATGTCGCGCTCGCCCATTCGATCCCCGAAGGCAATGCGCTGATCATCGACACGCCCTATGGCCGCATCTTCCACACCGGCGACTGGAAGCTGGATGATGCGCCGTTGCTGGGCAATCCGGTGACGGCGGCTGAACTCAAGAAGATCGGCGACGACGGCATATTGGCGCTGGTGGGCGACTCCACCAACGTGTTCAACCCCGAAGCCTCGGGCAGCGAAAGCGATGTTAAGGATGGCCTGATGCGCCTGATCAAGGCGCGCAAATCGGGCCGGGTGCTGGTGACGACCTTTGCCAGCAACGCGGCGCGGCTGGGCACGCTGGGCCAGGTGGCCCGGGCCGCGGGCCGTGAGCTGGTGCTGGCCGGCCGCAGCATGGACCGGATCGTCAAGGTGGCGCGTGCCACCGGCTATCTCAAGGATTTGCCCGATCCGGTGGATTGGGACACCGCGATGAGCCTGCCGCGGAACAAGGTGCTGATCCTGTGCACCGGCGCGCAAGGCGAACCGCAGGCGGCGCTGAGCCGGATTGCGGAGGGCAGCCACCCGGTGCTCAAGCTGGAGCCGGGCGACCTTGTGGTCTATTCATCCAAGCAGATCCCCGGCAACGAGCTGAGCATCGGCCGGGTGCAGAATGCGCTGGCGGCGCGCGGCATCGACATCGTCACCGAAAAACAGGCGCATGTGCATGTGTCCGGCCATCCCGGCCAGCCGGAGCTGGAGGCCATGTATGAATGGATCCGCCCCGCCATCGCCATTCCCGTGCATGGGGAGCGCCGGCACATGGAAGAACATGCCAAGCTGGCCAAGGCCTGCGGCGTGCCACGCACGATGGTGCCGGTGAACGGCAGCGCCATCCGGCTGGCGCCCGACGGGCCGCAGTTGCTGGGCCATGAAAAGGCCGGGCGGCTGGTGCTGGATGGCGATGTGATCCTGCCCGCCGATGGCGCCACCATCGTCGATCGGCGGCGGCTGGCCCACAATGGCGTGATTTCGGTGGCGGTGGTGGTGGGCCGCAACGGCCTGCCGGCCGCGACGCCGAAGGTGAGCGCCAACGGCGTGCCGGTGGAGGAGGACAAGGCCGAGTTTCTCGACGCCTGTGCCGAAGCCGCCGAAAAGGCCGCCGCCAAGGCCGATGCCAAGCGCGCCGAGGCCTATGCCGAAGCCATCCGTGTCGCAGTGCGCCGTGTGGCCCGCGACTGGACCGGGAAGAAGCCGGTGACCGAGGTGCAGGTGATCCGGCTGTGAAACTCCAGTCCGCGCTGGCCATCTATCTGCTGTTCTGGACGCTGACCCTGTTCGCCGTCCTGCCCTTTGGCGTGAAGACGGCGGACGAGGATGGCAGCACGGCGGTGCCCGGGCAGGCGACATCGGCGCCTTCCAACCCGATGATCCTCAAAAAGATGGCGTGGACGACGGTGATCAGCGCCGTGCTGTTCGGCCTGTTCATGGCCAATTATGTCTATGGCTGGGTGGGCGTGGACGATGTGCCCTTCTGGCGCACGCGCGGGCCTTATGCGCCGGTAAAGGTCTGACGCGCAGCCGCAACGAAGGCGTGGGCGAGGCCTGCATCCAGCCGGCCATCGCGGCGCAGGCCGGAGCACACGTCCAGCCCGGCGGGCCGGACGGCGGCGACGGCGGCGGCGGCGTTGTCGGGATTGAGGCCGCCGGCGAGGAAGACGGGCACCGGGCTGGCGGCGACGAAGGCGGCGCTGATCCCCCAGTCGTGGACGCGGCCGGTGCCGCCGAGTTCGCGTTGTGAGGGCCGGCCGGAATCGAGCAGGAAGCAGGTCGCGTACGGCCCGTGGGCGGGGATCATCGCCAGCGCGCCGTCGTCCTCGACGTGGACGACCTGCCAGCGTTCATGATCGGGCAGCAGGCGGGCCAGGTCGGCCTGTTCACGCGCGTCGATGTGGTTGACGATCTGCACGCCCTTGACGCCGGTGCGGCGGGCGTGATCGGCAATGGCGTCCGCCGTGGTTTCGGCGGTGAGCAACAGGCTGAGCACATGGGGCGGCAGGCCCGCGGCAATGGCGGCGATGGCATCATCGCTGATCGGCCCCGGCCCGCTCGGCATGGCGGCGACCAGGCCCAGCACATCGGCGCCAGCGGCCAGCGCCAGCGCGGCTTCGGCCGGACTGGCGATGCAGCAGATCTTGATGCGGATCAGTTGAAGCGCCCGGCGGCCTGGCCGAGGGCCAGATAGAGTTTGCCCAGCGTGGAGGAGAGCAGCACGGCGCCGAGTGCCTCGCCGCCGCGATCGGGAACGATCTCGGCCACCAGCGCCTCGAACTCGTTGAGATAGCGCGTGGCTTCGGCGCGGAATTCCTGGTCGTGGCTGAAATGGCGGACGAACTGGCGGCCGGTGCCATGGTCGAGGCCCTGGGCCAGGCGCCGGGAAATCGCGCCGCGATCGCCGGCGGCATAGTCCGTCCAGGCGCGATCATCCACATCGAAATCGAGCAGCTGGGCCAGGTCCACCGCGCTGGCCTGCAGGCTGTCGATCAGGCCGTTGGCGCGGCGGCCCAGCGCGTTGCGGGCGCGCACATCGGCGCGGGTTTCCACCGCGTCGATATGGGCTTCCACCTCCGACAGGGTGCGGGTGAGGGCGACCAGCCGCTGGGCAATGCGTTCCGCCGCCGCCTGGGCGGCGTCGCCCGCCTTGCCCTGCAGGCTGATCAACTCGTCGATGCGCTGGCGGATCGGCGCGGCAAAGGCGGTTTCGGCGCGCGTGGTGGCGGCTTCGCCCAGCGCGGTTTCGGCTTCGGCCACCACGCCATCCAGCGCGGTTTTCATGGCGCCGGCCGCGGCCTGGGCGACATCGCGCACCCGGCCAAAGCTTTCGATCAGATCGGTGGAGGTGGTGAGCGACAGGCGGCCGGTGTCGGCTTCGATCTGGCGCAGCTGATCCTGGGCGCGCGCGATGGCATCGGCAAGGTCAGCGCTGCTGGCGGCCAGGCTTTCGCGGGCCAGCGCCAGCCGGTCGGTCGCGGCGTCGACATTGTTGCTGCTGGCGGCGATCGGGGCCGCCACGGCTTCGGCCTCGGCCTTCAGGGCGGCGAGGCGGCTGGCCAGGCTGGCCAGCAGGGGCTCGGTGGCCGGCAGGCGCGTGTCGATCAGGGCCAGCGTGTCGCCGGCGGCGCTGCCGATGGCGGCCAGCTGCTGCTGCACGCCGGCCAGCGCGGTGGCGGCGGCATCGATCGGCTGGGCGAGGGCGTCGGCGCTGGCCCCGGCGCTGGCCATGCCCTGATCCAGCGTGGCGAGCGCGCTGCTGCCCTGGGCCATGGCGGCGGCAAGGCGGGTTTCCATCGCCTCCACGCGGGCGGCCAGATCGCCCACCAGCGTGGTGGCGTTGGCGCTGGCGGCCTCGATCTCGGCGGCGATGCGGGTGGCCAGCGTGTGCAGCGTGCCCAGCCGGTCATCCAGCGTGCGCGCCGCCTCGCCGCCCATATGGGCCAGGGTGGTGCGGGCCTGATCCAGGCTGGCCAGCATGGCGCTGGTCTGGGCATGCACGGCATCGCGGGTGGCATCGACCACGCTGGTGGTGCGGATATTGGCCTGGTCCAGCGCCTGCGACAGGGCGGCGAGCGGCGTTTCCACGGCTTCGCGGGCGGTGTTGGCGGCGGCGGCCAGGGCCGCCAGCTCCTGCTGACCGGTCTGGCTGAGGGTGGCAATCTCGCGGCTGCTGCTGGCGGCGGCGGCGCGGGCCTGGGCCTCGGCCTCGCTGGCGCGGGTGTAGAGGGCGGCAAGCAGGGTTTCGGTTTCGGCGAGTTGGGCGCGCAACTGGTTGTCGGCCCGGCCCAGCAGGTCGATCAGGCCTTCAGCCTGCTGCCGGGCGGCCGGCACCGCGGCGTTCACCTCGGCACTGGCGGCAGTGGCGGCGGCGATGGTGCGATCCAGCGCGCCGTTGGCCGCCTCCAGCTGGCGGGCGGCATCGGCGATGCTGCCGGCATGGGCGGCGACCGGGCGGGCCAGCGCGGCAATGCGATTGGCTGTGGTGTCGAGCTGGTCCTGCAGGGCCGCCAGCGCGGCGGCGCTGCGCTCCACCTCGATGGCGGCCAGCTGCGCGCGGGTTTCGGCGGCTTCGGCGCGCAGGGCGGCGATGGCGCCGGCATCGCGCAGGTGCAGCGCCGCCAGCCAGATGACCGCCAGCGGCGCCAGCAGCGCCAGTCCGGCGATGATCAGCGGCTGGGCCCCATCGGCCAGCACGATCTGGCCGGTGAACACCGCCCAGCCGGCGCCGATGCCCGCTGCCCAGAGCAGGCTGGCGAGGATGGCCAGGATCCAGGGCCAGCGGCGCGGAGCAGGGGTGGTGAACAGATCGTCCATGGGCGCATCACAAACAGGAAAAGGGGCCGCCGTTCAAGCCGGCAGCCCCTCTCTATCGCCGCATTGGCAAAGATTCCGTCACGCTCAGCCGCGTTGTTCCAGCGGCACATAGTTGCGCGGGCCATGGCCGGTGTAGAGCTGGCGCGGGCGGCCGATCTTCTGTTCCGGGTCTTCCATCATTTCCGTCCACTGCGCGATCCAGCCGACGGCGCGGCTGATGGCGAACAGCACGGTGAACATGGAGGTGGGGAAGCCGATGGCCGACATCACGACGCCCGAATAGAAATCGACGTTGGGATACAGCTTCTTGTCGATGAAATAGGCATCGTTGAGGGCGATATGTTCCAGCTCACGCGCCACGTCAAAGATCGGATCATTGATCTTCAGATCGTCGAGCACGTTCTTGGCGACCTTGGCCATCACCTTGGCGCGCGGATCGTAATTCTTGTAAACGCGGTGGCCAAAGCCCATCAGGCGGAACGGATCATCCTTGTTCTTGGCGCGGGCGATAAATTCGGGGATCCGGTCCGGCGTGCCGATTTCGCGCAGCATGTTGAGCGCCGCCTCGTTGGCGCCGCCATGCGCCGGGCCCCACAGGCAGGCGATGCCGGCCGAAATGCAGGCAAACGGGTTGGCGCCCGACGAACCGGCCAGCCGCACGGTGGAGGTGGAGGCATTCTGTTCGTGATCGGCCTGGAGAATCAGCAGCTTCTCCATGGCGTCCTCGACGACCGGGTTGATCACATAGGGTTCGGCCGGCACGCCGAAGGTCATCCGCAGGAAGTTGCCGGCGAACGACAGGCTGTTGTCCGGATAGAGGAAGGGCTGGCCGATGGAATATTTGTAGGCCATCGCCGCCAGCGTCGGCATCTTGGCGATGATCCGGTGCGAGGCGATCTCGCGCTGCTTGGGATCATGGATGTCGGTGGAATCGTGATAGAAGGCCGCCATCGCGCCGACGATGCCGCACATGATCGCCATCGGGTGGGCATCGCGCCGGAAACCGCGATAGAAGGTCGCCAGCTGCTCGTGGATCATGGTGTGGCGGGTGATGTTGGTGTTGAACTTGGCCTGTTCCTCGGCGTTGGCCAGTTCGCCGTTCAGCAGCAGATGCGCCACCTCCAGGAAGCTGGATTGTTCGGCCAGCTGGTCGATCGGATAGCCGCGATAGAGCAACACGCCCTCGTCACCATCGATATAGGTGATCTTGGATTCGCAGCTCGCCGTGCTCATGAAGCCCGGGTCGAAGGTGAAACGGCCGGTGTTGGCATAGAGCTTGCGGATATCGATGACTTCCGGGCCGATGCTGCCCTTGTGCACCGGATACTCGGCGGATTTGCCGTCAATGCCGAACGTGGCCGTCATGTCGCTTGTCCCTTCGCTCAACCGGCCAGGGCATCCGATATCCGCCCCAGCACCTCATCCTTGCCCAGAACTTCCAGCACCTCGAACAGTCCGGGCGACTGCGCCGAACCGGTTACAGCGGCGCGCAGCGGCTGGGCGACCTGGCCAAGCTTGACCCCTTCGCTTTCCGCCAACGCGCGCGCCAGCTGTTCCAGCGCGGCGGCCGACCAGTCCTCCTGCTCGGCGAATCGGGCCCGGACGCGGTCAAGCAGCCCTGGTGACGCAGACGCTAGCAGCTTGGCCGCGCCTTCGTCCATGGGGATTGGGCGGCTGCGAAGATAGAAAAGGCTGCCATTGGCCAAATCATTGAGGTTGCTGGCGCGTTTTTTCAGTTCGGGCATGGTGCGCTGCAAAAGCGCGCGATCGGAATCGGTCAGATCGCGACCCAATGCCGCGGCAACGCGCGCCGCGATCAGATCGACCAGCCGGCCATCATCGGCAGCGCGCAGATAATGGCCGTTCAGATTCTCCAGCTTTTTCATGTCAAAGCGCGACGGGCTGCGGCCCACGCCGGCCAGATCGAACCAGGCGATGGCCTGGTCGCGGCTGATGATTTCCTCGTCGCCATGGCCCCAGCCCAGGCGCAGCAGATAATTTTCCACCGCCTCGGCCAGCATGCCCATCTCGTCGCGATAGGCATCAACGCCCAGGGCGCCGTGCCGCTTTGACAATTTGGCACCGTCGCTGCCGTGGATCAGCGGGATATGGGCATAGACCGGTTCCGGCCACCCAAGCGCGCGGATCAGCGCCAGCTGGCGGAAGGCGTTGTTGAGATGGTCATCGCCGCGGATCACGTGGGTGACGCCCATGTCGTGATCGTCCACCACCACGGCCAGCATGTAGGTGGGGGTGCCATCGGAGCGCAGCAGCACGAAATCGTCGATCTCGCTGTTGTTCACCGTCACCGCGCCCTGCACCTGGTCATCGATGGTGACGGCGCCATCGCGGGGCGCCTTCAGGCGGATCACATAGGGCAGATCGTTGGGCCAGTCGGTGCGGTCGCGCCAGCGCCCGTCATAGCGGATCGGCTGTTTGGCGGCGCGCTGGGCCTCGCGGAGCGCCTCCAGTTCGGCCGGGGTGGCATAGCAGCGATAGGCGTGGCCGGCCTCCAGCAGCTGGTGCGCCACCTCGGCATGGCGAGCGGCGCGGCTGAACTGATAGACGATCTCGCCATCATGGCTGAGGTTCAGCCAGGTCATGCCATCGATGATGGCAGCGATGGCGGCATCGGTGGAACGGGCCCGGTCGGTGTCCTCGATCCGCAGGCGGAATTCGCCGCCATGGTGGCGGGCGAACAGCCAGTTGAACAGGGCGGTGCGGGCGCCGCCGATGTGCAGGAAGCCGGTGGGCGAGGGGGCAAAGCGGGTGACGACCTTGCCACCGGTCATGTTGCTTGCGCTCATGCGCGTTTCATCCAATCCTAGTGTCTCAGGGTCTGTGGCCGGGAGGGGCCAAGACGAAAGCGTGCGGGTGGTTAGCAGAAGCACAGGCGACAGACAAACCGTGCCAGCCACCGGCCGATGGCCGCGCATCGGGGCCGCCTGGGCCGCGGTGCAGGATGCTGAACGCGCGCATTTGCCGTTGTGGTTGCCGGTGGCGCTGGCGGCCGGCATCGCCCTGTGGTTCGCCCTGCCATGGGCGGCGTGGCGGCTGGCGGCGGCGGCGGTGCTGCTGGCGCTGGCCCTGGCCGGCGCGCTGGCCGGGGGCGCGCTTGGGCGGGGCGGCCTGATGGCGATGGCGGGCTGTGCGCTGGCCGGCATGGGGGTGACGCAATGGCGGGTGGTGGCGGCCAGCCACCCGATCCTGGCCGAACGCCAGTTCGCCGCGCTTTCCGGTGTGGTGGTGGCGGCCGAACCCCAGGCCTGGGGCGGGCAGCGGCTGGTGATCCGCGCCGATGGCGCGCCCCTGCCCGGCGGGGTTACGCAGGTGCGCCTGGCGGTGGCGCCGGGGGTGGCGCCGATTGCGGCGGGCAGCCGCATCGCCGCCCGCGCCTTGCTGTCGCCGCCGGCCGGGGCAGCGGTGCCGGGCGGGTTTGATGTGGCGCGCCGGGCCTGGTTTGATGGCATCGGCGCCACCGGCATCGCGCTGGGGCCGCCGCGCGTGCTGGCGCGGCCACCGCCCGGCCCGTCCAGCCTGCTGGCCCGCGCGCGCGCGGGGCTGCAACAGCGCATCACCGCCCGCCTGCCCGGCGAAACCGGGGCGGTGGCGGCGGCCTTTGTCACCGGCTGGCAGGGGGCGATCCCGCCGGCCACCGCCCAGGCCATGCGCGATGCCGGGCTGGCGCATCTGTTGTCGATATCGGGTTTGCACATCGCGGTGGTGGTGGGCGGCGTCGCGCTGGTGGCGCGCTGGCTGCTCGCACTGTCGCCCTGGCTGGCGCTGCGGCTGCCGCTGCCCACGCTGGCACTGGCGCTGGGGGCGCTGGCTGGCCTGGCCTACACGCTGTTGGCCGGCGCGCAGGTGCCGACGGTGCGGGCGGTGATTGCCGCGCTGATCGTGGTGGCCGGCATGATGCTGGGCCGGCAGGCGCTCAGCCTGCGGCTGGTGGCGGCGGCGGCGTTCCTGATCCTGCTGGTGCGGCCCGAAGCCTTGCTGGGCGCCAGTTTCCAGATGAGCTTTGCCGCGGTGATCGGCATCATCGCCCTGCACGAAAGCCGGCTGGGCCGCTGGCTGGCGGCGGTGCGGGAGGATGAGCCATGGTGGGCCTGGACCGGGCGCAAGGCCGCCGCCCTGCTAGCCAGCGGGCTGGTGGCGGAATGCGCGCTGGCCAGCATCGGCCTCTATCATTTCGGGCGCGGCGGCCTGTATGGCATCGCCGCCAACCTGATCGCCATTCCCTTCAGCAGCTTTGTGGTGATGCCGGCGCTGGCGCTGGCACTGCTGGGCGAGGCGCTGGGGCTGGCGTGGCTGTGGCCGCTGGCCGGTGCGGCGATGGCCGGGCTGATTGGCCTGGCAGACTGGGTGGCCGGCCTGCCTGGCGCGGTGGTGACCAGCGCCGCCGTGCCCGGCCCGGCCTTTGCCATTGGCGCGGCCGGCGGCCTGTGGCTGGCGCTGTGGCGCAGCCGGATGCGCTGGCTGGGGCTGGCGCCCATCCTGCTGGCCGTGCTGATCGCCCGGGCCAGCCCCTTGCCCGACCTGTTGATCAGCGGTGATGGCCGCCATCTGGCCGTGCGGCTGGCCGATGGCCGGCTGGCGTTCAGCCGTGACCAGGTTGGCCGCTATCTGGCCGGCAGCTGGGCCGAGGCGGTGGGCAGCAATGCCGATGACCGGCTGTGGCTGGGTCAGGTGGGGCAGGCGCGCTGCTCCGCCGATGCCTGTGTGGCCGATGTGCGGCGCGGCGGGCGGCGCTGGCGCGTGCTGGCCAGCATCAGCCCGCATCTGATCGCGCGGGCGCAATTCGAACCGGCCTGCGCCGCCGCCGATATCGTGGTGGCGGATCGCCGGCTGCCGGCCTGGTGCCAGCCGCGCTGGCTGAAACTGGATCGCGCCGGGCTGGCGGGCAGCGGCGCCGTGGCGGTGTGGTTGGGGCCGCGGCGGCTGGCGGCCAGCGCCGATCAGGCCGGGGACCGGCCGTGGCGGCCGATCAGGCCAGCGCGCGGCGGCGGCGGGCAGCCGCGCCGGTGAGGCCAAAGCCGATGATCATCATCGCCCAGCTGCCCGGTTCGGGAATGGGATCGTTGTAGGAATATTCGATGGTGAACGAGCCGTTGACATTGGCGTCGGAAGTCCCGTTCAGGTTGCCCTTGCCGCCTTGGGTCAAAACGATATCGGAAAAGAAATTGGCCAGACTGTGCGAAACGTTGAACGTGCCTGTGCCAATGTAGGGCACAAAACTGGACGGCGTGAAACTGCCATTTGCCGATGTGTTGGTGGCACCGATCCCAATTCTGCCCTGCGACTGGCCGGGAATGTTCAGCGGGATCACGGTACTGCCGGGGGTGGTGGACACTGTGAAATCGGTCGTGCCGGGCAGATCAATCGTGAAGCTGCTGCCGATGGTGAAGATCAGGCTGCCGTTCCGCGCATTGCCTGAGCCGTTGTTGAGGTCGATATTGCCGCCCAGCTGGCTGTTCACCCTTATAGTCACACCGGTGAGCGTGAGCGGCTGGCCCTTGCTGCCCACCGGATTGAACTGGTTGATTGTGAAGTTGAGCGGCTGGAACGACGTGATCGCGTTCGTCGGGCTGTTGTTATATTGCGTCGAGGTGGTGAAGCCAACGTTATAGTTCACCGTCTGCGACAGCGTCTTGGAATAGACGGTCGCTGTGGCCGGGCAGAGCGGCAGGGTGGCGGCCGCCAGAACGGCCGCGCCAAGCACGGTGATGGACTTCATTGAAAGCGAGACCCTGTTGCTGACCCGATTTTACCCTAGTTGACCCTGCGGTAACGCTTAAATGTAAACGAGCGGTTAACGTTAACCTTGAATTTGCAAACTTCGCAAAAACGATCCTATCTGGGTGTGAGCGTTAACCATTGCGCCCTCAAAAGCGGCAGTCGCCGCGCGGCGACCAAGGTCTAGAGTGCGATCAGAGGGGAGAGCGCATGACCGCGATCATCGATCCGGATCGGCCGATCATCGATCCGCACCACCATCTGTGGGACATCCGGCAGACGCTGGCACAGATGCCGCCCGATCACCCGTTCCTGCGGGCGGTGGGCCTGTCACCCCTGTATCTGCTGCCCGAATTGCTGGCCGATCTGGGCGCCGGGCACAATGTGGTGGCCAGCGTGTTCGTCGAATGCGGCGCCTATTACCGGGCGGGGGTGCCGGCGGCGCTGCGGCCGGTGGGCGAAACCGAATTCGTCAACGGCGTGGCGGCGATGGCGGCATCGGGCCTTTATGGGCCGGCCCGGCCGTGCGCCGGCATCGTCGCCCATGCCGATCTGATGCTGGGCGATGCGGTGGCCCCGGTGCTGGCGGCGCACCAGGCCGCCGCGCCGGAACGGTTGCGCGGCATCCGCCATTCGGTGGCCTGGGATGCCGACCCGTCGGTGCTGGGCTTCCTGCAATCGCCGCGGCCGCAGCTGCTGGCCGATCCGGCCTTTCGCGCTGGCCTCGCCCAGGTGGCGGCGGCCGGGCTGAGTTATGATGTGTGGCTGCTGGCGCCGCAGTTGCCCGATCTGGTGGCGGCGGCGCGGGCGGTGCCGGATCTGACCATCATCTGCGATCATGTGGCGACGCCGCTGGGCATCGGCGCTCATGCCGGGCGGCGCGATGCCAGCCACGCGGACTGGCTGGCCAACATCAGGGCGCTGGCGGCCTGCCCCAATGTGGTGATGAAACTGGGCGGCCTGGCCATGGCCTTTGGCGGCTTTGATGAATTCATGGCCGATCCGATGGCCAGCGCCGCGCAGTTGGCGCAGAGCTGGCGGCCGTGGATCGAACCGTGCATCGAGGCGTTCGGCCCCGATCGCTGCATGTTCGAAAGCAATTTCCCGGTGGACCGCGGCACCTGCGATTACGCCACGCTGTGGAATGCCTTCAAACTGATCGCGGCCGGCGCCAGCGAGGCCGACAAGACCGCCCTGTTCAGCGGCACCGCCGCGCGGGTTTATCGCCTGTCGGTCTGACGGGTGCAGCGCCGCCGGGCGTTCAGGCTGAACCACAGGCCGCCGCTGGCAAACAGCAGGGCGAACAGCGAGAGTGTCTCCCGCTTGCCCTCAGCGCTGAACAGCAGGGCCAGCGCGGCATAGCCAGCGATGATGCCCAGAATGAGGGCGGCCCAGGCGCGTTGATGACGGTTCATCGGATCATCCTTCCAGTTCGTCGGTGAAATCGAAAATGGCTTCGATGGGGTGGCCGAAATGCCGGGCCAGCCGCCAGGCCAGGCCCAGCGAGGGTTCGAACTTGCCGGTTTCGATGGCGTTGATGGCCTGGCGTGACACGCCGACGAGATCGCCCAGATCAGCCTGGGTGAGGCCATGCTCGGCGCGCAGCAGCTTGAGGCGGCTCCTCATTCGCCGTCCCCGCGGTTCTTGCGCCACCACCAGCCGGCGAGGATGGCGAGATAGGCCAGCATCTGGACACCGATGACGATGATGACGCCAGTGCCAAAGGCGCGGATTTCCCCTGCTGCGACCGGCCAGCCGATGCCGCGCCCGGCGAGCACCGCCCATTGGAACAGGCCGAGCCCGACCGCCAGCCCGGCAAAGCCGCCCCAAAGCCAGGCGAATTTCACGCCGGCCAACGACATTTCATCGACACGTGGGCCCTTGAGACAGGCCCAAAGGCCAAGACCGGCCATCAAGAGGCCGATGACCCAGCCAATGACGGCAGGCGGCACGCGATCGGCGGCAACCTGGATGACCATTGCGATACCAACACCCAGCAGCATCATGGCGGCATGGTCGCTCCAGCGGCGCAGACGGCGTTTGCGGGCCTGTGTCATGTTTGCCTCCCAAAAGGTAAGGTAAACATGACATCCAATCGGGATGAAGTCAAGTAAACATGACTTCGCCCGCAGCCGGGGTCCGGCTGCGGGCGATCAGCGTCGGGGCCGCGCCGCAGCGCGGCGGATCAGTGGTAGCGGCGGAGCAGGCCGGCGAGCTTGCCCTGGATGCGCACCTGATCGGGGCGATAGCGCTGCGGCTGGTGGGCGCTGTTGGCCGGATCGAGGCGGATCAGGCCCTTTTCGTGGCGCAGATATTTCAGCGTGGCATCCTCACCATTAATCAGCGCCACGACGATATCGCCGTCCCGGGCGGTGTCGCACTTGCGGATCAGGGCATAGTCGCCGTCGTGGATGCCGGCTTCGATCATCGAATCGCCCGACACTTCCAGCGCATAATGATCGCCGGGGCCGAGCAGGGCCGACGGCACGGAGAGCGACTGATCGCTTTCCAGCGCCTCCACCGGCAGGCCGGCGGCAATGCGGCCGTGCAGCGGCACCGTGATCGTGTCGTTCGCCGCCAGCATGGCAACAGCGGGCGGTGCCGGCGTGGATTGAGGCGGAATTGGGCGGCTGGCCACCAGCGCCAGTGCCGGCCGTTCGGGCTTCAACGCTTCGGGCAGGCGCAATACTTCCAGGGCGCGGGCGCGGTTGGGCAGGCGGCGGATGAAGGCGCGTTCTTCCAGCGCGTTGATCAGGCGGTGGACGCCGGATTTCGACTTGAGGTTCAGCGCCTCCTTCATCTCCTCGAACGAGGGGGACACGCCGTCGGCCTTCAAACGCTCATCAATGAAGATGAGCAGTTCCTGCTGTTTCCTGGTGAGCATATCAGCCCTCTCCCACGCCTGCTGGACGGAACATGGGAAGAACATCTAGGAAACAATATGGAACATGTCAAGCGCGATACAGTCCACCGGTTCGCCGGCGGCGGCGGGCGGCGCAAGGGCCGGGCGGATGATCATCAGCTCCGCCTGGGCGAGGAGGGAGAGGAGCGCGCTGTCTTGCCTGGGGAAGGCTTCGGCGCCACCCGCCGTGCGGCGGGCGCGCAGATGGTCACGGCGCGGGCCATTGGCGGGCAGGGCGTGCGCCAGTGGCACGCGTTCGATCGGCAGGGCATGGGCCCGGCCGGCCAGCCGCGCCACCAGCGGCACCGCAAACAGCAGGGCGGTGACAAAGGCCGACACCGGATTGCCGGGCAGGCCCAGCACGCGGGTGCCGCCCCGGGCCGCGGGCAGCCTGCCGGCGAGCAGCGGCTTGCCGGGGCGCAGGGCGATCTTCCAGAAATCCAGATCCGCGCCCAGATCGCGCAGCACCGGCACCACCAGATCATGATCCCCTACCGACGCACCGCCGATGGTGAGGATGAGATCGGCATCTGCCGCCGTGAGCGCGGCGGCCAGCGCGGCGCGATCATCCGGGATCAGGCCGGGATCGGTGACGATGGCCCCGGCGCTGCGCAACAGGGCGCCAAGCATGGCCGGGTTGGACGAGACAATCTGGCCGGGGCCGGGCGCGGCGCCGGGCGGCACCAGTTCATCGCCGGTGGCGATCAGGGTGACACGGGGGCGGCGCACCACGGGCAATTCGCCATGGCCGGCGGCGGCGGCGAGGCCCAGGTGCGGCGGGGTGAGGCGGGTGCCGGCCGGGATCAGCCGATCCCCGGCGGCGAAATCCTGGCCGGCCGGGCGGATGTGCGCGCCGGGGCGCGGCGGGCCTTCGCCCGACAGCCGGGCGGCATCGCCGGTGTGCGCCACCTCTTCCTGCACCACGATCACATCGGCGCCGGCCGGCACCGGCGCGCCGGTGAAGATGCGCACCGCTTGCGCTGGGCCCAGCGTGCCGGGCCAGCCGTGGCCGGCGGCGCTTTCCCCGACCACGCGCCAGGGCTGGTGCAGATCGGACCAGCGGATCGCATAGCCATCCATGGCGGCGGCCGCGAACGGCGGCTGGGTGAGGCGGGCGATCAGGTCAGCGGCCAGCACGCGGCCGGCGCAATCATCGAGCGGCAGGGTTTCGGCGGGCAGCGGCCCGGTGCCGTCAAGCAACCGCTCCAGCGCGGTCTCGAACGGCAGCAGGCTGCTCATGGCGCGCGGTAATCGCCTGATCGGCCCCCGCTTTTGCGCAGCAGCCTGATGCCGTCGATGCGCATGGCGCGGTCGAGCGCCTTGGCCATGTCATAAACGGTGAGCAGGGCGGCCGAAACCGCGGTCAGCGCCTCCATCTCCACGCCGGTGCCATGGGTGGTGACCACGGTGGCGGTGGCGCGGATCAGGCCATCCTCGATGGCCAGGTCCAGCGTCACGGCATCGATGGGCAGCGGGTGGCACAGCGGGATGAGATCGGCGGTGCGCTTGGCCGCCATGATGCCGGCGATGC
>CAZAWH010000068.1:4702-14737 GCA_964488775.1 uncultured Sandarakinorhabdus sp. | reverse complement strand
GTCGGCACCGCCCAGCAGATCCTGCTGGAAGTGCGCTTTGCCGAAATGCAGCGCGGCACCGCCAAGGCGCTGGGTGTCGGCACCGTCACCTATGGCAGCGCAGCCGGCAGCCTGACCACCCAGTTCGGCGGCACGATCTCGGCCCCTGGCACCGGCGTGAACGGGGCCTTTGGCGCCAATCTGCGCTTCCCGGGCCTGGGCGTCACGCTGCAGGCGCTGGAACGCCAGGGCCTGATCCGCACCCTGGCCCAGCCCAACATCATTGCGCTGTCGGGCGAAACCGCCAATTTCCTTGCCGGCGGCGAATTCCCGGTGCCCACCGGCGTTGCCATCAACGGCCAGGTGACGATCGAATTCAAGCAGTTCGGGGTGGGCCTGTCGTTCACGCCCACCTTGCTGGAAGACGGCCTGATAAACCTGCTGGTGGCGCCGGAAGTGTCCAGCCTTGATCCGGCCGCCGGCATCGACATCAGCGGCCTGCGCGTGCCCGGCCTGAAGGTCCGGCGCGCCCGCACCACGCTGGAACTGCGCGACGGCCAGACCTTTGCGCTGGCCGGCCTGATCCAGAATGATTTCCGCGACACCGTCAACCGGGTGCCGTTGCTGGGCCGTATCCCGATCCTCGGCGCGCTGTTCCGATCGAGCGGGTTTGAACGCCAGGAAACCGAACTGGTGATTCTGGTGACGCCGCGCATCGTGCGGCCGGTGCAGGCCGGCACCGGGCTGCAGTTGCCGACCGACCGGATCGAGGAGCCGACCGACGCCGAATTCTTCCTGCTGGGCGAAACCGAACGGCGGCAGACGCCGGGCACCATGTTGCCGTTGCCCGGCCCGGCCAGCGCCATCAACAAGCCCGGCGGCGTTGCCGCCGACCATGGCCATATCGTGAGGTGAGCATGCACATGCAGGTCAATCCGATGGTCCTGATCCTGGCGCTGGCCGCTGCCGCGGTGCCGGTCGCCGCGTCGGCGCGCGACAAGGATCTGGGCCGCATCGTGCAGAACAATATCGTCGCCATGGCAGTGGACCTGAACCCGGCCTATGCCGGCGTGAAGATCGAAGGCGGCGATGGCATGGTGGCCGAAGCCGCTGCCACCCGGTATCGCACCGGCCGCGTGAAGCCGTTGCTGCCGCTGTCGTCCACGGCGGCGGTGGGCAGCGCCAGCGCAACGGGCGGCGCCGCCGGCGGCGCCCAAGCGGCAGGGCCGCGCTGATGGCGCTGCTTGCGCGCCTGGGATCGCTCACCGGGGCTGCCCAGCCCAGCATTCCGGATGTGCCGGAAGGCGCGCCCCTGCGGGTCACCATCGTGCTGGATGCCGCCACATCGGCCAAGATGGATGCCGCCCGGCTGAATGCACTGAACGCCGAAATCCGCCTCTATGATGCCGGCTTTGCCGCCTTTGCCGCCAATGCTCCGCTGATCCGCCGCACCGACATGGTGGTGGTGCAGCTGGATCCCGATGACAGTGCCGGTCTCGCCGCGCTGGAGGCCTTCGCCAATGGCCCCGGCGCGCGCATGCCGGTGGTAGCGGCGGTGCAGGATCTCACCATTTCGGTGACCCGGCGGCTGCTGCGCTCCAGCATCGCCGATGTGCTGCCGATCCCGTTCAGCCTCGAGGAACTGGGCCAGGCCATCGAGGCCGGGCGCGACCGCATCACCCAGACGATGACCGGCCAGGGCATCGCCCACAGCGCTCATGTCGTGGCGTTCCAGGGCGCCCTGGGCGGCATCGGCACCAGCATGATCGCCACCCAGGCCGCGCAGATCTGGGCTGGCGATGGCAAGCAGGTGCTGCTGATCGATCTGGATGTGCAGCGCGGCAACGCGGCGCTCTATCTCAACCTCAAGCCGCGCCTGACCATCGCCGATCTGATCGAGGCGGATGACCGGCTGGATGGCGAGTTTCTGCGCATGGTGGCCGAACGCCACCAGTCTGGCCTGTCGGTGGTGGCCGCCCCGTCCGACATGAACCCGCTGGATGCGCTGACCCCGGAATTCATCGATCGGCTGCTCGATCTGGCGGCGCAGCAATATGATGTCGTCGTGCTCGACATGCCGGGCGTGTGGATCGATTGGAGCGCGGCGGCGCTGCAGAAGGCCGACGTGATCGCGCTGGTGACGCAGATGACGGTGTCGGGCGTGCAGCAGGGCCGGCGCCAGCTGGATGTGCTGGAAGCCAACAATCTGGGCGATCGCGTGCGGCTGGTGATGAACCGCATGACGGCCGGTCTGTTGGGCCGATACGATACGGGCGAGGCTGAATCCATCCTGCGCCACCGCGTGCATTTCGCCCTTGCCAATGATTATCCCACCGTGTCGGCGGCGCTGGATGAAGGGCGGGCGCTGGGTCAGATCAAGATGAAGGCGCGGATCGAGAAGGAATTGCGGGCCATGGCGCGCACCCTGGCCGATGAAATGACGGCGATGGGGGCCATGGCATGATTTTCCCGACGCGGCGCAAACCGGCCGATCCGGCCAACCCCGCCGCGCCGGCCGCCACGCCGGCTGCGCCCACCCCGGTGGCACCGCCGGCACCGGTGGTCAGCATCCGCGACCGGCGCCGCGACGATTACACCGAACTGAAGGTGACGCTGCACCAGCAGTTGATCGACCGCATCAATCTTTCGGCCCTGGAAACCATGACGCGCGAGCAGATGCAGCGCGACATTGGCGATATCGTTCAGGAAATGCTGAAGGAAAACAACCAGGCGCTGAACGCGGCCGAACGCCGCCAGCTGGTTGAGGATATTCTTGACGAACTGCTGGGCCTGGGCCCGCTGGAACCGTTGCTGAAAGACCCGACGATTTCCGACATCATGGTCAACAGCGCCACCAAGGTGTTCGTTGAACGGCGCGGCCGCATCGAGGAAGTCGGCACCCGCTTTGCCAGCGATCAGCATCTGCTGCGCATCATCGGCAAGATCGTGTCGGCCGTGGGCCGCCGCGTCGATGAAAGCTCGCCCATGGTCGATGCCCGCCTGCCCGATGGCAGCCGCATCAACGCCATCATCCCGCCGCTGGCGCTGGATGGCCCTTGCCTGTCGATCCGCAAGTTTCCGCCCAGCCGCACCAGCATCGACAAGCTGGTGGAATATGGGTCGATGACGCCGGATTGCGCCACCATGCTGAAGGCGGTGGTCGCCAGCCGGCGCAACGTCATCGTTTCGGGCGGCACCGGTTCGGGCAAGACCACCATGCTCAACGCGCTGTCCTCCTCCATCGGGACGCACGAACGCGTGGTCACCATCGAGGATTCGGCCGAACTGCAGCTGCAGCAGAGCCATGTGGTGCGGCTGGAAACCCGCCCGGCCAATATCGAAGGCCGCGGGGAAGTGACCCAGCGCGATCTGGTCAAGAACGCGCTGCGCATGCGGCCTGACCGGGTGATCCTGGGCGAAATCCGGTCGGGCGAAGCCTTTGACATGCTGCAGGCGATGAACACCGGCCACGACGGCTCGATGACCACGTTGCACGCCAACACGCCGCGCGATGCGCTGTCGCGCCTGGAACAGATGATCGGCATGTCGGGCATCGACATCAGCCCCAAATCCGCCCGCGCCCAGATTGCTTCGGCCATCCAGGTGGTGCTGCAGCTGGAACGCCTGCAGGATGGCTCGCGCCGCGTCACCTCGGTGGCCGAAGTCACCGGGATGGAAGGCGACATCATCCTGATGCAGGAAATCTTCAAGTTCGTGCGCGAAGGGATCGATGCCGAAGGCAAGGTGATCGGCGAGATGCGGCCGATGGGCGTGCGGCCCAAGTTCATGGAAGTGCTGAAGTCGCGCGGCTATGATCTGCCGTCGACCATGTTCGACCCGTTCCGGCGCAAGGAGGTCTGAGCCATGCAGCTGCCCTCCTTCGTCAACCCCGAATATGTCCTCTATCTGATCATCTTCCTCGCGGTGGTGCTGCTGATGGAAGGCGGGTTCCTGTGGTGGCGTGACACCTATGGCCCCAAGAAGCGCGTGTCCAAGCGCATGGCGCTGATCGAGCAGGGGGCGACCAGCGCCGAAATCATCACCGCGCTGCGCCGGCAGACCACCGATGTGTCGAAATCGCTGCTGCCGTCGGCCATCCGCTATCTCGACAGCCGGATGAACCAGGCCGGCATCCGCATGACGGCCCAGCGCATGCTGTCGATCATGGCCACCGTCACCATGCTGATCGGCTTCTTGTTTCCGCTGCTCGGCGGCCTCACCGGGCAGATCCGTTCGCCGGGGGCGGTGCTGTTGATCCTGATGCTGGCTGGCGGGGTGGGCATCGCGCTGCCGGTCCTGTTCATCAACTATATGGCGGCCCGCCGCCTCAAGCTGCTGGAAAAGCAGTTCCCCACCGCGCTCGACGTGTTGGTGCGCGGTTTGCGCGCCGGCTATCCGATCACCGGCGCGCTGGAACTTGTGGTGTCGGAACTGCCCGATCCGCTGTCATCGGAACTGGGCCTGGTGCTCGCCGAAATGAACTATGGCTATGCCCTGCGCGATGCGCTCGCCAACCTGGCCGAGCGGGTGCAGACCGCCGATATCAACATGTTCGTCGTTTCCGTCTCCATCCAGACCGAAACCGGCGGCAGCCTGGCCGACATCCTGGATGGCCTGTCGCGCGTGATCCGCGAACGTGCCGCCATGGTGCTCAAGGTCAGGGCGCTGGCGTCGGAAGGCAAGATGACCGGCTCGCTGCTGACCGCCATGCCGATCATCACCTTTGTCGGCGTGTTCACCAGCCAGCCGGAATTCTATCTCGATGTCGTGGATGATCCCTGGTTCATGCCGGGGGTGCTGGGCGTCGGCTTCCTGTATGTGCTGGGCGTGGTCACCATGCGCAAGCTGATCCAGATCAAGGTGTAGCGCGATGTTCACCGATGATCTTGCCAATTATGTCGTCCTGGGCCTGGTGTTCATCGCCGTGGTGCTGGTGGTGCTGGCGCTGGCGCCCATCGTGCTGGGCCGCACCGACATCAAGGCCCGCCTGGCCGCGCAGGGCGGTGCCGCGGCGGCTGATACCGGCCCGGGCAGCATCCGCAACGACCAGGTCTCCACCGTGTGGGCCAAGCTGGTCGCCGAGGTGGAGCGGCGCGGCATCGGGTTGACCGATTCCACCTCCGACAAGCTGGAGGAGAAACTGGCCCTGGCCGGCTTCGACCAGAAATTCGCCCCACGCGTCTTCACCCTCACCCGGGCCGTCGGCACGCTGGCACTGCCGTCCATGGTGTTGATGGTCGTGGCGCTCAGCGGCAACTGGCCCAATGCCGGCCAGCTCTATTTCCTGATGATCAGCAGCGCGGTGCTGGGCCTTTATGCCCCCGGCATCATCGTGTCGTCCCGCGCCGACAGCCGTGCCAAGGAAATTCTCAACGGCTTTCCCGACACGCTGGATCTGATGCTGGTCTGCCTCGAGGCCGGCCTTGGCATCGATGCCGCCTTCAGCCGTGTCGGCGCCGAAATCACCGGATCGCACCCGCTGCTGGCCCGCCTGTTTGCCCAGGTCAGCCTGGAATTGCGCGCCGGCCGCAGCCGCGAAGTGGCGCTGCGCCTGTTGGCCCGAAAGAGCGGCGTGCCCGAAATCACCGCCTTCACCACGCTGATCATCCAGTCTGACCGGTTGGGCGCGTCGGTGGCGCAGGCGCTGCGCATCTATGCTGCCGAAATGCGCGAAGCCCGCCGCCTGCGCGCGGAGGAAAAGGCCCACCGCATCCCGGTGCTGCTGTCGGTGCCGCTGGTCTGTTTCATGCTGCCCACCATGGTGGCGGTGCTGATGCTGCCCGCGGCAATCGGGATGAAGCAGCAGATGGCCACGGTTGAGGACAACAGCTGATGAAGGCGGCGACCGGCCTTGTGCTTGCCCTGGCGGCGGCGTCGCCGGCCGTGGCGCGCGACTTGCCCGATGATCTGCGCGCCCGCGTCAGCGGCCAGGCCGGCATCGCACTGGCACCGCAGGATGTGGCCGGTGCCCTGGCCGAAGGCCGGGCCCATCTGGCCGGTGGCAATCCCACGCTGGCCATTTCCGCCTTCCGCATGGCGCTGGCCGCCGATCCGCGCTCGGTGGCGGCGCTGAACGGCCTGGGCGTCGCCTATGACCGGCTGGGCCGCGGCGATATCGCCCGCCAGCAATTTGAAATGGCCCTGGCGCTGGAACCCGATGCTGCCGACATCGCCTATAATCTCGGCTGGTCGCTGGTGCGCGCCGGGCAGGATCGCGCCGCCATTGCGCCGTTGCAGCGCGCGCTGGCCGGCGGCGACACCCGCGCCGCCAATGCTGCCCGCCGCGCGCTGGCGCTGATCGCCGCCCGGCTGGATGCCGCCGGCGCCGCGCCGGCCGTCCAGCCTGTCTCCGCGCCCGAACCCGCGCCGCTGCGCACCGCCGCCCGCATCGACATGGTCGCAAGTGGGGAGGCCGTGCTGGTCCTGCCCGGCGTCGCCACCCCTGCCGCCACCCGGGCGCCGGCCCCGGTGCAAATGGCGGCCCGCGCCGCCCCGGCATCGCGGCCCGATGCCCCGGCCCGCCCGCTGCCTGCCCCGCCGGCACCGGCGGCCCCACCCGCGCTTGCGGTTGCCAAGGCGCCTGCGGCACCGGTGGCCGCCGTGCTGGCCGCGCGGTTGGGCGAAGCCGCCGATCTCACCATCCCGGCTGCGCCGGCGCCTGCGCCGCCGGCGCCTTCGGGTCCGTTGCCCGATGTGGTGGTGATGGGTGATCGCCCGATCGAACCGCCGGCGCCGCCGGCCCTTGCCCGCATCGAACAGCCGGCCCTGCCAAGGGATCAGGCCCCAGCAGGTCCGGGCCCCGCTCCGCTGCCGGCCGTGGCGCAGGCCGCGCCGCCGCCGCGCCCGCTGGCCCAACCGGCGCTGGTGCAGGTCAGTTGGCGGCGTGCGCCGGCCCGGCCCGAAACGCTGGCCGCGGCCGCGCCGGGCCCGCAACTGGTCAACCCGCCGCTGCGACCGCTGCCGCGCCACGATGACCGGCTGGCCCTCCGTCTCGCCATCGCCCGGCTGGAGGCCCTGATCGCCCACATCGAGGCCCGCCGTGCCTGATGGGCGTGATCTGGGCCGGCCGCCACGCCGCAGCGTGCTGGCCGAAGTGACGGCGGCCAGCGATCCGCGCCCCAGCCAGTTGCGCCGCCTGCACCGGCTGGCCGTGCTGGTGCTGTTTTCCGCGCTGGTGCTGGCCATCGGTCTGCCGGTGCTGGCAAAGCCGCGCAAGGCGCCGGCCGTGCCGCCCGTGGTCGAACCGGTGGCGCCGCCCACGCCGCAGGCGCTCACCCTGCTGGATGCCGCCATTGCCGAAGGCCGCCTGGCTGATGCCCGCGCCCTGATCGCCCCGATGTGGGCAGCCGACAGCCCGGAGGTGGCGCTGCGCGGGGCCGAGCTGGCGCTGGCTTCCGGCTCCTGGCCCGAAGCGGCCGAAGGCTTTGCCGCCCTGACCGAAGGGCCGCTGGCGGCGCGGGCCTGGCAGGGCCTGGGCATCACCCGGCTGAAGCAGGGCAAGCCGGTCGAGGCGGCCGCCGCGCTCGACAAGGCGGTGGCGCTGGACGACGGCCTGGCGCGGGCGTGGAATGCGCGCGCCGTGCTGGCCGATCGCCAGAAGGATTGGGCCGCCGCCGATGCCGCCTATGCCAAGGCAATTGCCGCGGCGCCCGGCGATCCGGCCATGCTGGCCAATCGCGGCTGGTCGATGCTGTTGCGCGGCCATCATGTCGCGGCCGAACGCGATCTGGAACGCGCGCTGGCGATGGCGCCGGCGGACGCCCCCGACACGGCGGCGCTGCGCACCAATCTGGCGCTGGCCCGGGCCATGCAGGGCCGATACCAGGATGCTTTCCGCAACAGCGACCGCAAGACGCTGGCGGCCGATCTGAACAGTGTCGGCTATGCCGCCATGGCCCGCGGCGATCTGGCGGTGGCCGAAGCCTATTTCAACCGCGCGCTCAGCCTGAATCCCCAGTTTGACCGCGCGGCCTGGGCCAATCTGCAATATCTGGCCGATCTGAAGGCGCGCGGCCGCCCGCCGATGGGCCCGCAGCCATGAGCCTGGCGCTGGCCGGGCTGGCGTTGCTGGCCCTGGCATTGCTGGCCGCCGCCGGGTTCGATCTGTGGCGGTTCGAAATTCCCGACACGGTCACCATCGTCATCATCATTGCCGCCGTGCTGTTCGGGCTGGGCACCCCCGGCTTTGCCTGGGCCAGCCACGCTGCGGCGGGCGGGGCCTTCTTTGCCTTTGGCCTGCTGGCCTTTGCCCGGGGCTGGCTGGGCGGCGGCGATGTCAAGGTGATGACCGGCTGTGCCTGCTGGGCCAGCCTGGCGACCCTGGCGGAACAGGTGGTGCTGATTGCCCTGGCGGGCGGGGTGCTGGCGCTGGTGCTGATCCTCGTGCGCCGCTCGCTGGCGCTGGCTGGCGTGGCGGGGGATGATGCGCCGCGCCTGATCCGGGTGGGGGCTGATCTGCCCTATGCCGTGGCGATTGCCGGCGGCATGGCGGCCTGGGCCTGGCGGCACCTGCCGCTGCCCTGAGCTTTGCAATCCTTGCATTGCAACAAAAACGTCACGGAAATGACGTCATAACGTCACGGCATTGTCATAACGCCGCAGCATTCGCGCGGGCCTGGCCGGCGCTGCCTGGGTCGTGGTCATCATGCGTTTCTCCCTTGCTCCGCTGGCGTTGATCGCTGGCTTGTCGCATCCGGTGGCGGCGCAATCGGCGCCGTCGGGCGCGGCGGCGTCTGATCCGGCTGCGACCATTGCCGACATGCAGCGCCAGATTGCCGAGCTGAAGGCGATGGTGGCCGAACTGCGCGCCGCCGTTCAGGGCCGCGCCGCCCCGCCGCCGCCACCGCCGGCGATGGCCGCTGCACCGGCACCAGCCGCCGCCGCGCCTGCCACACACCCGCCTGCCACCGCGCCTTCTGTCACCCCGGCCGTCCAGCTCGCCAGCGCGCCGGCCGCCGATGCCATCGTGCTGAAGCCCCCGCCCCGGCGCGGCAAGCCCTGGTATGAAAAGCTCACCCTGCGTGGCTATACCCAAATGCGGGTGAACGAGATCGTGTCGGGCGATGCCACCGCGCCGGCCGGCGTGTCCCGGCTGCGCTCCATCGGTGACAACGGCATCAGCGACCGCAACAATTTCAGCTTCCGCCGCGTCCGCCTGATCCTGCAGGGCGATCTGTCGGATCATGTCTCGCTCTATCTGCAGCCCGATTTCGCCTCGGCCGTCTCCAACCAGTCGGTCGGGGAACGGCGCGAGGGCTTTGGCCAGCTGCGCGATGCCTATGTCGACATCTTCCCCACCGAAGATCACAGCCTGCGCCTGCGGCTGGGTCAGTCCAAGGTCCCGTTTGGCTGGGAGAATCTGCAAAGCTCCAGCGCCCGCCTGGCGCTGGACCGCACCGACGGCATCAACAGTGCCGTGCCCACCGAACGCGATCTGGGGGCGGTGCTGTTCTATACCCCGCCGCAGGTGCAGCAGATCTGGAACCGGCTGGCCGCCGATGGCCAGAAACTGTTCGGCAACTATGGCGCCTTCGGTCTGGCGCTCTACAACGGCCAGGGCACCAACCGCGCCGAAACCAACAACGGCCTGATGTTCGTCGCGATGGGCACCTGGCCGTTCGCGCTGGATGGTCTGGGCCTGGAGGGCCAGGTGCTGGAAGTGGGCGGTGCCATCATGCGCAACAAGGTGCAACCCGAACTGCGCAGCGGCGGCGTCAACCCCACCGCCATCACCGACAACCGGGTGGGTGTGCACGCCATGCTCTATCCGCGCCCGATCGGGTTCCAGGCGGAATGGAACTGGGGCACCGGCCCGCAATTTGATCCGGCCAGCCAGTCGATCCGGGCGATGCCGCTCACCGGCGGCTATGTGCAGGCCATGGGCCGGGTGCGCCAGTCGCCGCTGGGGCCGTTCATGCCGTTCGCCCGCTGGCAATATTATCGCGGCGGGTTCAAGGCCGGGCTGAACGCGCCGCGCCTGGAAACCGATGAACTGGAACTGGGCATCGAATTCCAGCCGGCCATCCCGCTGGAATTCACCCTGTCCTATGGCTGGGC
>CAZAWH010000068.1:0-4602 GCA_964488775.1 uncultured Sandarakinorhabdus sp. | reverse complement strand
GATCAGAACATCGCCCAGGCCATCAGCCGCCTGCCCGGCCTGTCGGTGCAGCGCGACCAGGGCCAGGCCCGTTATGTCAACATCCGTGGCGCGCCCCTGCAATGGACGACGCTGTCGTTCGACGGCATTTACGTGATCAGCCCGGAAGGCCGCGATGCGCGCTTTGATTCGCTGCCCTCGGCCATTGCCGCCCAGGTGGTGGTCAACAAGGCGGTGACGCCCGATCTGAACGGCGAAACCATCGCGGGCAATGTCAACATCGTCACGCGCAGCGCCTTTGATTACAAGGGGCTGCATTTCCAGACCAAGGCCGGCGCCGGGTTCAACGATCTGGGCGGCGGCATGGAATATGAAGGCTCGGCGGTGCTGTCCAACCGCTGGGAAACCGGGATCGGCGATATCGGCGTGCTGGTGTCGGGCAGCTATTACCAGCGCCGCATGGCGACCGAGAATTTCGAGATCGACTGGGAAACCGTGGACCAGGATGTCCGCCCGGTGGGCAGCGCCGACAACGGCAACAGCCTGCTCGACACCGCGGCCGGCCCGCGCCGGGTGTGGGCCCGCGAGATCGAGAACAAATTCTATCGCCTGACCCGCAAGAACTGGTCGGCGTCCGGCCGGGTGGACTGGCAGCCCGATGCCAACAACCGGGTGTTCATCAACAGCATCTATTCGATCTTCATCGATGACGAGCTGCGCGACAATTTCCGCCTCGACACCGATGACCAGCAGAGCCGGGTGCCGGCCGCCGCCTGCACCGGCGCCACCCCGCAGCTGCCGGCGGCGGGCACCACCGGCTATGCCGATGTCTGCACCGGCAACACGCCGCTGCGTGGCACGGTCTATGGCATCGATTTCGACGCCCGCTTCCGCCAGACCGCCTATCGCCAGAGTGTGTTCACCAACACGATCGGCGGCGATCACACGCTGTCGGATGCCATCACCATCCGCTGGCGCGGCAATTATTCCCGGTCGGAAGATGATCGCAGCCAGCCCTATCTGGTCAGCTATCAATCGCCCGGCTTTGGCACCAACGGCGCCACCGCGACCAACCGGGTGACGGTGGATTATGATCTGTCCAACCCGTTCAACAGCCAGGTGCGCCTGTTCAACACGCTGCGCAGCAGCACCGGCGTCCTGTCGCGCGGGGCGGCGGTGGCCGGCTATGCCGATTTCCCCAACGCCATGACCAACGTCACCAGCCTGGAGGCGCTGGACGTCACCAACGCCTACACCGCCAAGCTGGAGCTGTTCTGGAACACCGATCTGCTGGGTGACACCCGCTTCCGCTTCGGCGCCCAGTATGACAACCGCACCAAGACCGCCAACGAACGCCAGCTTTCGGTGTCGGGTGCCACCGGTTCGGCGCTGGCCACCGCGCTGGCAGCCCAGGGCATCCCCAACACGCTGGCGGGCATTGCCGGCCCGACCCCCTTTGATGGCCAGCTGCAGCCCGGCTATGCCTTCAACCCGTTCAGCAATGACCGCGCGCAGACCATCCTGGCCGAAGCCCGCAAGCTGGGCAGCTATGCCCCCGTCGATGCCAATTTCTACCGTGTGAAGGAACGCGTGTGGTCCGGCTATGCCATGGGCACCACCCGCTTTGACTGGGGCAACATCGTCTATGGCGCCCGGCTGGAGCATGTCACCAACAGCGGCACCGCCTTCGTGTTCGGCCTCGGCGCGCCGGTGCTGACCACCATCGAAACCAGCCAGACCCTGGTGTTCCCCAGCGCCCATGTGAACTGGAACGTCAGCGACGAGCACAAGCTGCGCCTGTCGTTCACCACCGGTGCCGCGCGCCCGGATTACACGGTGGCCCGTCCCAACCTCACCTTCAACGACGCCAACCAGACCGTGTCGGGCGGCAACCCCTTTGCCCGGCCGGAACGGGCGCGCGGGCTGGATCTTTACTGGGAATATTATGGCCGCGAGGGCGGCTTCGCCAGCGTGGGCGTGTTCTACAAATGGGTGTCGAGCGCCCTGTTCAACGACACGCGCCTGTTCGCCGATCCGCGCTTTGACGTGCTGCCGCAGTTCGAACGCAGCGACTATCGCTTCTCCACCACGGCCAATGGCGGCAGCGGCTATATCGCCGGCGCCGAAGCCGCGCTGCAGCTGCAGGTCGATGATTTCGGTGGCGATCACGGCTTCATCGGCGGCTTTGGCGTCATCGCCAACGTCACCTACAACAAGAGCCGGGTGACCACGCCGGACGGCCGCCGCATCAACTTCCCCGGCACGTCGCGCTGGGTGTACAACGTCGGCCCCTATTTCGAGAAATATGGCGTGTCGGCGCGGGTGGTCTATCAGAAGCGGACCGAATGGCTGTCGGAACTGGGCGGCCCCGATACCGGCGGCGATCTGTTCTGGGACACGGATGGCGAGCTTGATGCCTCCATCCGCTATGCCGTCACGCCCAATTTCGAAATCTATGCCGAGGGCGGCAACCTGCTCAACGGCCCCGGCCGCCGTTATGTCGGCAACAAGGTGCGCACGCTGGAGTTTGAAAAGTTCGGCCGCCGGTTCCAGGCTGGCGTGCGCGTCACCTATTGATGCGCCCCACCGCCCTGCTTTCCGGCCTGCTTCCGGCCCTGCTGCTGGCGGCCTGCACGCCGCCTGCGGTGGGGCCCACATTGCCCACCGCCAGCGTGACCGCCGAGGCCGAAACCCTGGCTGTGCGCTCCGCCGACGATGCCGCCGATGATCCGGCGATCTGGCGCAATGCCGCCAACCCGGCGGCCAGCCTGATCGTGGGGACGGACAAGCAGGCCGGCCTCTATGTCTATGGCCTCGATGGCCGGGTGCGCGATTTCGCCGATGCCGGCCGGGTCAACAATGTCGATCTGGCCGAAACCCCGGCCGGGGTGATCGTGGCGGCGAGCGACCGCAATGATGAGGCCAGGGCGCAGATCGCGCTGTTCCGGCTGGACACCGCCAGCGCCCGGCTGGTGCCCCTGGGCCGGGTGCCGGCCGGGGCGGGCGAGGCCTATGGCCTGTGCCTGTGGGCAACACCGGGGGCTCTGACCGCCTTCATCGTCATCAAGGATGGCACCATCCGCCAGGTCGAGCTGGATGCCGCAAAGGCAACGGGCCGCATTGTCCGCACCATGAAGCTGGCCAGCCAGTCCGAAGGCTGCGTGGTCGATCCCCGCACCGCCCGGCTCTATGTGGCCGAGGAAGATGTCGGCCTCTGGCGCTTTGACGCGCGGGCCAGCGGCAGCCCCAGGCCGGTGAAGATCGCCGGCACCGACAAGGCCCGGCTGGTCGCCGATGCGGAAGGGCTGGCCATCGCCGCCGAAGGCGCTGGCAATGGCGGCTGGCTGGTGGCCTCCAGCCAGGGCGACAATGCCTATGCCGTGTGGCAGCTGTCTGATGATCGCTACATGGGCCGGTTCCGCATTGTGACCGGCCGCGTTGGCGGCACGCAGGAGACCGACGGCATCGCGCTCGCCAGCGGCGACTTCGGCCCCGCCTATCCGGCCGGCCTGCTGGTGGTGCAGGATGGCGACAACCAGCCGGCGCAGAATTTCAAGCTGGTCAGCTGGGCCCGCGTGAAGGCGGCACTTCGCCTCCCCTGAAGCGCCAGATTGACCGCCCCTCCCCACTGCGCCACCTTGGCGCCAACATATTGGGGAGACAGGCGCATGGCGCTGCTGGACGGCTATCAACGCTTCACCTTCACCCGTGGCCAGTTCGGGCACGATCGCGTGCTCACGGCCACGATCACCGGCAACAATCCGGTAAACGGGGTGGACGAACAGATGCACCACGAACTGGCGCGGGTGTTCACCGATCTGCAGCAGGATCGGGACAGCGACATCATCGTGCTCACCGGTGCCGGCCGCGCCTTTTGCGCCGGCGGCGATTTCGACTGGTTCGAGGAACAGATCGCCAATCCCGCCAGCTTCCGCGACATCGGCTGGGACGCGAAGCGCATCGTCACCAGCCTGCTCGACATCGAAAAGCCGGTGATCTGCCGCATGAACGGCGCCGCCGCCGGCCTGGGTGCCACCATCGCCCTGTTGTGTGACATGATCGTGGCCGACGAAAATGCCGTGATTGGCGACCCGCATGTGAAGGTCGGGCTGGTGGCCGGTGATGGCGGCGCGGTGATCTGGCCGCAACTGATCGGCTATGCCCGCGCCAAGGAGTTTCTGATGACCGGCGATCTGATCAAGGCGCCGCGCGCCGAGGCAATGGGCCTGATCAACTATGCCGTGCCCGGCGACCAGCTGGATGCCAAGGTCGCCGAACTTGTGGCCAAGCTGATGAACAATCCCAAATATGCCGTGCGCTGGTCCAAGGTTGTGGCCAACCAGCCGCTGCGCGTGCTGGCGCAGCAGTTGATGGACGCCTCCATCCCCTATGAAACCCTGTCCAACCTGGCGGCGGACCGGGCAGAGGCGGTGCGCGCCTTCCGCGAACGCCGGGCGCCGAAGCTGACGGGCGAATGAGCATGGCCCCCCCGCTGCCCCCCGTGACCTTCACCGACGAGCCGGATCATGTCGCCCAGCTGCGCGACACGCTGCGCCGGTTCGTTGCGGACCATGCCCCGCGTGAGGCGCGCATCCAGTGGGATCGCGATCACCGCTGGCCGCG
>CAZAWH010000067.1:2111-14833 GCA_964488775.1 uncultured Sandarakinorhabdus sp. | reverse complement strand
ATCGCTGGTGATGGGTGGCCGCGAGGTGTGGCCGCTGGTGGAAGGGGGCAAGGGCGTTTCCGCCACCAACCATGCCTCGTCAGGCGCATGGGCGTTGGCGGGCGGTGTCGGCACCGTGTCGGCCGTCAATGCCGACAGCTATGACGCCGATGGCCATTTCATTCCGCAAATCTATCGCGCCGCCACCCGCCGGGATCGCCATGAAGAGCTGATCCAATATGCCATCGAAGGCGGCGTCACCCAGGTCCAGCGCGCCTATGAAATCGCCTCCTCGGAATTGAAGCGCGGCATTGGCGCGATCAATATCAACGTGCTGTGGGAAATGGGCGGCGCGCAGCGTGTGCTGCACGGCGTGCTGGAACGCACGCGCGGCCTGGTCAACGGCGTCACCTGCGGTGCCGGCATGCCGTACAAATTGTCGGAAATCGCCGCCCAATATGGCGTGCATTATTATCCGATCATCTCGTCGGCCCGCGCCTTCCGCGCCCTGTGGAAACGCGCCTATTCCAAGGCGGCGGAATGGCTGGGCGCGGTGGTGTATGAAGATCCCTGGCTGGCTGGCGGCCACAACGGCCTGTCCAACGCCGAAGACCCGCGTGCCCCGCAAGACCCCTATCCGCGCGTCGCCGAACTGCGCGCCACCATGCGCGAACTGGGCGTGCCCGAATCGGTGCCGATCGTGATGGCCGGCGGCGTGTGGCGGCTGGACGAATGGAGCGATTGGCTCGACAATCCGGAACTTGGCCAGGTGGTGTTCCAGTTTGGCACCCGCCCGCTGCTCACCCAGGAAAGCCCGATCCCGGAATCCTGGAAACAGCGCCTGTTCGATCTGGAAAAGGGCGACATCCTCCTCCACAAATTCTCGCCCACCGGCTTTTATTCATCGGCGATCCGCAACCCCTTTCTGCGCGCGCTCGAAGCCCGCAGCGAACGGCAGATCGCCTTTTCCACTGCCGCCACCGGTGATCACCAGTTCGCCCTTGATGTCGGCGTTGGCTCCAAACGCTATTTCGTCACCCGCGATGATCTGATCCGCGCCCGGGCCTGGCATGGCGAAGGCTATACCGAAGCGCTGAAAACGCCCGACAACACGCTGGTCTTTGTCACCCCGTCGGAACGCACCACCATCCGCAAGGATCAGGCCGACTGCATGGGCTGCCTGTCGCACTGCAGCTTCTCATCCTGGGCCGACAATGAAGGCAACAGCACCGGCCGCCTGGCCGATCCGCGCAGCTTCTGCATCCAGAAAACCCTGCAGGATATCGCCCACGGCGGCGACCCTGATCAGAATCTCGCCTTCGCCGGCCACAGCGCCTATCGCTTTGCCAGCGATCCCTTCTATTCCAACCGCTTCGTCCCCACGGTGAAGCAGCTGGTGGACCGGATCCTCACCGGGGCCTGACGGCCCTCACAGGATATATTTCGACAGGTCGCGGTTGCCGGCAATCTCGCCCAGTTCCCGGGCGACCATGCCGGCATCCACCGTCACGGTTTCGCCGCTGCGGTCGCTGGCGTCAAAGCTGATCGCCTCCAGCAGCTTTTCCATCACCGTGTGCAGGCGGCGGGCGCCAATATTCTCCACCGTCTCGTTCACCTGGGCGGCAGTGCGGGCGATGGCGTCGATCCCGTCGGGCGTGATCGCCAGTGTGACGCCCTCGGTGCCGAGCAGGGCGGCATATTGGCGGATCAGGCTGGCATCGGTGTCCGACAGGATGCGGCGGAAATCATCCTCGGTCAGGCCCTTCAACTCGACCCGGATCGGCAATCGGCCCTGCAGCTCGGGCAACAGGTCCGACGGCTTGGCGACATGGAAGGCGCCCGAGGCGATGAACAGGATATGGTCGGTCTTCACCGGGCCATATTTGGTGGCAACCGTGGTGCCTTCGATCAGCGGCAGCAGGTCGCGCTGCACGCCTTCGCGGCTCACGCTGCCGCCGCGCACGTCAGACACGGCGATCTTGTCGATCTCGTCCAGGAACACGATGCCATTGTCCTGCGCGCTGCGGATGGCTTCGCGCTGGATCTCCTCATCATCGAGCCGCTTGTCCGATTCCTCGGCCAGCAACGCCTCCCAGGCGGCGTCCACCTTCATCTTGCGGCGCTTGGTGCGGCCACCTATGGCCTTGGCCATCATGTCCGACAGGTTGATCATGCCAACCTGACCGGGCTGCATGCCCGGCATCTCGAAACTCGGCGGCGCTTCCGCCACCTCGATCTCCACCTCGCGGCCCTTCAGATCACCGGCCTCAAAGCGCTGGCGAAAGGCGAGACGCGTGGCTTCGCTGGCATCCTTGCCCACCAGCGCATCCAGCAGGCGGCCCATGGCGGCGTCTTCCGCCTTGTCCTTCACCGCGCCGCGGCGGGCTTCGCGCACCAGGCGGATCGATTCCTCCACCAGATCGCGGATGATCGAATCGACATCGCGGCCAACATAGCCAACCTCGGTGAACTTGGTCGCTTCCACCTTGATGAAGGGGGCGTTCGCGAGGCGGGCCAGTCGGCGGCTGATCTCGGTCTTGCCGCAGCCGGTGGGGCCGATCATCAGGATATTCTTGGGCACCACCTCGTCGCGCAGATCATCGGGCAATTGCTGCCGGCGCCAGCGGTTGCGCAGGGCCACGGCCACGGCCCGCTTGGCATCGGCCTGGCCGATGATGTGGCGATCCAGCGCCGCCACAATCGCTTTCGGGGTCAGGCTCGCGCTCATGCGGCGTCTCCCGCCGGCATCACTTCCACGGTCAATTCCTCGTTGGTGTAAACGCACAGATCGGCGGCGATCTTCATGGCGCGCCGCGCGATGGCCTCGGCATCATGGGCGCTGTCGGCCAGCGCCCGGGCCGCGGCCAGCGCAAAATTGCCGCCAGAACCGATGGCAGCGATGCCGCCCACCGGTTCCAGCACATCGCCATTGCCGGTGATGACCAGCGTGACCTGCCGGTCTGCCACGATCATCATCGCCTCCAGCCGCCGCAGATAGCGGTCGGTGCGCCAGTCCTTGGCCAACTCCACCGCCGCGCGCAGCAACTGGCCGGGATGCCGCTCCAGCTTGGCCTCCAGCCGTTCGAACAGGGTGAAGGCATCGGCCGTCGCCCCGGCAAAGCCGCCGATCACCTCCCCCTTCGGCCCCAGCCGGCGCACCTTCTTCGCATTTGGTTTCATCACCGTCTGCCCCATCGTCACCTGGCCATCACCGGCAACGACAACCTGCCCATCCTTGCGGACGGAAACGATGGTGGTGCCGTGAAACTGGGGAAGTTCGCTCATGGATCGGGGCCTTTCTCGTGCCCCATGTAGGACGTGGGCGCGGGAGTAAAAGAGGTCAGCGTCGGCGCAGGCGCACCTGCGCTGTCTTGCCATCGCTGCCGGCGCTCTGCTCCACCCTGTCGCCAAGGGACGTCAGCAATTTCTTCAGCGAGGCATGCCCCGTCTTCTTCAGATAATGCGGATCGCCGGCCCGCAGCGCCTTGCCCAGTTCGGCCAGGCTGATCCATGCGCCATCAAGCGGCAACAACTTCGCGATCTCCGGCCAGGCCAGATGGGGCTTGCGCTGGTCGGGAGCCGGCGATGACGGCGTTGGCACTGGTACGGCCACGTTGGGCTTGGGCGGCCTGGGTGCCGCCAGCGGGAAAAACTGGTCACAAGCCACCTTCAACGCCTTGGCCGCAGTGCTGTGGGCAAACCCATAGACTGCCAGTCCCTCTTCGCGGATCCGCTTGGCAAGACTGCTGAAATCGCCATCGCCGGTGACGATGCAAAAGCCCTCCACTGATCGCTTGTGCAGGAAATCCATCGCATCAACAGTCAGCGCGATGTCGCTGGCATTTTTCCCGGCCGATGTGTGGCCATTCTGATGGGCTGATCCGCCATGGGCGCTGATGATCTTTGGCCAGTCTTTCACGCCATCACGGGTGAAATCGCCATAGACCCTGCGGATGATGGGATTGCCCAACCGGGCCACCTGGGCAAACAGGGCCGCCGCATCCTTTGCCGGGACGTTTTCACCATCGATCAGGACTGCCAGCCGAAGCCCGCCGGTTGCGATTGCCATGCATGCAGACTGCACCGGCCCGCCATGGTGCCGCAAGAGGGTGCCCAAACTTGCCCCTGGTGTCGCAATGCTCTAGGCGCAGCGCCCAAGGAGCATGAGCGATGCGCACCGCAAGCATTTCCCGCGTCACCAAGGAAACTCAGGTCAAGGTCCACGTGAACCTCGACGGCAGCGGCACCTATGACGTGTCGACCGGGATCGGCTTCCTTGATCACATGCTCGAACAACTGTCGCGCCACAGCCTGATTGATCTGACGGTCAAGACCGTGGGTGATCTGCACATCGATGGCCACCACACCACCGAAGACACCGGCATCGCCCTGGGCGAAGCCGTGGCGAAGGCGCTGGGCGACCGGCGGGGCATCACCCGTTATGGCGATGCGCTGATCCCGATGGACGAGACGCTGACCCGCGTCGCGCTCGACATTTCGGGGCGGCCCTATCTCGTGTGGCGCACCAGCTTCAGCCAGCCCAAGCTGGGCACGCTGGACACCGAGATGTTCAAGGAATTCTTTGCAGCCTTCGCCGGGTCGGCCGGGATCACCCTGCACATCGAAACGCTGTATGGCGTCAACAACCACCATATCGCCGAAAGCTGTTTCAAGGGCGTGGCCCGGGCGCTGCGGGCGGCCGTGGCCATTGATCCGCGCAAAAGTGACGCGATTCCAAGCACAAAGGGCACGCTTGGTGGTGCCTGACACGGTTGCGCTGATCGATTATGGCGCCGGCAACCTGCGCTCCGCCGCGCGGGCGCTGGAAAAGGCCGGCGCGCGCGTGCTGGTGACGGATGATCCCGCCACCATCGCGGCCGCGGCGCGGATCGTGTTGCCCGGCGTCGGCGCTTTTGCCCATTGCATCAACCAGTTGCGCGGCAAGACCGGCATCGAGGCGGCGTTGAACGAAGCGGTGATGGCGCGCGGCGTGCCGTTCCTGGGCATCTGCGTCGGCATGCAACTGCTGGCCAGCGAGGGGCATGAACATGGCGTGCATGCCGGGCTGGGCTGGCTGCCGGGCATCGTCAAGCGGCTGCAACCCGCTGATAACACGCTGAAAATCCCGCACATGGGCTGGAACCGGGTGCAAGGCGTGAACGGTGCGCCGGTGCCGTCGGGCGATGCCTATTTCGTCCACTCCTATGCCTTTGCGCCCGATGATCCGGCCGATGTGCAGGCGGTTGCCGATCACGGCGGGCGCTTTGCCGCCATCGTCAAGCGCGGCCACATCACCGGCGTGCAGTTTCACCCGGAAAAGAGCCAGGCCTATGGCCTCGCCTTCCTCGACAACTGGTTGAAATCATGATCATCTTTCCCGCCATCGATCTGAAGGGCGGCCAATGCGTGCGGCTGGCCGAAGGCGACATGAACCGCGCCACCGTCTATGCCGATGATCCCGCCGCCCAGGCCGCGCTGTTCCGCGCTGCCGGCGCCACCCATCTGCATGTCGTCGATCTGGATGGCGCCTTTGCCGGGAAGCTGTGCAACGAAGCCGCCGTGCGTGCCGCCATCGCGGGCTTTGGTGGCGGCATCGTGCAGGTTGGTGGCGGCATCCGCACCGCCGGTGACGCGGAACGCTGGTTTGGTGCCGGCGTCACGCGCGTCGTCATGGGCACCGCCGCGCTGGACAATCCCGATCTGGTGCGCGCTCTGGCCGCCGATCATCCGGGGCGCATTGTCGTTGCCGTCGATGCCCGCGACGGCCTGGTGGCAACACGCGGCTGGGCCGATGTCTCCACCCTGCCGGTGGCCGATCTGGCACGCCGGTTCGAGGATGCCGGGGTGGCCGCCGTGCTGTTCACCGATGTCGGCCGCGACGGCCTGTTGAAGGGCGTCAATGTGGAGGCGACGGTGTCGCTCGCCGCCCAAACCAGCCTGCCGGTCATCGCCTCGGGCGGCGTCGCCTCCATCGCCGATATCCATGCGCTGGTCGGCAAGCCGGGGATTGAGGGCGTCATCACCGGCCGCGCCCTCTATGACGGCCGGCTCGACCTGGCCGAGGCCATCGCGGTCGCGCAATGACCTTGGCCGTCCGCATCATCCCCTGCCTCGACGTTGCCGGCGGCCGCGTCGTCAAGGGCGTGAACTTCGTCGAACTGAAAGACGCCGGCGATCCGGTGCAGGCCGCCGCCGCCTATGACGCGGCCGGCGCCGACGAGCTCTGCTTCCTCGACATCACCGCCAGCCACGAAGGCCGCGGCACCCTGATCGACATTGTCGAACGCACCGCCGATCAATGCTTCATGCCGCTGACGGTGGGCGGCGGCGTGCGCAGCGTGGACGATGCCCGCGCCCTGCTGCTGGCCGGGGCCGACAAGGTGGCGGTGAACAGCGCCGCCGTCGCGCGGCCCGCCCTGATCGGCGAACTCGCCATGCGCTTTGGCGAACAATGCGTGGTGGTCGCCGTCGACGCCAAACAGGTCGCGCCCGGCACATGGGAAATCTTCACCCACGGCGGCCGCAAACCCACCGGCATCGACGCGGTGGCCTATGCCATCGAAGCAGCCAGGCTAGGCGCCGGCGAAATCCTGCTCACCTCCATGGACCGGGACGGCACCCGCGCCGGCTATGACCTTGCCCTCACCCGCACCATTGCGGACGCCGTGCCGGTGCCGGTCATCGCCTCGGGCGGGGTCGGCGGCGTCGCCGATCTTGTCAGCGGCGTGAGCGAAGGCCATGCTTCGGCCGTGCTCGCCGCCTCCATCTTCCACTTCGGCCAGGTGACCATCGCCGAAGCCCGCGCCGCCCTGGCCAGCGCCGGATTCCCGGTGCGAAAGGTCTATCATGGATCGCTTTGACCAGCTGCTCGCCACGGTCGTCGCCCGCCGCAGCGCCGATCCGGCCAGCTCCTACGTCGCCAAACTCACCGCCAAAGGCCGCGCCAAACTGGCCCAGAAACTGGGCGAGGAAGCGGTGGAAGTGGTGATCGCCGCCGTGGCCGACGACAAGGCCGGCCTGGTCAGCGAAAGCGCCGACCTCATCTTCCACCTCGCCCTCCTCCTCGCCGACGCCGGCCTGACCTTCGACGACATCCGCACCGAACTGGCCCGCCGCGAGGGCGTGTCAGGGATTGACGAGAAGGCGGGGCGGAAGGGGTAGGGCTTCAAGGAGGGCCTCCGGCGGGCAGGGGCGAGGCCCCTGCACCCGTTGGTTTTCGTTTGTGCTGCGTGGTGAGCGCGTCCGCTGGTGCCCCCTTTGCAGTCGTCCCCCATCCCCGTCGCCCCGTGTCCAGCACGTGGCGACGTTGTGTGGAGGACCGGAAATCCGCCATCAAGCGCCGCCCGAAAACGAATCGGGTGCAGGGGCCTCGCCCCTGCCCGCCGGAGGCATTTTTCTTCCCCCTAAAGCAGCTTCGCCCTACCCCAACCGGCTGAACGCCTTCAGCCGCCGGGCAGTGGCCTGGGCACTTGTGGCGTTTCCGCGCGCGATGCTGGCTGCCAGTTCGATGCCTTGTTGTTTCATCATGGCTTCGAAGCCGTCTTCGGCGGGCAGGGTTTCGATGCCTTTCAACAGCGCGGCGGCGCGGGTGGCGTTGGCGGGATCGAGATCGAGGAGGGTGATGGCGAAGAAGGTGCGGGTGGAGGGCAGGCCGGGGGCGAGGCGCAGGGCCTGGGCGTAGCAGCGTTCCATTTCGGATTTCTTCGCGCCCAGCACGGTGCCGGCGAGGAAGCTGCCGACGGTGGCGACGGCGCCGCCGTGCCAGCCGCCGAGTGCGCCCCACACCAGGCTGTTTTCGGGGTGGGCGGTGCGGATGGCTTCGAAGCGGCGGCGGACATCCTTGGCCAGGCCGATGCCGCGGGTCAGTTGGGCGCGATAGGCGATGGCGACGGCCTTTTGCAGTTGCGCCTCCACATTGCCGGGGGCGCGGGCCAGCGCCTTGTCGAAATCGGCTTCGGCCGCCGCGATGATGGCCATGGCGCGGGCCTTGTCGGCGGTTTGATAGCCGGCGATCGAAAGCTGGGCGCGGCCGGCGAGGATCAGGCTGTCGATGCTGTTTTCGGCATGGCCATCGCGCACCACCGCCGCCCAGTTGCCGGTGCGGAATTCATCAGCAGCGCTGGCGCTGGCAGGGCTGGCGAGCAGCAGGGCGAGCGCGCAGAGGCTGTGGCGTGCGCGGTGGAGGGGGCGGCAGCGGCGGGCGGCGGGTGGGGGCGGGCGGTGCATGCCCCTGTTGTCGGCCAGAAGCGCCGGGGGCGCAATGGCCACTGGCGCCGCGCCGCCGGATGCATCAGGCGGCGACGACCGCCGCTGTGCCGGCCCGGCGGCGGCGCGCGATGGCGCCGATGATGCCGAAGCCGGCCAGCAGCAGCGCCCAGCTGGCCGGTTCGGGCACGGCGCCGGGGGTGCCGCCGGCGCCCGGGAAGGGCAGCGGGGTGCCGCCGATCTGCACGGTGATGCGATCAGCATTGCCAGCCGGCAGCGTGTAGACATAGGTGCCGGCCGAAGCGAGGATGCCATTCAGGCTGGCCTGCGCGATGATCCCGGTGGCAGACAGCGGCGCGCCGCTGACATAGCCGGTGGGCAGATAGAGGAAGCCCTGGTTGCCAAACACGCCGAACGGGGTGCCGCTGGTGGGCCAGACGGCGCTGAAGGCGAAATTGCCGAAGAAGATGGGCCCGGACAGGCCGGAAAACCGGTCATAGCTGCCCTCGCCGAGCCTGACAAAGGCCGCGCCCGGATCGATGCCGGCGGCGGGCAGCACGAATTGCGCGGTCTGCACCAAGCCTGCGGTGTTGAGGGAGCCGCCAAGGCTGAGGTGCAGATCGTCGCCCACCTGCTGGACGTTGATCACCACATCGGCCATGGCCGGCGCGGCGGCGAGCAGGGCCGCCATCGCCGCCAGCCGCAGGCGTGCCGTCACGATTTTCATGTCTGTCCCCCTTGGCCTGATTGCCGGCCCTTCCTGGCCTGCTGCGCCGGCGGGGGCATCCCCCTTTTGACTACTGATTTGAAAAAATTCGGTTTTCGCTGGCCATCCGCCAATGGCCCGCCACGGCGCCGGCAATTTCGGCGGCGTGGGAGGTGATGGCGAAGCGGCCGGCGCCGGCCAGCGTGTGCCAGTGCGGCCGGCCCAGCACATCCCATGCGGTGCGGTGGCCTTCGGCGCTGGGTGTCCACAGCGGATCGGCATCGGGCAACAGGATCAGCCAGTGGCGGGCCGGGCCGCCGCCCGCCGGCTGCCAGTGGCGATAGGCGCTTTGTTCGGCGATGATGCCCGCGCCTGACCGGATGCCGCAGGTGAGCAGTTCGGCGATCATGCCGGTGCGGAAAGCCGGATCGGCCAGCAGCGCGGCGTCGACCGGGTGGCCGCTGAACAGCCGGTCTGCCAGGCGGCCGGCCATGGCGCTGCCGGCGCGCTGGCGCAGGAGGCGCCACAGGCTGTTGATGATGTCGGGCCGGGCCATGGCGGCGCGGGCAAACCGGTCCACCACGCGGTTGCCGCTGCGGCCGGCGGCCGGCGGGCGCGGCGCCACCAGCACGCCCATTGCCAGCCGCGCGCCGTGGCGTTGCCAGAAGGCCAGCGCCGCCGGTGCGCCACCATCGATGGCGGCGACCAGCGCCCGATCCAGCCCCAGCCGATCGAGGGCGTGGGCCATGTCGTCTGCGGCCGCATCGAAATGTCGGTCCGGCGCGCTGTCGGACAGGCCAAAGCCCGGCCGGTCGATGCCGATGGGGCGAAACCCGCGGGCCTGCAGCGCCGATGCCAGATCCGGCCCCACCCGGCGCATGCCCATGCCGCCATGGCAGATGATGATCGGCATGGCGCCATCTGGCCCATAATCCGCCAGGCCGATCTGGCGCCGGCCGCGGCGCTGGATGCGGGTGGCCGGCAGCAGGCCGCCGCGATCATGGTGCAGGCCGTCGCTGCCCAGGGCGATGGCGTGCACGGCGGCGGCCTCGCCCGCCAGTTGGGCCAGATCCTTCAGGCGCGGTGCGCCCGCCAGATCCTGCGCGGCGCGGGCGTGATCACGCACGGTGTGGGCCGACAGGCCGAGCTGGACGGCGATGGCGGGCAGATCATGCCCGGCGCTGACCAGCCGGGCGACACGGGCCTGTGCCGGGGTGAGGCCCAGCACGGCCTGCAACCCGGCCTCCTGCTGCTGATCCGACACGAATTCATCGGTGAGCAGCCGGGTGGTCTGCGCCTGCAGGCCCACCAGGCCCGACACGCCGATGGCGCGATACAGCGCGGCCACCCGCTTGCGCGCGCCGGCTGCCCCCAGGCCGAGCCGGGCGGCCAGTTCGGCAATATCGTGGGAGGCCAGCAATTGTTGCAGCGTCTGGCATTCGCTGTCGGCAAGGCCGAACACCCGGGCGGCCAGCGCCGGGAAATCGGGCGTGCGGCTGGGCACGAAGGCCAGGGCCCGCGCCGCCGCGCCGGGCGGGCAGGGCAGGGTTTCAGGCGGCGGCCAGTGCCGGCTGGCGGTGATGCCGGCCAGCGCAGTCCACACCGGCAGGCGGTGCCGGGCAAAGCGCAACGGCCAGAAGCGCACGCCGGCCCCGGGCAGCGGCACGGGATCGCGCAAGGGGCCCAGCGCCTGCCACAGCGGATTGGCGGTGATGACCGTATCGGCCGCAACCCAGGCCGTCGCCACGCCGAAGCGCGGCACAACCGGATGGAGGGGAAGCGGGCGGGCCATGGTGGGATGGCGGCAGTGTGCAAAAGCCCGCCCCCGATTGTCCAGTGGCTGCGGCGAGGCGATTCAACATGTTGCGCGCGGCGGCGGGCGGCGCGGCGTTTCGGGCTTGGTGTTGCGCCGATTGGCGGCGATAGTGCGCGGGCAAGACAGGCGGGAGACGGGACCATGGGCGATTTTGCCGGCAAATCGGTGCTGGTGTTGGGCGGCAGCCGGGGAATTGGCGCGGCCATCGTGCGGCACTTCGTGGCGGCGGGTGCATCCGTGCGCTTCACATATTCGGGTTCGCCGGATGCGGCGGCGGCGGTCGCGGCCGAAACCGGGGCAACGGCGGTGCAGGCCGACAGCGCCAACCGCGACGCGGTGATTGCCGCCGTGGCCGATGCCGGCGCGCTGGACGTGCTGGTGATCAACGCCGGGGTGGCCATCATGGGCGATCCGCTCACCCTTGATCCCGATGCGGTGGACCGGCTGATCGATATCAACGTGCGCGCCGTCTATTTCGCCGGGGTCGAAGCCGGCCGCCGGATGCACGACAATGGCCGCATCATCATCATCGGATCGGTGAACGGCGATCGTGTGCCGGGGCCGGGCTTCACCGCCTATGCCCTGTCGAAATCGGCCGTGCAGGGCATTGGCCGCGGCCTGGCCCGCGATTTCGGCAAGCGCGGCATCACCGTGAACGTGATCCAGCCCGGCCCGGTTGATACCGACATGAACCCATCGGAAGGCCCCTTCGCCAAGACGCTGCACGCGATGATGGCCATCAAGCGCCACGCCCACGCCGACGAAGTGGCAGCGCTGGCGCTGTTCCTCGCCAGCCCGGCCGCCGCGATGATCACGGGGACGACGCAGACGATTGATGGGGGCCTGGGGATTTGAGGGGTTGAAGCAAGGGGGGCCTCCGCCCCGGATCAGGTCCGGGGTGACGTGGGCAGGGGCGAGGCCCCTGTACCCGTTCGATTTTGGGCGGCGCTTGACGATTGGGGCGAGATGGCGTGATAAGGGCCGGGCTGCCAGAGAGGCCCAAAATGACGATTCAGGTCCCGATCACCGAAACAGGTCGCATGAATCTGCCTGCGTCCTTGCGCAAGCGGTTGGGCCTGTCGGGCGGTGGCACCGTGTTTCTCGAAGAAACGGCCGACGGGGTTGTGCTGCGCACCGCCGCGCAGGCGGTGGCGCGCGCGCAGGAATTGGCACGGCGCTATACCGGCGATCAGGGGGGCAGCGCCGATTTCATTGCCAATCGCCGGGCCGAAACCGGGGAATGACAGCTGACCCGATACTCGATGCCTCGGCGTTGATTGCCCTGCTTAAGGCCGAACCGGGGGCAGAGATGGTGGCGGCAGCCATCGGCAATGCCCGCATGAGCACGGTCAATCTGGCTGAAGTTGTCAGCCATTTTGCCCATCTCGGCATGCCGGCAGCCGCGATCGATGCCATGCTCGGCCCGCTGCCGATCGTGCTGCTACCCGCCGATGCCGCTCTCGCTCGCACCGCCGGCCAATTGCGCGCTCACACCGCCAGCGCCGGTCTGTCATTGGGAGACCGGTTCTGTCTGGCGCTGGCTCGGCATGAAGGCCGCGCAGCATGGACGGCTGACCGGGCGTGGCTCGATGTGGCAGAGGCCGTTGGCGTTGCGGTAAGACTGATCCGGTAGGTTGCACCTCAATGGCAGACTATGGGCCAGTAGGCGTTACAACAGCCGGAGCGATGGCTCCTCGAAGCAAATGACCTCGACGCAATGATCTGGCGTCCTGATGAGACAGGAAAACACTTCCTCCGGCGCCTGAGTGCGCACGTATGTACGATATTCCTGCAAGTAAGGCGCGTGACGGCTGAGCTCTACTCCGCACCCTGAGTCCTGGGTTTCAATCAATGGACTGCCCGTGAACTCGTTCAAATACTTCCAATAATCGCTTTCGGCATAGACCCGATATGCTCGCGCTGACGCAAACGAAACTTCAAGCAACAGGTTCCCCGCTCCATCTTCAAGGACCACCAGCAAGCGTTCGAGATCGAACGTGGCGCTCCGCAGAAAAA
>CAZAWH010000067.1:0-2011 GCA_964488775.1 uncultured Sandarakinorhabdus sp. | reverse complement strand
GTCGGCGCGCGGCGCTTGAGGCCGGGCACGACGAAATCGCGCGCGTAGGCCGCGGCGTGGTGGACCAGCCGGTCGAGCATCGGGTGGGTTTCGGGGGAGGAGCCCGGCGCATATTTCTTCACGAAGCCCCACAGCCGGGCCGGATCGTCGGTGGCAGCGACACTGGCCAAGTTCAGCAGCAGCGAGAAGCTGACCGGCAGGGCGGCGGCGGGCGGCTTGCCTTCGTGGATATGGTGCACCGGGTTGCCGAGCTGCTGTTCCAGCGGCTGTTCGGGATAGCGGCCGAGGAAATCGGCATAATCCTCGATGGCGCGCGGGATCACGTCATAATGCAGCCGCTTCGCCTTGCGGGGGTTCTGGTACATGTAGAGCGCCAGGCTCTGCGGCGGGCCGTAATCCAGCCATTGTTCGATGGTGAGGCCGTTGCCCTTGGACTTGGAGATCTTCTGCCCCTCGGCATCGAGGAACAGTTCGTAATTGAAGCCGGCGGGCGGATTGCCGCCCAGCGCGCGCACGATCTTGCCCGACAGGATCACGCTGTCGATCAGATCCTTGCCGGCCATTTCATAATCGACACCCAGCGCCAGCCAGCGCATCGCCCAATCCACCTTCCACTGCAGCTTGCAGTGGCCGCCGGTGACGGGAACCGTGACCGTCTCGCCCGTGCCGGGGCGGACATAGGTGACCGTGCCGGCCGCCACATCGCGGTCGATGATCGGCACCTGCAGCACGGTGCCCAGCACCGGATCGACCGGCAGGAACGGCGAATAGGTGGCGCGCCGTTCGGGGCCGAGCGTGGGCAGGATGATGCCCATCACATCGTCATAATGGGCCAATATCTTCAGCAGCGTCGCATCGAACATGCCGCTGGCGTAGCATTCGGTGGACGACATGAACTCGTAATCAAAGCCGAAGCTGTCGAGAAAGGCGCGCAGCCGGGCGTTGTTGTGCTGACCAAAGCTGGGGTGGGTGCCGAACGGGTCGCGCACTTTCGTCAGCGGCTTGCCCAGGTCCTCGCGCAGCATTTCCGTGTTCGGAATGCCGTCAGGCACCTTGCGCAGCCCGTCCATATCGTCGGAAAAGGCGATCAGGCGGGTCTTGACGCCCGGCGCCATGGCTTCAAAGGCGCGGCGCACCATGGTGGTGCGCACCACTTCGCCAAAGGTGCCGATGTGCGGCAGGCCCGACGGGCCATAGCCGGTTTCAAAGATCACCGCCTGCCCGGCGGGCACGCCATCGGGATAGCGGGCGAGGATCTTGCGGGCTTCCTCGAACGGCCATGCCTTGTTTTCGAGGGCAGCGGCTTGCAGGGTTTCGGTGGTGATGGTCATGGCTTTTGGCTATCGCTTGGCTTTGCCCCCCTGTGACGACTGATGGCCATGAGTGCAACAGAATCCAGCGCAAACGGCATGGCCATCCCGGCGCTGGTGGCCAGCCATGCCGGCGTGTGGATTGCCGATGCCAGCGGCCAGGTGCGCGGGTTGAGCCGGGGGGAGGCGATTGCCCGGGCCGGCGATTCGCCCCACCTGCTGCTGAACGCCCCGGTGACGGCCAGCCGGCTGGGACTGGGCGAGCTGTCGGGCCTCGATCTGCTCGAACTGTTCGCCTTCCTGTTTCCGGCGCGCTTTGCCGTGCCGACGCCGCGCGGGCTCGCCGCCGCGCTGGGCATTGCGCCGCCGGGGCATGAGGGCGATGCCGCCTTCCTGCAGCGCGCGGCCGCCGCCCTGCTTGCCGTGCCGGGCACGGCCGATTGGGCGCAGCGCCATGGCGCGTGGACGTCGCTGCAAAGCCTGATCCGCCAGCGCTGGGCCTGGGCGCCGCATCTGGCCAGGTTGATCGACAAGCCCAGGTCGCCCGAACGCCATGTCTTCCAATTGCTGCCCAAGTGGGAGGAGGCGCCCAGCCGGCCGGCGCCGCGGGTGGTGCTGCTGAACGAGGCCGAGGTGGAGGGCGAATTGGCCCGGCTGGTCGGGCCGGCGGCCGAGAGCCGCGAGGGCCAGCGCGCCTATGC
>CAZAWH010000066.1:8895-15305 GCA_964488775.1 uncultured Sandarakinorhabdus sp. | reverse complement strand
TGGCACAGCGGGATGAGATCGGCGGTGCGCTTGGCCGCCATGATGCCGGCGATGCGGGCGGTGGCGAGGACATCGCCCTTCTTCACCGTGGCATTGCGGATCGCGGCCAGGGCCTCGGCACCGACATGGATGACGCCTTCGGCCACGGCTTCGCGGCGGGTGGCGGGCTTGGCGCTGATATCCACCATGCGGGCGGCACCGCCGGCATCAAGGTGGGTCAGGCCGGTCATGCGGCGAGGCCCAGCAGGCTGCGGGTGGCCGCCGTCACGTCGGCGTGGCGCATCAGGCTTTCGCCGACCAGGAAGGTCTTGATCCCCACCCCGGCCAGTGCCGCCAGATCGGCATGGGACGCAAGGCCGGATTCGGCGACCAGCGTCTTGCCGGCGGTGTCGGCCAGATCGAAGCTGGTCTGCAGCGAGACTTCCAGGGTCTTGAGATTGCGGTTGTTGATGCCGAGCAACGGGGTCCTGAGCCTGACCGCCCGGTCGCGTTCGGCGGCATCATGCACTTCGATCAGCACATCCATGCCCCAGGCCAGGGCCACGGCCTCCAGCTCGGCGGCCTGCGCGTCGGACAGGGAGGCCATGATGAGCAGGATGGCATCGGCCCCCAAGGCGCGGGCTTCGACCACCTGATAGGGATCGACGATGAAATCCTTGCGGATCACCGGCAGGGCGCAGGCGGCGCGCGCCTGCACCAGATAGGCATCGGCCCCCAGGAACCAGCGTTCTTCGGTGAGGACGGACAGGCAGGTGGCGCCGCCGGCGGCATAGGCGCGGGCCAGCGTGGCCGGATCGAAATCGGCGCGGATCAGGCCCTTGGACGGGCTGGCCTTCTTGCATTCGGCAATCAGGGCATGGCGGCCGGCGGCATGGGCGGCGTGGATGGCATTGATGAAGCCGCGCGGGGCATCGGCGGCGCGGGCGGCGGCCTCCACATCGGCCAGCGGCACGGCGGCCTTGCGGGCGGCATAAAGGTCGCGCTTGTGGGCGACGATGGTGGCAAGCGTGTCGGTCATCTAAAGGCGATCCAGCGGGCAAGGATGTCAGCGGCGGCGCCACTGTCAATGGCGGCGGCGGCCTGGGCAACGCCTTGCGGCAGCGTCAGGCCGGGGCGCACGACGCGCAGCGCGGCGGCGGCATTCAGCAGCACCATGTCGCGATAGGCATCCTGCTGCCCGGCGAGCAGGGCCTTGAGCCGCTGCGCATTGTAATCGGGGCTGCCGCCCTGCAGGGCTTCGGCCAGGTGGCGGGGCAGGCCGGCGGCTTCGGGGGTGATGTTGTGCTGGGTGAGGCGGCCATCGCCAAGCGCCATGGCCGTGGTTTCGCCCGAAATCGCCACTTCATCAAAGCCTTGCCCATGCACCACCAGCGCCGAGCGGCTGCCCAGTTGCAGCAGCGCCGCGGCCATCAGGGGCACCGGCTGGGGCGCGAACACGCCCATCAGTTGCTGATCCACCCCGGCCGGATTGCACAGCGGCCCCAGCAGGTTGAAGATGGTGCGGCGGCCAAGTGCCCGGCGCACCGGGGCCACGCGCGCCATCGCCGGGTGGTGGCGGGCGGCATGCAGAAACGTGATGCCGACCTGGTCGAGGCAGGGGCCCAGCCGGTCCATCGGCAGTTCGGGCACACCCAGCACCATCAGCACATCGGCGGCGCCCGAGGTGGAGGAGGCAGCACGGTTGCCATGCTTGGCCAGCTTCACCCCGCAGGCGGCGACCACGAGGGACACGGCGGTGGAGATGTTGAGACTGTGCATGCCATCGCCGCCGGTGCCGCAGACATCCAGGGCATCCTGGGCGCGAAATGGCTGGATGGCGCGGGCGCGCAGGGCCCGGGCAGCGGCGACGATTTCGGTGACGGTTTCGCCGCGATCGGCAAGGGTGGTGAGAAAGACGGCGAGGCTGGCATCATCCACCTTGCCGTCGAAAATCGCGGCAAAGGCGTCGGCCGCCGCCTGGCTGTCAAGCGGGGCCGCTGGATCGGGCAGGTGGATCATGCCGTGACCGACAGATCGGGCGTCAACCCGGCCAGGGTCATGAAATTGGCCAGCAGCCGGTGGCCATGCTGGGTGGCGATGCTTTCGGGGTGGAACTGCACACCGTGCAGCGGCAGCTCGCGGTGGTGCAGGCCCATGATCAGGCCATCGGGGCTGTGGGCGTTGACCACCAGATCGGCGGGCAGGCCGTCGGCGCGCACCACCAGGCTGTGATAGCGCGTGGCTTCGAAGGGCGAGGGGATGCCGGCGAACACACCGGTGCCTTCATGGGTGATGGCGCTGACCTTGCCGTGCATCACCTGGGGCGCGCGTTCGACAATGCCGCCAAAGGCCTGGCCCAGCGCCTGGTGGCCCAGGCACACGCCAAACAGCGGCGTGCGGGTTTCGGCGGCGGCGGCGATCAGCGACAGGCAGATGCCGGCCTCGTTGGGCGTGCACGGCCCGGGGGAGAGCAGGATGGCATCAGCGTTGATGCCCATGGCGTCCTGCGTGGTGAGCGCATCGTTGCGCACCACGATCGGTTCGGCCCCCAGCTCGGCCAGATAATGGACGAGGTTGAAGGTGAAGCTGTCATAATTGTCGATGACAAGGATGCGATTGGGCATGGTCATTGTCCGAACCCGGCCTGCGCGGCGGTGGCGATGGCTTCGCGGGCGGCGGCGATCAGAGCGCCGGCCTTGGCTTCGCATTCGCGCTGTTCATATTCGGCCTGGCTGTCGGCCACGATGCCGGCGCCGGCCTGCACATGCATGACGCCATCCTTGACCACGGCGGTGCGCAGCACGATGCAGCTGTCCATATCGCCATTGGGGCTGAAATAGCCGACGCCGCCGGCATAGGGGCCGCGCGCCTCGCCTTCCAGTTCGGCGATGATCTGCATCGCCCGCACCTTGGGCGCGCCCGACACGGTGCCGGCCGGGAAGCCGGCCAGCAGCGCCGCCACCGCATCCACGCCATCGGCCAGCCGGCCCTGGACGTTGGAGACGATGTGCATGACATGGCTGTAGAATTCGACGAAGAAGCGATCGGTCACCTTGACCGTGCCGGGCACCGAGACCCGCGCCGTGTCGTGCCGGCCCAGATCCAGCAGCATCAGATGTTCCGACAATTCCTTGGGATCGGCGAGCAGGCTTTCCCGGTTGGCGGCATCTTCGGCGGCATCGCGTCCGCGGGGCCGCGTGCCGGCGATCGGGCGGATGGTGACATTGCCATCGCGCGCCCGCACCAGGATTTCCGGGGAGGAGCCGACCAGCGCAAAGCCCGGCAGATCGAGGAAATAGAGGAAGGGCGACGGGTTGATGCGCCGCAGCGCGCGATAGAGCGCAAAGGCCGGCAGCGGGAAATCCACCGAGAAGCGCTGCGACAGCACGACCTGGAAGATGTCGCCGGCCAGGATATAGTCGCGGGCGCGGCTGACCATGTCGGCAAAGCGGGCGCGCGGCGTGTGGTGATGCGGGGCGGCGGCCGGCAGTTCATCGGGCGCGCGCGGGCCGGCGGGCAGCGCCTGGGCCAGCGTGCGCTCCGCCTCCACGATCCGTTCGGCGGCAGCGGTGTAGGCGGCATCGGCATCAACAGCAGCATCGGGGGCGGCGAAGATCGGGGCGACGATGAACAGCTCGTCCTTCAGCCGGTCGAACACCAGGAGCAGGGTGGGGCGCACGAACACCATGTCGGGCAGGCCCAGCGCCGACGGCCCGGCATCGGGCACGCTGGGCTCCACCAGCCGCACGGTTTCATACCCCATGTACCCGACCAGGCAGGCCAGTGCCGCCGGCAGTTCGGGCGGCACATCGGCGCGGGCTTCGGCCACCAGCGCGCGCAGATTGTCGAGCGTGTGGCCGGGCATGGCCGTGAAGGCAGCGCGATCCTGCTGCCAGCGGCGGTTGATTTCCGACGTGTCGCCATGGGCCCGCCACACCAGATCGGGATCAAGGCCCAGCAACGAGTGGCGGCCACGCACCTGGCCGCCTTCCACCGATTCCAGCAAAAACGCGCCCGAGCCTTCGCCGCCCAGCTTGAGCATCGCCGACACTGGGGTTTCGGTGTCGGCCACGATGCGCGTCCACACCAGCACGGCCTTGCCGGCGGCCAGCGCTGCCGTGGCGGTGGCGCGGTCCGGCGCGATGCGGGAGCCTTCCGCCATGATTATTGCGCGCCGTCGCCGGTCAGGCGCTGGCGCAGGGCGCGGATGGTGGTGTCGTTGCGGTCGGTCTTCACGGCCGCCATGCTGGCGCGGGCCAGGCCTTCGGCCATTTCGGCCGGCAGCGCGGCCCCCACTTCGCGGCGGGATTGTTCGATCAGGCCGGGCTGGCTGCGCGGATCGCCGGGCACGATGCGATCGACATGCACCAGCGCCCAGCCGCCGGGGATGGCAATCGCCTGGGTGCTGCCAGGCGCGGCGTTCAGGAAGGCGCGGGCGGCGGCCGGCACCTCGCGGGCGTTGGCCAGATCGATGCGGCGGGCGACCAGCGGGCGCGGGCTGGGCAGGCCGGCATCGGCGATGGCCTTCGCAAACACCGTGCCCTTCTTCACGCTGGCCACGATGGCATCGGCCTTGGCTTTGGCGGCCTTCATCGCCTTGTCCTGCGTGGCGCCGGCCAGGGCCAGCGGCATCACCTCCTTGATGGGGGGCGGCGCGGCGGGCAGCACGGTGGCGGTTTCGATCACCACCAGGCGGCCGCCGCCCAGATCCTCGACCACCGGGCCATCGGCGCTCTCATGCTTGAAGGCGCGGGCGGCCAGCAGGGCGAGATCGCCGGTCAACGGCGGCTGGCCGGCGGCGATGCCCTTGTCGGTCACCGGGGCCTGGCTCTGGATGGTCAGCTTCAGCTCGCCGGCGATGTCGGCAAAGCTCTTGCCGGCTTCCACCCCATCCTCGATGCGGGCCACCACATCGGCCAGCGCGTCTTCGCCCAGTTGCTGCTTCAGATCGGCTTCCACCGCGGCGCGGGCTTGCGCCAGCGTCTTGCCGGCGCTGCCCAGGCTGGCGACGCGCACGACGTGCCAGCCCAGGGCCGACTTGATCGGCGCGCTGATGCCGCCGGCCGGCAGGGCAAAGGCGGCCTTGGCCACGTCACTCGATGTTGCCTTGGCAAAGGCGGCCTCGGTCTGGCTGCCCAGCGCGATATCGGCGGCGCCATAGCCGGCGATCGCTTGCGCCGCGGCGGCAAAGCCCTGTTTGGCGGCGGCAGCGGCCAGGGCCTTTGCCTTGGCCTCATCGGGCAGCACCACCTGTTCCAGCACGCGGGTGGCCGCGGCGCCATATTTGGCCGGATCCTTGGCAAAGGCATCGGCGATCTGCTTGTCGGTCACCGTCACGCCGGCGGTGATGGCGGCGCGGTCGAGGAAGGCATAGCGGAAACCGCGGCGTTCCGGGATGGTGAAGCGGGCGGCATTGGCCTTGAACCAGGCCTCGGCCTCGGCCGGGGTGGCCTGGCCCACCGGGGCGGCCGGAATCAGGGCGACCGCGCCTTCGTGGCGGTCCACCAGCAGGCGGGCGTAAAGTTCGGCCACGGCATCGGGCACGGCCAGCGCGCCGGTGATCGGCTTGATCAGCTGCTCGCGCAGCAGGTCGCCCTGCACCGATTGGCGCAGGCGGCGATCGGTCAACCCCTGCTGCGCAATCACCCGCTCATAGGTGGCCTGGTCGAACTTGCCGCCGCTCTGGAAGGCGGGAATGGCCACGATCACCCGGTCGGCCGCCTCGTCGGAGGCGCCCAGGCGGGCGGTGCGGCCCACTTCTTCCATCGCGGCCTGGCCGATCAACTGGGTGGCCAGCAATTCCACAATGCCTTCGCGGGCGGCGGCGGCCTGGGTCATGCTGGGGTCGCGCTGGCGCAGCTCGCGCACATTGCGGTCAACCGCCTCCATCAGCTCGGCCTCGGTGATGGTGCGGCCGCCGACCTTGGCAACCGAACCCACCGGGGCGCTGCCGCCCAGCGGGTCATTCACCCCGGTGACGGCAAAGGCCACGAGGATGAGCGCAAACAGCGCCAGCACGGGCCAGCTGGTGAGCGAACGGCGAAAAAATGCGAGCATCGAAATTCCGTGAAGCGGTGAACGCGCCGCTTGTAACGGCGTGCATCGCTTGCCACAAGCGCGGCCGCAGGGGATCCGTGATTCCACCCGCAAGGAGAGACCATGCCCGCCCTGATCGTCGGCAACTGGAAGATGAATGGCACCGGCGAGGCCGTGGCCGAAATCGCCGAAATGGCCGGCAGCGGCGCCCGCGGCTTGTGGATCGCGCCGCCCTTCACCCTGATCGACCGGGCGGTGATCGTTTCGGCCGGCAGCGTGAAGATCGGCGGCCAGGATTGCCACCACAAGGACAGCGGCGCCCACACCGGCTGCGTGGCGGCGGCGATGCTGGCCGATCTGGGCGCCGGTTTCGTGATCGTGGGCCACAGCGAGCG
>CAZAWH010000066.1:0-8795 GCA_964488775.1 uncultured Sandarakinorhabdus sp. | reverse complement strand
AACGAAAGCCGTTCGCCCCGTGATCACCTTCCTGCTTGTCGTCCACGGCCTCATCACTCTTGCGCTGGTGGGCGTGATCCTGCTGCAGCGGTCCGAAGGCGGCGCGCTGGGCATCGGGGGCGGTGGCGGCGGCGGGCTGATGACGGCGCGCGGCGCGGCCAACCTGCTCACCCGGTCCACCACCATCCTGGCGGCGCTGTTCATCGCCATGTCGATCCTGCTGGCGGTGCTGGCCGCTGGCGTCAACAAGAAGCGCACCATCGATCCGTCGGTGGCGGCCAAGGTTGCGCCGGCCGCTCCAGCCTCTGGCCCGGCGCCCGGCCCGGCCAGCGCGCCGGCCACCACACCGGCAACCACACCGGCGCCGGCGCTGCCCGGCGTGCCGGTGGCGCAGTAAGCTGCACAAGGGGCAGGCCTGGGGCCGGCATTGAGCGGCGGCGGGGGCAGCGCGCAGCGCGGCATGGCCGGGCAGATCCGCCAGATCTTTGGCGGGGCCGCCGGCAATCTGGTCGAATGGTATGACTGGTATGCCTATTCGGCGTTCGCGCTCTATTTCGGCCCGCGCTTTTTTCCGCCCGGCGATGATCTGGCCGCCGCGCTGAACAGCGCCGCCATCTTTGCCGTCGGCTTCCTGATGCGCCCGATTGGCAGCTGGCTGCTCGGCGCCTGGGCCGACAAGCGGGGGCGCAAGTCGGCGCTCACCCTGTCGGTTGCCATGATGTGTTCGGGTTCGCTGCTGATCGCGGTGGCGCCCACCTATGATGATGTCGGCCTGGTGGCGCCGGCCATCCTGCTGTTTGCCCGGCTGGTGCAGGGGCTTTCGGTGGGCGGCGAATATGGCGCGTCGGCGACGTTCATGAGCGAGGTGGCGCGGGCGAAGTGGCGCGGGTTCCTGGCCAGTTTCCAATATGTCACCCTGGTCGGCGGGCAGCTGCTGGCGCTGGCGCTGCTGGTGCTGTTGCAGGGCGTGCTGGATGATGCGGCGCTGAAGGCCTGGGGCTGGCGCATTCCGTTCGTGGTGGGGGCGCTGTGTGCCGTGCTGGTGTTCTGGCTGCGCACCGGGCTGGTGGAAACCGCCGCCTTCGAACAGGCCCAGGCGACGAAGCCGCCGGGCAGCCTGCTGCAACGGCTGCTCGCCCACCCGCGCGAATTGCTGATCGTGCTGGCGCTCACCGCCGGGGGCAGCCTGTGGTTCTATACCTTCACCACCTACATGCAGAAATATCTGGTGTTGTCAGCGGGTTGGACCAAGCAGGAGGCGACCAGCGCCTCGGCGGTCGCGCTGCTGGTCTATATGCTGATGCAGCCGCTGTTTGGCGCGGCGTCTGATCTTCTGGGCCGGCGCACGCTGCTGCTCGGCTTTGGAGTGGGCGCAACGCTGGCCACGGTGCCGGCGCTCACCGCGCTGGGCCAGGCGCGGCCGGGGCTGGAAGGGCAGATGCTGCTGATCGGCTGCCTGGCCATCTTGTCGTGCTACACCGCGATTTCCGGCGTGGTGAAGGCAGAGATGTTTCCGGCCCATGTGCGGGCGCTGGGCGTGGGCCTGCCCTATGCGCTGGGGGTCGCCATCTTTGGCGGCTCGGCGGAATATGTCGCGCTGGCCTTCAAGGATGCCGGCCAGGAATCGGGCTTTTTCTGGTATGTGACGGTGATGGCCGGTGTGGCGCTGGTGGCGGCGCTGGCCTTGCCCGACACCCGGGCCAACAGCCGCATCGAAACCGATTGACGCGCGGCTTGCGCCGGCCCGGCCGCTGCCGCATCCTGCCCCGATGCTGACGGCACGGCTTTTTCTGCGGACATCGGCGGCGCTGGCGCTGGCGCTGGGCCTTGCCGCCTGTGGCGGTGCTGGCGGTGGCGTGGCCACCGTGCCGCCGGCCCCCAGCCCGGCCCCCACCCCAACCCCGACACCCACGCCAACACCCACACCCGCGCCAGCGCCCACCCCAACGCCCAGTGCGTTCGACACGGCGGAATATCGCCGGTCCGCCGCCGTGCAAGTGCAGGCGCTGGCTGCCTATGATCGCGGCGCCAGCGGGGCCGGCGTGGTCGCAGCCGTGATCGATTCCGGCGTCAATCCGGCGCTGGCGGAATTTGCCGGCCGCATCGCCGCGGCCAGCCGCGATGTCGCCAGCGACCGGCCGCTGCTGGACGAACGCGGCCATGGCACATCGGTGGCCGGCGTGTTGCTGGCGGCCCGCAATGGCAGCGGCATTCACGGGGTGGCGCCGATGGCGACGCTGCTGGCCTTGCGCGCCGACACACCGGGCAGTTGCACCGACGAGGGCTGTTCCTATGGCAGTGCCGCCATTGCCGCCGGCTTTGACGCGGCGGCGGCCGGCGGCGCACGGGTGATCAACGTGTCATTGGGCGGCGACAGTGCCGGCTTTGCCGTGCGCTCGGCCGCGGCGCGGGCGGCAGCGGCCGGGGCGGTGACCGTGCTGGCCGCCGGCAACGAGGCGCTGGCCTCGCCGCAGGGCTTTGCCAACCAGCTGGTGGCGCTGGCCCCGGCCACCACCATCGTTGTCGGCGCGGTGGACAGCGCCAATGCCATGGCGAGTTTTTCCAACCGGGCCGGCGTGCTGGCCAGCAATTATCTGGTGGCCCCCGGCGTGTCGGTGCGCAGCTTCAACCAGGATGGCACCGCCTTTCTCTATGGCGGCACCTCGGTGGCGGCCCCGTCGGTGGCGGGCGCGGTGGCCCTGATGGCGCAGGCGTTTCCAGCTCTGACCAGCGCCCAGATTGTCGAGATCCTGCTGCGCACCGCGACCGATCTGGGCGCGCCGGGCACCGACGAGATTTTCGGGCGCGGCCTGCTCAATGTCGCCCAGGCCTTTGCGCCGGTGGGCGGCCTGTCGAGTGCGGGCAGCGCGCTGGCCTTTGGCGGTCTGCTGGGCGGCCCGCTGGGCGATGGCGGCGCGCTGCGCAGTGCGCTGGCGGCGGTGCCGGCGCGCGATGCCTATGACCGGCCTTATCAGGCCAATGTCGCCGGCAGCATCGGCCAGGCCCCGGCGGGCCGGCTGGCGGCGCGGTTGCTGGCGCAGCCGGCGGCACAGGCGGTGATCGATGCCGGCGGCAGTGCAGCGGCCTTTGCCCTCAACGGCGACCCGCGCAGCCTGTGGGCCGGCGATCGCGCCACCATGGCGGCGCTGGCCCCCGGAGGCGACCAGGGGGCGGCGGTGTCGGGCCATGTGCTGCTGGCCCTGGCCGATGGGCCGGTGCTGGCCGCCGGGCAGGGGGAGGCGCTGGCCGGGCTGGTGCAGATGGCCGATCCGGTGGCGGCAGCGCCGGCGCTGATCACCGGCGATGGCGCGCTGGCCCTGGGCGCACGACCACTGGGCGCGGTGGCGATGGCCCAGCGGCTGGGCGGCTTCACCCTCAGCAGCGGCTTTGGCCAGGCCGTGCTGCCGGTGGAGCGCGGCGCTGGCGGCGTCTTGGCCCGCGGCCTGCAGACCAGCGCCGTGCTGCGGCTGTCGCGGCGCTGGGGCCCGCTGGCGCTGGCCGGGGACTGGCGGCTGGATGATGAACGCGGCGCGCTGGCCGGCACGCGGCTTGCCCCCGGCTTTGGCCTCATCGGGGCGGTCACCCACAGCCTGGGGGTGTCGGCGCAACTGGATGTCGGCCCGGTGCGGCTGGCCGGCCATTGGCGGCAGGCCAGCAGCCGGGCGCGGCTGGCCCCCGGCCTGATCCGTGCCGCCGGGCCGTTGGTGGGCCAGGCCGCCGGGGTTTCGGCGCAGTGGCCAGGCCTGGTGCGGCCGGGCGATTCGCTGTTGCTGGCCGTCAGCCGGCCGCTGGCGATAGCAGGCGATCTGTGGCTGGCCGGGTTTGCGGTGCCGGTGCGGGCCGGGCCTGGCGCCCGCGAAACCGCGCTGGAAGCCGCCTATGGCCTGCCGCTGCCGGGCCGTGGCCACCTGCAATTCAGCCTGTTTCACCGTGACAATCCTGGCCATATTGCGGCCAGCCCGGATGATGATGGCGCCGCGGTGCAGCTGGGCTGGCGCTGGTAGCTGTCCACAGGCAATTTTCGCGCAGCCGCGTTTCGGGGCTGGCGCTGTCGGGGCAAATCGGCTTAGGGCTTTTCTCCCATGACGCGGTATATTTTCATCACCGGCGGCGTGGTCTCCTCGCTTGGCAAAGGTCTCATGGGCGCATCGCTTGCGGCCCTGTTGCAGGCGCGTGGCTACAAGGTCCGCATTCGCAAGTTCGATCCCTATCTCAATGTCGATCCGGGGACGATGAGCCCCTATCAGCACGGCGAAGTCTATGTTACCGACGACGGGGCCGAGACCGACCTTGATCTGGGCCATTATGAGCGGTTCACCGGCGTGGCGGCGCGAAAGACCGACAACATCACCTCGGGCCGCATCTATCAGGACATCATCGCCCGCGAACGGCGCGGCGAGTTCCTGGGCGGCACCGTGCAGGTGATCCCGCACGTGACCGATGCCATCAAGGCCTTTGCCCGCGCCGATGTGGAGGGCCTGGATTTCGTCATCTGCGAGATCGGCGGCACCGTCGGCGATATCGAGGGCCTGCCGTTCATGGAGGCGATCCGCCAGATGGCGGCCGACGTGGGGCGCGCCAATGTCTGTTATATCCATGTCACTTTGGTGCCGTTCATCGCGGCGGCGGGGGAATTGAAGACCAAGCCGACCCAGCACAGTGTTGCCGAACTGCGCGGCATCGGCATCCAGCCCGATGTGCTGGTGTGCCGTTCCGAACATCCGCTGCCCGAAAGTGACCGCGCCAAGATCGCGCTGTTCTGCAACGTGCGCAAGGAGGCGGTGATTGCCGCGCTGGATGCCGCCTCCATCTATGAGGTGCCGCTGCAATATCATGCCGAAGGGCTGGATGATGAGGTGCTGCGCGCCTTTGGCATCACCGATGCGCCGGCCCCGGTGCTGACCCGCTGGACCGACATTGCCGAGCGGATCCACAATCCGGAAGGCGAAGTGACCATCGGGGTCGTCGGCAAATATACCGGGATGAAGGATGCCTACAAATCGCTGACCGAAGCGCTGGTGCATGGTGGCCTGGCCAACCGGGTCAAGGTCAACATCAAATGGCTGGACGCCGAAGAGTTCGAAGGCGCCGACGTGGCGGCCCGGCTGGAGCCGATGCACGGCATCCTGGTGCCCGGCGGCTTTGGCGAGCGTGGATCGGAAGGCAAGATTGCCAGCGTGCGCTTTGCCCGCGAACGGCGGGTGCCGTTTTTCGGCATCTGCCTTGGCATGCAGATGGCCTGCATCGAGGCGGCGCGCAACCAGGCCGGGATCGCGGGCGCTTCCACCACCGAATTTGGCGAGACGGCCGAACCGATCGTGGGCCTGATCACCGAATGGATGAGCCCGGAAGGCATTCAGACCCGCGAAGCCGGCGGCGATCTGGGCGGCACCATGCGGTTGGGGGCCTTCCCGGCCCGGCTCACCCACAACAGCGTGGCGGCCAGCGTCTATGGCACGACCCAGATCGAGGAGCGGCACCGCCACCGTTATGAGGTGAACGCCGCCTATCGCCCGGCCCTGGAACAGGAAGGGCTGATCTTTTCCGGCATGTCGCCCGATGGCCTGTTGCCCGAAGTGGTGGAACGGCCCGACCACCCCTGGTTCATCGGTGTGCAGTTCCATCCCGAGCTGAAATCCAAGCCGTTCGATCCGCACCCGCTGTTTGCCGGCTTCATCGCCGCGGCGATCACCCAGAGCCGGCTGGTTTAGGGCCGGCGGGTGTGACCCCGATCACCCCAGCCGATCTGGCGCAGCGCATTGCCGCGCACCGGCCGGCGGCGCCGCCGCTGGTGGTGGGCATCACCGGTTCGGTGGCGGTGGGCAAGACCACGTTGGCCCGCCAGTTGGCGCAGGCGCTGCCCGGCACGGTGGAGATCGTCTCCACCGATGGCTTCCTCAAGCCCAACGCCGTGCTGGAGGCCGAGGGACTGGCGATGCGCAAGGGCTTTCCCGAAAGCTATGACGCCGCCGCCATGGCCGCCGCGCTGGCCGGGCTGAAGCAGGGGCCGGTGACGGTGCCGGCCTACAGCCACGTCACCTATGATGTCGATCAGGCCGCGGCGCGGGTGGTGGCCGGGGCCGATATCGTGCTGGTGGAAGGCCTGGGGCTGGCCCCGGCCGCCGATGGCCGCCGGCCGCCGCTTGACCTGTTGCTCTATATCGATGCCGACGAGGCGGACATCATCGCCTGGTTCCTGGATCGCTTCATGGGCCTGTGGCGGGCGGCGGCGACCGATCCCACCAGTTTCTATGCCCGCTTTGCCCACATGAGCGCCGAAGAGGCGCGGGCCTTTGCCCTGTCGGTGTGGCACGGCATCAACCGGCCCAACTGGCTGGAGCATATCGCCCGGGCCCGGCCGGTGGCCGACCTGGTGGTGAAAAAGACGCTGGATCACAGCCTGTTGCTGGCCTGACGCGGGGGAAATCCCCGGCTGCCGCCGTAGTGATTGCCGCACCGGTTGTTCCTTTTGGCCCGAACAGGTTAGGGGAGCGGCCGTCTGGAGCCAGCCCCCGGCTCCCAACAGGGATATACTAGTGATCGTCCGTGCCCGACTTGCCCTCCTGCTGGCAGCCGCCCCGGCCGCTGTTGCCTCGGCCCAGACCCTGCCCGCGCCTGTGCCGCGCGTCGCCCAGGTCGGGCCGGAGGAGGAGGAGACCATCACGGTCACCACCACCAAGCTGCCCGGCCAGGTGGTGGGCGACATCAAGCCGGAACTGGTGCTGGGCGCGCAGGAGCTGCGGGCCATCGGCGCCAGCTCCATCACCGATCTGATGGCCGAACTCGCCCCGCAATTGCGATCAAACCGTGGGCGCGGCGGCGGCATGCCGGCGGTGCTGCTGAACGGCAAGCGCACATCGGGCTTTCAGGAAATCCGCAACATCCCGCCCGAAGCCATTGCCCGGGTTGAGGTGCTGCCCGAAGAGGTCAGCCTGAAATATGGCTTCCGTGCCGATCAGCGGGTGATCAACTTCGTGCTGCGCCCGCGCTTCCAGGCGTGGACCGGCGAGTTCGACATTGGCGGCCCCACCGATGGCGGGCGCTTTTCCACCGAGATCGAAGCCAATCTGCTGAAGCTGCGCAACGGCACCCGCACCAGCATCGAGGCGCAATATCGCATCGACACGATGGTGACCGAAGACGAGCGCCGCATCACCACGCCGCCGCAAAGCCGGCCGTTCGCGCTGGACGGCAATGTGACGGCGCTGGTGCCCGGCGCGCAGGTGGACGCCGGCCTGCCCGGCCGCACCGTGCTGGGCGTGCCGGCTGGCATCACCAGCCCCAGCCTGGCGCAATTTGGCGCCGCGCCGCAAAACAGCACCGATATCCGCCCGTTCCGCAGCCTGTTGCCCGACACGCGCACCGCCAGCCTAAATGGCACCATTGCCGGCAATCTGTCCAAAACGGTTGGCGCGACGCTGACCGGCGGGGTGGAACGCACGTTGAGCGAGGCGATGCAGGGCCTGCCGGGGGCCAGCTTCACCCTGCCGGCCGGTTCGCCCTTCTCGCCGTTCGGCCAGGCGGTGGCGGTGAATCGCTATGCCCCCGATCCGCTCGGCCGCTTTGCCGACAACTGGTCGGGCCGGTTGGGCACGGTGCTGGATGGCATGATCGGCAAATGGCGCTGGAACCTCACCGGCAACTGGAACCATGCCGAAACCCGCACCCGCATCGAACGCGGGATCGATATCGTCGCGGCCCAGGCCAACATCAATGTGGGCGCGCTGTCCCCCTTTGGCAGCGGCCTGTTCGGCGGCGCCACCCTCACTGACAGTGCGACAACGATCAGCGACAATGCCAGCCTTGACCTCTTGTTGAACGGCAGCCCGCTGCGCCTGCCGGCCGGCGAGCTCGGCCTGGCGCTGAAGGCCCAGGTGCAGCATCTGGCCCTCGATGCCAGCGCGGTGCGGTCAGGGGTGGCCACCACCGCCGACCTCCAGCGCACGCAGGGCAATTTCCAGGCCAACTTCGATCTGCCGATCGCCTCGGCCAAGGATGATGTGCTCGCCGCGCTCAACAAGCTGACGCTGAACGGCAATATCGCCGTCGACACGCTGTCGGATTTCGGCACGCTGCTCACCTGGGGCGCCGGCCTGAACTGGGAGCCCAAGGATGGCTGGGCGATCATCGCCAGCTTCACCCGCGAGCAGGGCCCGCCCACCGTGGGCCAGCTCGGCGATCCCAATATCCTGACGCCCAATGTGCGCGTGTTCGATTTCGTGCGCGGCGAAACCGTGGACATCACCCGGCTGGATGGCGGCAATCGGGCGCTGCTCAACGACACGCGCCGGGTGTGGAAACTGGGGCTGAACATCAAGCCGTTCGAGGAAACGGACCTGGTGTTCAACGCCAATTATACCAACACCCGCATCGATGATCCGATCGCGGCCTTTCCCACCGCGACGGCCGAACTGGAAGCGGCCTTCCCCAATCGCTTCACCCGCGATGGCGGCGGCCGGCTGGTGCAGATCGACAACCGGCCGGTGAATTTCGATTATTCCCGGCGCAGCGAACTGCGCTGGGGCTTCACCTTCACGACGGCCCTGAAACCCTCGGCCAGCGAACGCGCGGCCGCTGAAAAGCGCATCGCCGAGCTGCGCGCCAAGGCGGTGGAAAGCTTCCGTGCCGGCAAGGGCCTGCCGCAGGAAATCCGCAACCTCGCGCGCAATCCCTATGGCTTCACGCCGGGCCAGCGCCCGCCCGGTGCGGCGGGTCCGCCACCCGGTGCGCCCAGCGGCGTCGCCCCGCCGCCCGCGGGCGGCCCGGTGCCGGCGGCCCCGGCTGCTGGCCCCGCC
>CAZAWH010000065.1:0-15718 GCA_964488775.1 uncultured Sandarakinorhabdus sp. | reverse complement strand
GGCTGCACACGCGCAGATCGCACGCCGTCACCAGATCAACGCCGCCGCCGATGCAGCCGCCCTGCACCACCGCGATCACCGGCACGCGGCAGCGATCCACCACGTTGATGCTTTCCTGCAGCGCCTTCACGTGGCGGCGGAAGGCCTCGCGCTGGCGGCCGAGATCGCTGCCGCGGTTGGCCAGCGCATTCTGCCCGGCCCATTTCAGATCGAGCCCGGCGGTGAAATGCTTGCCGGTGGAGGCGATGATGACACAGCGCACCGCCATGTCGTGGGCAATTTCATCGAACACCCGGACCATTTCCGGCCAGAAATCGCCGTTCATGGTGTTGAGCTCGGCCGGGCGGTTCAGCGTGATGCGGGCGATGCCATCGTCAACACGGTAATCGAGGGTCTTGAGTTCCATTGCAGGCTCCCACGGGCTATGCACAAGGCATGACCAAGTTCACCGTCAACGGCAATCCTGTCGAATTTCTGATGGACCCGGCGACGCCGCTGCTGTGGGCGCTGCGCGAGGCGGCGGGGTTGACCGGCACCAAGTTCGGCTGTGGCGCCGGGCTGTGCGGCGCGTGCACCGTGCATGTGGACGGCAACGCGACGCGCAGTTGCCAGATCAGCATCGCCGATCTGGAAGGCACGTTCGTCACCACCATCGAGGGCCTCTCCGACAATCGCGATCACCCGTTGCAACAGGCGTGGATCGCCGCCCAGGTGCCGCAGTGCGGTTATTGCCAATCGGGGATGATCATGGCGGCAGCCGCCCTGTTGAAGGACAAGCCCAACCCGTCAGACGAGGACATCAACGCCGCCATCACCAACATCTGCCGGTGCGGCACCTATCCGCGCATCCGCCGCGCCATCCACATGGCGGCGGCCGGGCGGGTGGATTCGGGCGTGCCGGGGCCGGAGACCGATGCCGGCGAAGCCGCCGCGCGGGTGCCCAGCCTGAAGGGATAGGATGTCCGCGCCGGGCCACTGGGTTGTTGCAAAGCCTGCTTGCGCATGGCTGGCTGGTACCCGTTTGGGAATGGCGGAGGATGCATGCTGGTTGCCATCGACGATTCGGACGTGCCGCACCTGGTGGCGCTGATGAACCGCGCCTATCGCGGCACCGGGGATTCCGCTGGCTGGAATTCAGAGGCTGGCGTGATTGCCGGAAACCGCACCAATGCCGAATTTTTCCGCGCCGAGCTGGCGGACAAGCCGGATGGCCAATTCCTGAAATGGGTGGATGGCCCCCGGATCAGCGGGTGCGTGTGGCTGGAGCCCCTGGGTGACGGCATCTGGTATCTGGGATCATTGGCGACGGACCCGGAGCAGCAGAACAAGGGCCTGGGCCGCGCCGTGCTGGCCGCGGCGGAGCACTGGGTCCAGGCCAGAGGCGGCACGCGCATCCGGATGACTGTGGTGAATGTGCGCGACACGCTGATCGCCTGGTATGAACGCAGGGGTTACCGGCAGACCGGTGGGATCGAGCCCTTTCCCTATGATGATGAGCGCTTTGGCACCCCACTGCGCGACGATCTGCACTTCGTGGTGCTGGAAAAGGCCGTTTGAGCCGTCTCAGAACGGGTTCAGCGTGTAGCCGCGCTGTTGATAGAGGGCGTGGGCGGTGATGGCGGAGAGCGACATCTTCACGCCGGGGATGAGATCGGCCTTGCTGATCTTCTGGCTGGCCGCCGTCTGGCCGCACAGATAGATTTCGACGCCAGCGCCCAGCAGCTTCTGCACGGCGGCCAGGCTGCCATTGGTCTTGCCGTCGGTGCGTTTGGCATAGCTTTCGGGGTTCAGCAGATCCTGGGCGGCCGGGCCGTGGGCGATCAGCACGATCTGCACCTTTTCCTTCGGGACCCCGGCGGCGACATGCATGTTGAGCGTGCGGGCCGCGGTTTCGATCTGGCGGCTGAGCCCGCCCGGTTCGGCGCGGCTGTGGAGATCAAAGGCGATCTTGAAGGCGGTGCCTTTGGGGATCGGCAGATCGGATTGCACCGGGGCGATCGGGCCGACATCGGGCAGCACCGGGCCGGCCACGAAGCCGCTGCGATCCTGGGCCAGCGCAGGCGCCGCCATCAGCAGGGAGAGAAGGACGGCGGCACGCAGCATGGGTGAGCCTTTCAGAACGGGTTCAGCGTATAGCCTTGCGCCTGCAGGATGGCGTGGGCGCTGCTGGCAGAAATGGCCAGTTCGACGCCGGGAAGCAAGTCAGCCTTTTTCACCCCCATGGCGTTGGCGGCCTGGCCGCAGACGATGAAGCGCACGCCCTTTTCCAGCATCGCCTTCACCATCGCCTCGCTGGCGTTGGCGGCGCCGGCGTTGCGGGCGGCATAGACCTCGGGCCTGGTCAGTTCGGCGATGGCCGGGCCGTGGACAACGACGGCGACCGCCACATCCCGTTCGGCCATGCCGTTGCCGACATGGGAATTGATGAAGCGCGCCGCCGTTTCAAAGCCGGGATTGCGCTTGCCCGGTGTGGCGGCGGTGACATCATAGACGTGGCGCAGCACCGTGCCCCGGGGGATCAGCACGTCATGCTCGGTCGCGGTATAGGTGCCGAAGCCCCGGAAGACCGGGCCGTCGAGGGCGGCGGCGGGGGTGGCGAGCAGGGCGAGCAGGAGAAACAGGCGGCGCATCAGCCAAAGCTCCGCATGCTTGTGAGGGTGGATTCGGCCTCGGCCACGGTGCGGCGCACGATCTCGCCGGCGGGCAGGATTTCGGTGATCCCGCCACCGCCCTGCCCGGCCGCCAGGCACTGGGTTTCGGGGATGACGTCGAGCACGCCGGCGATGGGGCCAAGCCGGTTCAGCTGCACCGATTCGGCCACCTGGGCGGCAAAGGGCTTGGCATCGCGATTGTCGAAGTTGCGGTTGCTGTCGTTGACGATGGCGCGCAGCGTCTTGCCGGTGAACACCTTGGAGATGACGGTGTCGCTTTCCGACATGCCGACGATCGCCTCCTTGTATTTCTGGCCGGCATGCGCCTCTTCCGACGCGATGAAGCGGGTGCCCATCCACACGCCAACACAGCCAAAGGCCAGCGCGGCGGCAAGGCCGCGGCCGTCATAAAGGCCGCCGGCGGCCACCACCGGGATATCGACCGCATCGACGCATTGCGGCCACAGCGCGACGGAGGCGACGCTGCCGGTGTGGCCGCCGCCTTCGGTGCCTTGCGCGATGATGACATCGCAACCGGCCTCGGCGGCCTTGACCGCGTGCTTCACATTGCCGGCCATGCACATGACGACGATGCCGGCCGCCTTCAGTTCGTTGATGATGGCCACCGGCACGCCAAGGCCGGCGATGAAGGCCTTGGCGCCTCCCTTGATGATCACATCGACGCTAGCCGTGAGGGTTTCGGGCTGGGCCGTCAGGAGATCGACGCCGAAGGGCTTGTCGGTCAGATCCTTCACGCGGGCCATCTGATCGGCGATGAAGCGTGGCGGCAGGCCGGCCATGCCGAGCGAGCCAAAGCCGCCGGCCGCGGAGACGGCGGCGCAGACCTCGGCATAGGAGACGCCGCCCATGCCGGCCAGCAGCACGGGATGTTCGACGCCGAGGAGGTCACAGATCGGAGTGTGGATGGTCATTATTCTGCCGCCTGGGCTTCGCCGAAGCCGATGATCGCCTTGGTTTCGAGGAAATCGGCAAAGCCATGGTCGCCCCATTCGCGGCCATTGCCGGATTGCTTGTAGCCGCCGAACGGCGCCATCAGATCGAACCCGGCCTGGTTGATGTTGACCTGGCCGGCGCGCAGTTCGCGGGCGACCTTGCGGGCGTGTTCGGGTTCACCCTGCACATAGGCGGCGAGGCCATAGACGGTGTCGTTGCCAATCGCGATGGCGTCGTCCTCGCTGTCATAGGGCAGCATGGCCAGCACCGGGCCGAAGATTTCCTCGCGCGCGATGGTCATGTCATTCGTCACATCGGCGAAGATGGTCGGCTTGACATAATAGCCCTTGTCCAGCCCCTCCGGCCGGCCGGGGCCGCCGGCGACCAGCGTGGCGCCTTCCTTGATGCCCTGTTCGATCAGGCCCTGGATCTTGTGCCACTGGGTCTCGCTGACCACGGGGCCCATGGCGCTGTTGCCGTTGGGATCGCCCACCGTGGTGGCTTCGGCGACCTGCTTGGCGATGGCGGCGGCTTCGGCCATCTTGGCGCGCGGCACCAGCATGCGGGTGGGGGCGTTGCAGCTTTGGCCCGAGTTCATCATCACGCTCTGCACGCCGCCAGAGACGGCCTTCACCAGATCGGCATCGGGCAGCACGATGTTGGGCGACTTGCCGCCCAGTTCCTGGGCCACCCGCTTGACCGTGTCGGCCGCGTTCTTGGCCACCGCGATGCCGGCGCGGGTCGAGCCGGTGAAGCTGACCATGTCGACATCCTTGTGGGACGACAGCGCGACGCCAACGCCAGGGCCATCGCCGTTGACGAGGTTGAACACGCCCTTGGGGACGCCGGCGGCATGGAGGATTTCCGTCCAGATATAGGCCGAGAAGGGCGCGATTTCGGACGGCTTCAGCACCATGGTGCAACCAACCGCGAGCGCCGGAGCGACCTTGCAGGCGATCTGGTTGATCGGCCAGTTCCACGGCGTGATGAAGGCGCAGACGCCGATCGGTTCCTTGGTGATCAGCGTGGTGCCGCGCATCTCATCGAACTTGTAGCCTTTCAGCACCTCGATGGCGGTGGCGATGTGGCCGATGCCGAGCGCGGCCTGGGCCTGGTTGGACAGCCAGGCCGGCGCGCCCATTTCCTCGGTGATGGCGGCGGCGATATCGTTGTAGCGCTTCTGATATTCGCCGGCGATGGCGCCCAGCAGCTCGATCCGCTCCTTCACACTGGTGCGGGCAAAGGCCGGGAAGGCGGCCTTGGCGGCGGCGACGGCGCGATCAACGTCGGCCGCGCTGCCCAGGTTGATGCGGCCGGCCACGTCTTCGGTGGCCGGGTTGATCACATCCAACGGGTTGGCGACGGCCGGATCGACCCATTGGCCGTCGATGTAGAATTTCGTGTAGTCGCGCATGCTGCATCCTCCCCAGGAGCTGAACGGGGAGGTTGTAGCACGCGCGCGGCCGGTTTGCGCGCTTGGGCTTTTTGAGGGGGGCTTTTTGAGGGGGGCGCTATTTCGCCGGCATCAACAGGGTGGCGGCGGCCGTCATGGTTTCGACGCCGGTGGCGATGGTGGGCGCCGGATCCGGCGCCCAGCCGGCGTTGTGCAGCGACGGGATGGCCGGGCCGCCCGCTTGCGCCGCATCCCACTTGGCCTGCGGGACGCCGCCCAGCCAGTAGATGACCGAGGGAATGCCCAGCGTCGTGCCGAAGATATTGTAATCCTCTGATGCCATCGACGGGTCGAGATCGATCACGCGCGGTTTGCCCAGCAGGGTTTCGAACCGGGCCTTGATGCGGGTGGCCAGCGGCGTGTCGTTGAGCGTGGGCGGGGCGGCGGCGCCCTGGCTGAACGTCGGCATCAGGGCGTCGGGGATGCCTGCGGCGATGGCCTCGCCCCGGGCCACGCGCATGATGCCGTCGAGCAGGCGCTGCTGCTGCGCGGTGTCATAGCTGCGGATGGTCAGCTGCAGCTTCACCTCATCAGGGATGATGTTGTGCTTGGTGCCGCCGTGGATGCTGCCCACCGTCACCACCGCCGGCTGGAACGGGTCATTTTCCCGCGCCACCAGCGTCTGCAGGGCGGTGACGATGCGGCTGGCCAGCACCACCGGGTCCTTGGTGGTGGCCGGATAGGCGCCGTGGCCGCCAATGCCCTTGACCGTGATATCCATGAAGCTGGCGGTGGACAGGGCGCGATAGGGCGGCACGGACACGGTGCCGGCGGGGATGCGGCTGTCATCATGCAGGGCCAGGGCGAAATCGGGCCTGGGGAAACGGGTGAACAGGCCATCGTCGATCATCGCCTTGGCACCGCCGGAGATTTCCTCCGCCGGCTGGCCGATCATCACCAGCGTGCCCTTCCAGGCCTTGCGGTTTTCCGCCATCCAGCGGGCCACCCCCACCCACACCGCCATATGGATATCATGGCCACAGGCGTGCATGACCGGCGTATCCTCGCCGCCGTCATAATGGCCCTTGTCGGTGCTGGCATAGGGCAGGCCGGTGGTTTCCTTGACCGGCAGCGCATCCATGTCGGCACGGATCAGCACGGTGGGGCCCTTGCCGTTCTTCAGCACGGCGACCACGCCGGTGCGGCCGACCTTTTCGGTCACCTCGAACCCGGCGGCGCGGGCTTCGGCGGCCAGGATGCCGGCCGAGCGCACTTCCTGAAAGCCCAGTTCGGGGTGGGCGTGCAGATCCTTGTAGAGGGTGACGAGATCGACGGGGGCGGCCAGCGCCGGGGTGGCCGCGGCCAGCACCAGGCCGGTGATGAGCGATTTCATCGGGGATCGTCCTTCGTTCAGCGCGATTTGGGCAAGAGCATCATGACGGCATCGGTCATGGTGGCGACGCCGGTGGCGATGGTGGGTTCGGGATCGGGGGCCCAGCGCGGGTTGTGCGGGCCGGGCAGTTTCGTGCCGTCCTTCTGCGCCTTGGCCCACAGCGCGGGATTCACCGCGCCCAGCGAATACATCACGGTCTGGATGCGCGGATCGGCCAGGCCATATTGGTTATAATCCTCCGACGCCATCGACGGGTTGCCGTCCAGCACTTTGTCGGGCCCCAGCGTCTTCTGGAACAGCGCCTTGATGCGCAGCGCCAGCGGGGTGGTGTTGATGGTCGGCTGGGTGCCGTTGGGGTCCACCGTCACCTCGGGCATCAGCGTGTCGGGCAGGCCGGCGGCGATGGCCTCGCCGCGGGCGATGCGCTTGATGCCGGCGATCAGGCGGCTCTGCACCGCCGCATCGAAACTGCGCACCGTCAGCTGCAGATGCACGCTTTCGCCGATGATGTTGTGCTTGGTGCCGCCATGGATGCTGCCCACCGTCACCACCGCCGGTTGGAAGGGATCATTTTCCCGCGCCACCAGCGTTTGCAGGGCGACGACAATGCGGCTGGCCAGCACCACCGGATCGCGGGTTTCGGCCGGATAGGCGCCATGGCCGCCAATGCCCTTCACCTCGATGTCGACCGTGTCGGCGGCCGAGCCATTGGCGGCGAGATTGACCTGCACCGTGCCGGCCGGGCCAGTGCCATCGTGCAGGGCCAGGGCATAATCGGGCCGGCCAAAGCGGGCATAGAGCCCATCGGCCAGCATGGCGCGCGCGCCCTGGATGATCTCTTCGGCGGGCTGGGCCACCATCATCACCGTGCCGCGCCAATTGGCCTTGTTGGCGGCCAGCGCGCGGGCCACCCCCACCCACACCGCCATATGGATATCATGGCCACAGGCGTGCATGACCGGGGTTTCCGGGCCCCCGTCATAATGGCCCATGGCCTGGCTGGCATAGGGCAGGCCGGTGATTTCGCTGACCGGCAGGGCATCCATGTCGGCCCGCACCAGCACGGTGGGGCCCTTGCCGTTCTTCATCACCGCCACCACGCCGGTGCGGCCGACCTTTTCGGTCACCTCGAACCCGGCGGCACGGGCTTCGGCGGCGAGGATGCCGGCCGAACGCACTTCCTGAAAGCCCAGTTCAGGGTGGGCGTGCAGATCCTTGTAGAGGCTGACCAGGTCCACCGGCGCCGCCAGCGCCGGGGTGGCCAGCAATGCCGCGGTTACAGCGCCGAGAATCCGTCCCATGCCAATTTCACTCCCACCAGGATCATCAGGCCATGCATGATGGCATAGAAACGCGGGCCATCAACCCGGCGCACCAGCACGGTGCCGGCCCAGGTGGAGGCGAGCGCGGCCGGCAACAGCGCCGCGGCCAGCGCCATGTTGGCCGGCGTGAAGGTGCCAAGCGCGGCATAGGCCGGCACCTTCAGCCAGTTCAACAGGGCGAAGAACAGGCTGCTGGTGCCCAGAAACACGTCGCGCGGCAATTTCATCGGCAGCACATGCATCTGGAACGGCGGGCCGCCGGCATGGGCGATCTGGCTGGTGAAGCCGGCCACCGCGCCCATCGCCACCCCCTGCCACGGCCGCCCCGGCTGCGCCGCCACGCCGCGCCGTTCGGCCCGGATGCGCTGCAGGCCGAACCCCAGCGCGATCAGGCCCACCGCCGCCTCCACCGCCGCCACCGGCACGAAGCGCGCCAGCGCCCAGCCCGCCACGATCCCCAGGCAGGCGCCGGGCAGCATCCGCACCAGCACCAGATTGTTGCGGTGGGCGCCAAAGGCCTTCACCGAAAACACATCCTGCACCAGCAGGATCGGCAGCAATATCGCGGCGGCGAGCACCGGGCTCATCCCCAGCGCCATGATCGGCACGCCCAGCACGCCCAGCCCGGCAAAGCCGCCCTTGGCCAGGCCCAGGATGGTCACACCGGCGATGGCGGCCGCCCAGAAGGCCCAGCCCTGGGCGGCCAGCACGGCAAGGGCATCGGGCATCAGAGCGGCTTCCCACCACCCTGAACCGCCGTCATCGCCCTGACGGGCGCCCCCTGTCGGGGCGGGCCGCTTCCGGCTCGGTGCGGCGTCGCCGCGTCTGTTGCGATGCGCTGCATCGCGCCCTCCTTGCTCCTTGCACCGAACCGGACATCGGCTCCGTGCCAGCGATCCAGAGCGGTGGGAAACCGCTCTAGGCCGCTTTGATCTCGATGAGGATCAGCCGCGCGCTCCAGCGCGGCCAGGGCAGTGCTAGGCGCCAATGGCCATCGCCAAGCGCGGTGAGCACGCCGAGCTGGTCCCGGTCGCGATCCTCGCCATAGCGCAGGCGGCCCATGTCGTCGGCCAGGCGCACGCTGCCCAGGAAGACCAGCCGGTCCACATCGGGATAGAGGGTGCCGCCATATTGCTGGCGGCCGGGCGCGGTTTCCAGCCGGGACAGGATGCCATCGGCGGTCAGCTGGCACGGCGCCCAGTCTTCGGCCTGCACCGGCGGGGCCAGCCGCACGCTGCCCTGGCGCCAGCCCAGCCGGATGATCCGGCAGCGATAGGGGCCGGGGCCGGGCAGCTGCACGCTCGCCTTGAGGTCGGGATCGGCCACCGGGCCCAGCGCGGCCAGATCGGCACTGGCGCCGGCGGCGGCAATGTCGCTGCGCGCCGCCATCCACGCATCCGACAGGCGGGCCAGCCGGCCGCGATCGGCATCGCGGATCACCGCCTGCCACACATCGGCCCGGCGCACCACGGCATAGGGTTGCAGATCATCCCCCGCGCTGCAGCCGGCCAGTGCCAGCAGGGCAGCCGCCAGAACCGGCAGCCGGCGCATCATTCGCCCAGCATGCCGCGCACGAAACTCGCCAGGCCCAGCTGGCGTTTGCGGCGCAGACGCTCGGCCTTCAGGATGGAGCGGATCTCGTTCAGGCAGGTTTCGGCGTCATCGTTGACGAGGATATAATCATATTCGCCCCAATGGCTGATCTCGTCACGGGCGCGGGCCATGCGGCCGGCGATCACATCGGGGTGATCGGTGTTACGGCTGGTCAGCCGGCGTTCCAGTTCAACGAGGGTGGGCGGCAGGATGAACACCCGCACCAGATCGGACGCGGCATCCGTCTGCTGCAGTTGCTGGGTGCCCTGCCAATCAATGTCGAACAGCACGTCGCGCCCGGCGGCCAGCGCCGCCTCCACCGGGGCGCGCGGCGTGCCATACCGGTTGCCGAACACGGTGGCCCATTCCAGCAGGGCATTTTCCTGCACCATCGACTGGAATTGATCGGCGCTGACGAAATAATAATCCACGCCATCCACCTCGCCCGGGCGCGGGCGGCGGGTGGTGGCCGAAACGCTCATGGTGATCCCGCTGTCTTCGGCCAGCAGGGCGCGCGACAGGGTGGTCTTGCCCGCGCCCGACGGCGAAGACAGCACGAACATCAGGCCACGGCGGTTGGGGCCCTGGGCCGGCACATCCGGGCGGACAAACAGGGTCACTTGCGGCGGAACCGGTCCAGCGTGACGACATTGCTGCTGTCGCCGCCTTCGGGATCGCTGGCCGGCGGCGGCGATTCCGGTTCGGGCGGTTCCGGTGCGGCCTCGCCATCCTTGGGGGCAAACTGCAGGGCAAAGTTCACCGCCGGATCAACAAAACCGACAATGGCATCATAGGGGATGACCAGCGTCGCCGGCATCTGGTTGAACGACAGGCCGATGGAAAAATGATCATCGGCCACCACCAGATCCCAGTAACGATGCTGGATGACGATGGTCATTTCGTCAGGATAGCGTTCCTTCAGGTGCGCCGGGATCGACACGCCGGGGGCGCGGGTGCGGAAGGCGATATAGAAATGATGGCCGCCGGGCAGGCCGCCTTCGGCCTGGATGCGGCGCAGCACGCGGCTGACGACGCCGCGCAGCGCATCCTGGACGATATCGTCATAGGGAATCAGGCTGTCTGGGGTGGTGTCGTTCACGGGACCTGAGCCTTGGCTGGTGTGCGCCCCCGATTGGCGCGGGGCGCGGGCGAGGTCAAGCGCAATGGCGTCCGGGCCGGCGGGTGGGACGTAGCTGGGCCGTTGATGGCGGGGGATGCATGGGCATGGGGCGCACAATGGCCGGGGTGATGCTGCTGGGCAGCGTGTCGGCCTGTGTCGGCACCGGCCGGCTGCCGCCGCCCGTCGCAGGCGCGCCGCCGCTGGACCCCATCGCCTTCTTTGCCGGCCCAACCCACGGCGATGGCCGGCTGCGCATCGCCACCCGCCGGCCGCGCAGCGTCGTGGTGGACGGGCGGGGCGTGCCGGCCGGGGATGGCAGCATCCGGCTGGAGCAGGTGGTGACCATCGCGGGCAAGGCCCCGAGCCGCCGGCACTGGCAGCTGCAGCGGGATGGCCAGGGCGGCTTCACCGGCGTGTTGAGCGATGCGGCCGGGCCAGTGACGGGGCGGATGGCGGATGGCCGGCTGCACCTGCGCTTTGCCCTGAAGGGCGGCTTCCGGGCCGAACAATTTCTGGCGCTGCAGGCCGATGGCCGCACGGTGCTCAACGTGATGATCGTGCGCAAATTCGGCCTGCCCGTGGCCCGGCTGGACGAGACGATCCGGAAAACGGAGGAGTGAGGGGGTAATGTTGCCCGCCCCCCCGGGTTGTTGGGTTTCTCCGGGGAGCCTTGGCCCGCGCAAATCGGTGAGGGGGTTCTGTTGCCCGGCCCCCCAATCTGTTTGGTTTTCCGGGAGGGCCGTGTGCGTGCAAATCTGTGAGGGAGGTTCTGTTGCCCGGCCCTCCCTCAGGCCGCTGGAATCCACTTCTGTTGCCCGGCGTGGCCCGTGCCGCGCTTTCGGCCAGTTTAACCTTGGTCGGTGAAGACCTCAGTTACGCTGCGATCGCGAATGCCTCGTTGTCGTTGGCATTTGTGGGTTTTGAACGGTTTAACGGCGCATTCAGGCCGGGCAAAAACACCGTCTTTGAACACACGTCGATCCTGGTTCGGCCCCAGACATCCCCCGACAACGGGTTGATATATGGTGGAGCCGCCGGGTACTGCCCCCGGGTCCGCTGCGTCTATTCCACGGCATCATTTATCGCCATAGCCGGCAAGCCGGCACCCCCCATGTAGGGTGTGCGGCCCGATTCCTCAATCCCTGACGAATTTCCGGTACAGCGTCGGCACCAGCAACAGGGTAAGCAGGGTGGACGACAGGATGCCGCCGATCACCACCGTGGCCAGCGGGCGCTGCACTTCGGCCCCGGCGCCGCTGGCAATCGCCATCGGCAGGAAGCCAATGCTGGCCACCAGCGCCGTGGAAATGACCGGGCGCAACCGGTCGAGCGCCCCGGCGGCCACAGCCTCGGCCCTTGCCATGCCGTGGGTGCGCAAATGATTGATGTGATCAACCAGCACCAGGCCATTGAGCATGGCAATGCCCGACAGCGCGATGAAGCCGATGGCCGCGGTGATGGAAAAGGGCATGCCGCGCAAGCCCAGCGCGAACACCCCGCCGGTGACGGCGAGCGGAATGCCGGCAAAGACGATCAAGGCCTGGGCGACCGAGCCGAGCGCGCCGAACACCAGCACCAGGATCAGCACCAGGCAGGCCGGCACCAGCACGGCCAGCCGAGCCTTGGCTTCCTGCAACTGCTTGAACTGGCCGCCGAATTCGATGCGATAACCGGGCGGCAATGGCACCGCCTTCGCCAGTTCGGCCCGGGCCCGCGCCACATAGGCTTCGACATCGCTGCCCGACAGATTGACCAGCAGGGCGGCGCGTTTCTGGCCATTGTCGCGCCGCACCGGTTCCACCGCCATCACCTCCTGCAACTGCGCCACCCGGCCCAGCGGCACCAGGCCCGCCGGCCCCACCCGCAGCGGCAAGGCGCGGATCGCGTCGAGATCGGCGCGCTGGCCATCGGCGAGGCGCACCACGATGACATGGCGGCGGATGCCTTCCAGGATGGCGCCGACCTCCTGCCCGGCCAGCCCGGCGCGGATGGCGCGGTTGACCTCATCGGCGCCAAGGCCAAGGCGCACCAGGGCGTCATGGTCCACCTTCACCACCAGGCTGGGGGTGCGGCCATCCACTTCATATTCGGCCTGGGCGGTGCCGGGCAGGCGCTCCAGCACCTGCAAGGCGGCGGCGCCCAGCGCCTCCAGCCGGTCATCATCGTCGCCATAGATTTTCACCGCCAGATCGGCGCGGGTGCCTTCCAGCATTTCGTTGAAGCGCATCTCGATCGGCTGGGCGAACAGGAAGCGCTGGTTGGCGCCGATGCGCCTGGCCTCCGCCTCGATGGCCTGCACCAGTTCGGCTTTGGTCTGCGGGCCGGTGGCCGGCCATTCGCCCCGCGGCTTGTAATGGACGTAAAGATCATTCTCGTTCGGGGGCATCGGATCGGTGGCGACGGCGGCGGTGCCGATGCGCGAGAACACATGGGTGACTTGCGGGAATTTCTTGAGGATCGCCCGTTCGATGGCCTGTTCCTGGGCCAGGCTGGCCTCCAGGCTCATGTCCACCGGGCGATAGACCATGGCGGTGATCGAACCTTCGTCGAGCCGCGGCGTGAACACGGTGCCGAGCCGGGTGAAGACCAGCCCGGCCGCCAGCATGACCAGCAGCGCCGGGATGATGGCCAGCGCCGGCCGCGCCAGCGTGGCGGCGAGCACCGGGCGATAGACCCCCTCCAGCGCCCGCATCAGGCGATTGGGGCCTTGATCGCCGCCAGCGGTGAGGAAGAAGGACGCCAGTGCCGGCACCAGCGTGAGGCTGACCAGCAGGGCAGCGGTGAGCGCCAGCATGACGGTTTCGGCCATCGGGCGGAACAATTTGCCTTCCACCCCGCCCAGCGCCAGCACCGGCACATAGACGAGCGTGATGATCGCCACGCCGAACGCCACCGGGCGGGCAACTTCGCCCATGGCGCGGGCAATCAGGGCGCGGCGTTCGTCTTCGGCCAGCGGGCGGCCAAGCCTGGCCTGTTCGCCCGTCAGCCGGCGCAGGGCATTTTCCACGCCGACAATGGCGCCATCGACCAGCAGGCCGAAATCCAGCGCGCCCAGGCTCATCAGATTGCCCGAGATGTCGAGCCGGACCATGCCAATCGCCGCCATCAGGAAGGCAACCGGGATGACCGCGGCGACGATCAGCGCGGCGCGCCAGTGGCCGAGCACGAGGATCAGCACCACCGCGACCAGCAACGCCCCTTCCGACAGATTGTTGCGGACGGTGGCAACGGTGCGCTCCACGATGTCGGCCCGGTCATAGCGGACGCGGATGACCATGCCGTCGGGCAGCGCCGCCTGCACCTCGGGCAGAAAGGCATCGACGTCGCGCGCCACCTCCCGGCTGTTGCGGCCGGCGAGCAGCATGATGGTGCCCAGCACCGTCTGTTCGCCGTCCACCGTGGCGGCCCCGGCGCGCAGGGCGCTGCCCACCCGCACGGTGGCGAGATCGGCGACGGTGAGGGGCCGCACCCCGCCGGCGAACTTCACCGGCAGGGCGCCGATGCGTTCCGGCTGCATCACGCGGGCATCGGTGCGCACCACCATGCGGCGGCCATCGCGGCTGATGGCGCCGCCGCCTTCATTGTCGGCATAGGCGGCAACCGCGGCAGCGAGTTCGGCCGGCGTCACCCCGGCGGCGGCCAGCCGGGCCAGATCGGGTTCGATGACATATTGGCGTTCCAGCCCGCCGATGCTGTTGACCTCGGCCACGCCGGGCACGGTGCGCAGCATCGGCACCACCACATATTCCTGGGTTTCGGCCAGCGCCATCAGATGGTCTTCGGCGGTGCTGGCCGGCACCAGGCCCTTGTGGTGCGGCTCGTCGTGGGGCGGGTGATCCCATTCCAGCGTGTAATAGAGGATTTCGCCGAGGCCGGTGGTGATCGGGGCCAGCTGCGGCGCGGCACCGGGCGGCAACAGCGCGGCGGCGGTGCCCAGCCGTTCGGCCACCACCTGGCGCGCACGCATCACGTCGGTGCCATCCTCATAGAGCAGGGTGACCTGGGACAGGCCGGAACGGGTGAGAGAGCGGAAGCCGGTGAGGCCGGGCTGGCCGCCCATCAGCCGCTCGATCGGCACGGTGATGCGGGTTTCAATCTCCTGCGCGGCCAGACCCGGCACGGCGGTGTTGACCTGCACCTGCACGCCGGTGACATCGGGGATGGCATCGATCGGCAGGCTGACAAGGTGCCACAGGCCGATGGCGACCGCGACCAGCGCGGCCAGCACCACGCCGCCGCGATTGCGCGCGCTGGCGGAAATCAGGGCGGCGATCACGGCTGGGCGTCGCCGCCGGTGGCGATGCGGATGGCCTCGCGCGCTTCCCACAGGCCGGCGCTGGTGTCGAGCACGGCGGAGACGGCGTCGAGCCAGCCGGTCTGCATGGCGACATAGGTGGGCAGCGGCACGGCGCCAAGGCGATAGGCACGATCGGCCTCTTCGGCGGCGGCGGCAAAGCGCTGCGGCGCATCGGCGGGCCAGCGGCTGATGGCATCGGCCCGGGCGCGATACAGGGCGGCATCGGCGTGCAGCTGGGCCAGGATGCGGCGGCGGGCGGCGATCAGGCTGGCCTGCCCCTGGGCCTCGCGGCTTTCGGCGGCGGCGACGTCGCCGGCCTGGCGGTTCCACACCGGCAGCGTGGTGGTGGCGCGCAGGCCGATCACCTGGTCCTTCACGTCGCCGCGGTCACGGTTGATGAACGGGCCGATGCTCACCGCGCCCACCCGGCCCTTTTCGGCCAGGCGGACCGACAGGCCCTGCTGTTCCAGCTGGGTCTTGAGCGCCAGCAGCTCGAAATTGCCGGCTTCGGCGCGTTCGGCGAGCTGGCTGATGTCGGGCAGCGGCGGCGGGGTGAGCGCCGGGCGCTGGATGCGGACCCGCGCCGGGAAGGGCTGGCCGCGCAGGCCGTTCAGTTCATACAGGGCGGCGTTATAGGCCGCTTCGGCTTCGGCGGCGGTGCGTTCGGCGGTGATGGCGGCGGCTTCCAGCACCGCGGCTTCGAGGCGCGGGGCCGGGCCGGCGGGATCGCGGGCGATGATCACACCGGCCAGACCGCGCATGCGGCCCGCCACGGCGCGGGCGGCGGCGGCACGGGCATCGGCGGCGAACAGACGATAGCCCAGGGCGCGGGCGCGGCCGGCGATGGTGGCTTCGAACTGGGCCAGGCCCAGCCGAGCAAGCGTGACATTGCCCTGCGCGATCGCCTTGCGCAGCGGCAGGCGGCCATTGAATTCGATCGGTTGCAGAATTGCGGCGGCAAAGGCCGGGCCATCGCCAAGCCGTCGGCCTGTCAG
>CAZAWH010000064.1:0-15756 GCA_964488775.1 uncultured Sandarakinorhabdus sp. | reverse complement strand
TGATCGTGCTGGACGATGCCGAGATGAAGCGGCTGGGCATGGGCGCGCTGCTGGGTGTGGCGCAAGGTTCGGTGCGGCCGGCGCGCCTGCTGGCGATGCGCTGGAACGGGACGGGCCGCGATGACGTGAAGCCGGTGGTGTTCGTCGGCAAGGGCGTGACGTTCGATACCGGCGGCATCAGCCTGAAGCCGGCGGCCGGCATGGAAGACATGAAGTGGGACATGGGCGGCGCCGGGGCCGTGACCGGCGCCATGCACGCGCTGGCGGCCCGCAAGGCCAGGGCGCATGTGATCGGCGTGGTGGGCCTGGTGGAAAACATGCCCGACGGCAATGCCCAGCGCCCCGGTGATGTCGTCACCACCATGAACGGGCAGACCGTCGAGGTGATCAACACCGATGCCGAAGGCCGGCTGGTGCTGTGCGATGCCATGTGGTGGGCGCAGGAGACGTTCGAGCCGGAAATCGTCGTCGATCTGGCCACGCTCACCGGCGCGATCATCATCAGCCTTGGTCACGAACATGCCGGCATGTTCTGCAACGATGATGGCCTGGCCGAACAGCTGCGCAGCGCCGGTGCTGCCGTGGGCGAGAAACTGTGGCGGATGCCGATTGGCGATGCCTATGACAAACTGATCGACAGCGATGTGGCCGACATGAAGAATGTCGGCCCGCGCGAAGGTGGCTCGATCAGCGCGGCGCAATTCCTCGCCCGGTTCCTGAAGCCGGGCGTGAAATGGGCGCATCTGGATGTGGCCGGCACCGTGTGGTCGAACAAGCCCGGCGCCATCCACGACAAGGGCGCCACCGGCTATGGCGTCCGCCTGCTCGACCGGTTCGTGGCCGACAATTTCGAGGGGTAAGCACTCCGGTCCTCCCCCTCTGGGGGAGGTGGCATGCGCAGCATGACCGAGGGGGCGCGCACGGGCCGCGCTGGCCAGCCCCCTCCGCCCTGCGGGCACCTCCCCCAGCGGGGGGAGGATCCAGTGGACTTGCCATTTCCCGCCTCCGCCTGTAGGGGGCCGCGCATCCGTTTCCCCTATCAACCGAGTGGACTTTTCTCATGGCCATCACCCGCACCTTCTCGATCATCAAGCCCGACGCCACCCGTCGCAACATCACCGGCAAGGTGAATGCGATGATCGAAGCCGCCGGCCTGCGCATCGTCGCGCAAAAGCGCCTGCAGCTGACCCAGGCCCAGGCCGAAGGCTTCTACGCCGTCCACCGCGAGCGCGGCTTCTTCGGTGAACTGGTGCAGTTCATGATCAGCGGCCCGGTTGTGGTGCAGGTGCTGGAAGGCGAAGACGCCGTCCCGGCCTATCGCAAGGTCATGGGCGCCACCAACCCGGCCAACGCCGATGCCGGCACCATCCGCAAGGAACTGGCCGAATCGATCGAAGCCAATACCGTGCACGGTTCGGACAGCGACGAGAACGCCGCGATCGAAATCGCCTACTTCTTCTCGCAGTGCGAAATCGTCGGCTGAGCCGATCAGCCTTGCGCCGTGAAAAGGGCCGCAGCACTTGCTGCGGCCCTTTTTCGTTTCGCCCTTGTTGCAGTCGTCAGATCGGCAGCATCGCCAGCCGTCGGGGCGCGCACAGGCGCCAGGCTGCGGTCATCATCGTCTCGATCATCGTCCAGTCCGGCCCGCCCGTAAGCACGATGCCGACCCAGCCTGATGGGCCATAATATTTCGGGCGGAAAAACCGGTCCGGGTCCTGCTCGATCAGCATGGCCTGTTCATCGAGGCCGGAGACCTTGAGCAGCAGGGCGGTGATGCCGTCGCCGTGGTGATTGTCGGTGAAATAGGCGAAGAACTTGCCGCCTTCGATGGCAAAGCCGTTGGAGCCGTGGGAGAGTTTCTCCGTCACCGCCGGCAGATTCAGTGCCAGGCCGCGCACCCGTTCCAGCAGCGCGGTGGGCCGGTCGGCCGCCGAGACGAAATCGGCGAGCACGCGCGGGTAAAGCTGGTGTTCGGCATATTGCACGCGGGTTGCCAGCGTTTCCGGCGTGTCGCCGGGCAGCACGGCGATGCGCGCCTGGCCCAGGATCGGGCCGTCATCCAGTTCGGGGGTGACGATGTGGACGGTGCACCCCGTTTCGGCTTCGCCGGCGGCCAGCACGGCTGCGTGCGTGTGCAGGCCCTTGTGCTTTGGCAGCAGCGACGGGTGGATGTTGAGGCAACGGCCCTGCCAGTGGGCCACGAATTCGGCCGACAGCAGCCGCATGTAACCGGCGAGCGCGATGTGGGTGACGCCGGCCTTTTCCAGTTCGCGCGTGATGATCGCGTCAAACTCGGCGCGCTTCAGGCCCTTGTGGCTGTGCGCGAAGGTCGGCACGCCTTCCGCCGCCGCGAGGCAAAGCCCGGCCGCATCCGGATCATTGCTGCCGACAACGACAATCTCATAAGGGCAGGCCGGATCAAGCCGGCTGGCATAAAGCAGCGCGGCCATGTTGCTGCCGCGCCCTGAGATGAGGACGCCGACGCGCGCCTTCTCCCTGGCCCGCTCAGGCATCGTGGCTGGCCGTCCACGCGGCCGTTTCGCCCCATTGGCCGGGGGCGCCGTGCAGTTCGCAGCCCTTTTGCCCGGCGATGATCTCGCCGATCACCTGGGCCTGTTCGCCGGCCGCCGCCAGCGCGGCGATGACGCAGTCGGCCTCGGCCCGGTCCACCACCAGCACCATGCCGGTGCCGCAATTGAAGGTGCGCGCCATTTCGGCCGCCGCCACACCGCCGGCGGCCCGGAGCCAGTCAAACAGCGGCGGCAGCACCGGCGCCGCCAGCAGGGCGCGGCAGCCGGCGGGCAGCACGCGCGGGATATTCTCCAGGAAACCGCCGCCGGTGATGTGGGCCAGCGCCTTCACCTTGCCGGCCCGGATCAACGGCAGCAGCGGCTTCACATAGATGCGGGTGGGTTCAAGCAGCGCCTCGGCCAGGGTGCGGCTGGGATCGAACGGGGCAGGGGCCGCCAGATCGGCGCCGGCCACGGCCAGGATGCGGCGGATGAGGCTGTAGCCATTGCTGTGCGCCCCCGATGAGGCGATGCCGACCAGCAACTGGCCCGGCATCACGCCTTCGCCGGTCAATTGCTCGCCGCGTTCCACCGCGCCGACGGCAAAGCCGGCCAGATCATAATCGCCGGCCGCATACATGCCGGGCATTTCCGCCGTCTCGCCGCCGATCAGCGCACAGCCGGCTTGGCGGCAGCCATCGGCGATGCCGGCGACCACACGGGCGGCAACGCCATTCTCCAACTTGCCGGTGGCGAAATAGTCGAGGAAAAACAGCGGCTCTGCGCCCTGCACGATCAGATCGTTGACGCACATCGCCACCAGATCGATGCCCACCGTGTCGTGCCGGCCGGTGTCGATGGCCAGCTTCAGCTTGGTGCCGACGCCATCATTGGCGGCGACCAGCAGCGGATCCTTGTAGCCGGCCGCCTTGGGATCGAAAAAGCCGCCAAAGCCGCCCAGTTCGGCATCGGCGCCCGGGCGGGCGGTGGCGCGGGCCAGCGGCGCGATGGCCTTCACCAGCGCGTTGCCGGCGGCGATGTCCACGCCGGCATCGGCATAGGTCAGCGAGGGGGTGAGGGGGCGCTTGTCCGTCATGGCCGCCGCCATAGCGCCAGATTCGCCGCCACGCCATTCCGTTGTTGGCAAGCGGCGGGCTGCCGCCGTAAACAGCCGGGGTGACGCGCATCCTGGCCCTCTTGGCCGGGGCGGGCCTGATCGCGGCGATCGCCGTCGCCCAGCAGGCCACGCCCAAGGCCGAAGTGCCGCCGCCCGATCCCTCGGGTGGGGGTGGCAGTGCCTATGCCGTGGGCGGCATCGCGGTGGACGTGACGGCGAAAAATGTCGACGAAGCCCGGCGCATCGCCTGGGGCCGGGCGCAGCGCCTGGCCTGGCCGCAGCTGTGGGCGCGCCTGACCGGCAAGCCGGCGCCGGAGGCACCCGCCCTGTCGGATGGCCAGATCGATGCCATGGTCGCCGGCATCGAAAGCCAGGGCGAGCAGTTTTCCGCCACGCGCTATATCGCCAGGCTGGGCGTGGTGTTCGATCGCAGCCGCGCCGCCGACTATGTTGGCGGTGGCCTGGCCCTGCTGCAATCGCCGCCGATGCTGCTGCTGCCGGTGGAGGTGGATGGCGGCACCGCGCTGGTGGTGCAGGCCCGCACGCCCTGGGCCGATGCGTGGCGGCGCTGGCGCGGCAATGTCACCCCCATTGATTATGTGCTGCCCGGTGGCGGCGCGGCCGACAATCTGTGGCTGAATGCCTGGCAGGCCGGCCGCCCGGAACGCGGGCCGTGGCGCAGCATCATGGCCCGGTTTGACACGGTGGACGTGCTGGTGGCCGAAGCCCGCCTGACCCGCAGCTTCCCCGGCGGGCCGGTGCGCGGCCAGTTCATCGCCCGCCACGGCCCCGATGGCGTGGAACTGGGCCGGTTCGTGCTGACGGTGAAGAGCGAGAATGCGTTGCCGGCGCTGATGGACGAAGGCGTGCGCCGCGTTGATGCCATCTATGCCGAGGCGTTGCGGGCCGGCCGCCTGCAGGCCGAACGCGATCTGGGCATCGACATGGCGCCGATCGTGGAGGCCGAGCCGGTGATCGGTGATCCGATGGCCGATGCCGGCGCCTTGCTGGTCGCCGCGATCACGCCCGATGCCGCCGCCCTTGCCGGTGCCGAAAATCTGCTGCGCGCCGTTGCCGGCGGCGATGTGCTGGTGCGCCAGTCGGCCGTGGGCGGCACCAGCAGGTTCGAGCTGGCGATGCCGGGCGGCGAGGCCGCGTTGAAGGCAGCGCTCGCCGCGCGCGGCTGGACGCTGGTGGCCAACGGGTCCGACATGGTGCTGCGCCGCGCCGCGCCCGCTGCCGCCCTGCCGGCCCCGCCTGCTGCTGCCGCTGCCACTGCCGCGCCGGTCGCGCCGCCCCGGCCATGATCCAGCCGCCCGAACCGGCGCTGCCGCTGGCCTGGCCGGTTGATCATCGCCCCGAACAGCTGGCGATCACTGCCGCCAACGAATCGGCCGCCGCCTGGTTGGCCAGTCCCGGCCTGTGGCCGGTGCCCGCCACCCTGTTGATCGGGCCGCCGGGCAGCGGCAAATCCCATCTGGCCGGCTGGTTTGCCGCCCGCACCCCGGCCCGCGTGATCGAGGCGGCCGAAACCCATGATCCCGAGGCCCTGTTCCACGCCTGGAACGCGGCCACGCGCGACCGGCCGCTGCTGCTGACCAGCCGGCTGACCCCACGCGACTGGGGCCATGGCCTGCCCGATCTGGCCAGCCGGCTGGCCGCCACGCCGCAGGTGCGGCTGGGCGAACCGGATGACGAACTACTCGCCGCGGTGCTGGCCAAGCTGTTTGCCGAACGCGGCATCAAGGTGGGTGATGATCTGATCCGCTGGCTGCTGGTGCGCATCGAACGCAGCCTGGGCGCGGCGCAGGCGGTGGTGGCGGCGCTGGATGCCGAAGGGCTGTCGCGGCGCCGGGCCATCACCATCCCGCTGGCGCGCGAGGTGATCGATGGCCAGTTCAGCCTGTTTTGACGGCAATTGCCCACTGCCCTACAGAGTGGCCATGGCCCCCGTTCCCCAGCCCCAGCTGCCCCCGGCAGAGCGTTACATCAACCGCGAACTGTCGTGGCTGTCGTTCAACGATCGCGTGCTGGCCGAAGCGATGAACAAGGCGCACCCGTTGCTGGAACGGCTGCGCTTCCTGTCGATTTCGGGCAACAACCTCGATGAATTCTTCATGGTGCGCGTGGCCGGCCTGCGCGGCCAGGTGCGCGCCAACATCGAAAGCCTGAGCCCGGAAGGCGACACCCCGGCCCAGCAGCTGGTGCTGATTGCCGAACAGGCTGACCGGCTGATGGAGGATCAGCAGCGGGTGTGGGCCAAGCTGGTGAAGGAACTGGCCCGCGCCGATTTCCATGTCATCACCGCCGACCGCCTGACCCGGGCCGAGCGGGACTGGCTGGAAGCGCATTTCCTCGATCAGATTTTCCCGGTGCTCACCCCGCAGGCCATCGATCCGGCGCACCCGTTTCCCTTCATTCCCAACAAGGGATTCTCGCTGATCCTCGAACTGCGCCGGCAATCGGATGACGAACTGCTCCGCGCGCTGCTGATGCTGCCGGCGATGCTGCCGCGCTTCATCCGGCTGCCCGGGCGGGCGGTGCGCTGGATCAGCCTGGAAAACACCATCCGCGCCTTTTTCAACCAGTTGTTCCCCGGCTATGAGCTGGTGGGGGACGGCGTGTTCCGCGTCATCCGCGACAGCGATATCGAGGTGGAGGAAGAGGCGGAGGATCTCGTCCGCTTTTACCAGACCGCGCTGAAGCGGCGGCGGCGCGGCGAGGTGATCCACTTGACGATGGAGGAATCCACCCCGCCCGGCCTGCACGCCATGGTGAAGACGCAGCTGGGCGTGGAGGATCGCGACACCATCCTGGTCTCGGGCGTGCTGGGCATCAACGATCTGGCGCTGCTGGTCGACGAAGACCGCCCCGATCTGAAGTTCGAACCGCACACGCCGCGCTTTCCCGAACGCATCCGCGAACATGGCGGCGATTGCTTTGCCGCCATCCGCGCCAAGGATCTGGTGGTCCACCACCCCTATGAAAGCTTTGAGGTGGTGCTGGCCTTCCTGCGCCAGGCCGCGGCCGATCCCGATGTGATCGCCATCAAGCAGACGCTTTATCGCGCCGGCAAGAACAGCCCGATCGTGCGCGCGCTGATCGATGCGGCCGAGGCCGGCAAGTCGGTCACTGCCGTGGTGGAGCTGAAGGCGCGCTTTGACGAGGAGCAGAATATCCGCTGGGCCAGCGAGCTGGAGCGGGCTGGCGTGCAGGTCGTCTATGGCTTTGTCGAATGGAAAACCCACGCCAAGCTGTCGATGGTGGTGCGGCGCGAAGGGGCGGCGATCCGCACCTATGTCCATTTCGGCACCGGCAATTATCACCCGGTCACCGCGCGCATCTACACCGATCTGTCCTTCTTCACCGCCGATCCGCGCCTGTCGCGCGATGCGGCGCAGGTGATGAACTATATCACCGGCTATGTGCAGCCCACCCGGCTGGAAAAGCTGGGCATGGCGCCATTGGCCATGCGCGACAAGCTTTATGCCCTGATCGACGAGGAAATCGCCCACGCCCATGCCGGCCGGCCGGCGGCGATCTGGGTCAAGCTGAACAGCCTGGTTGACACCGGCATCATCGAGAAACTCTATGCCGCCAGCCGTGCCGGCGTGATGATCGATCTGATCGTGCGCGGCATCTGCTGCCTGCGTCCCGGCGTGCCCGGCCTTTCGGACAATATCCGGGTGCGTTCGGTGATCGGCCGCTTTCTGGAACACAGCCGCATCTATGTGTTTGGCGGCGGCCACGAACTGCCCAACCGCAAGGCGCGGATGTTCATCAGCTCGGCCGACTGGATGCCGCGCAACCTTGATCGCCGGGTGGAGATCATGGTGCCGATCGAAAACCCCACGGTGCATGCCCAGGTGGTGGACCAGGTCATGGTCGCCAATCTGAAGGACAATCAGCAAAGCTGGGAAATGGATGCCAGCGGCCGCTACACAAGGGTGGAGGCGGATCGGGAAGACCCGTTCAACCTGCACCGCTATTTCATGACCAACCCCTCGCTGTCGGGCCGCGGCCACATGCGCGATGCCACCGCCGTGCCGGTGCTGCTGCTGCCTGATGAAGAGGATGATCTGGACGACGAAACCGATGCCGCCGGGATTGCCTGACAGCATGCTGGGCCTGGCACGGCGGGTGGGCTTGACGCGGGACGGGGCGGCGGAACCGGCCCCGGATGATCGCTGCGCCATTATCGACATCGGCAGCAACAGCATCCGTCTGGTGGTCTATCAGGGCCGCAGCCGCGTGCCGACCACCATGTTCAACGAAAAGGTGATGGCCGGGCTGGGCAGGGGCCTCGCGGCCAACGGCAAATTGTCGGACGCGTCGATGGATGTCGCCGTGGCCGGGCTTCGCCGCTTTGCCGCGCTCACCGGCGCCATGGGCATTGCCCGGGTGCGCACCGTGGCCACCGCCGCCGTGCGCGAGGCGAAGAACGGCAGCGCCTTCATCGCCCGGGTGGCGGCCGAATGCGGGCTGGCCATCGAAACCATCGATGGTGAGGCCGAAGCCCGCGGCGCGGCGCTGGGCCTGGTGTCGGGCATTCCCGATGCCGATGGCGTGGTGGGCGATCTGGGCGGCGGCAGCCTGGAACTGATCCGGGTCAGGAACGGCGAGATGGGCCACCGCATCTCGCTGCCCATCGGTGCGCTGCGGCTCGATGCGGTCAGGAAACGGGATCGCCGGGCGCTGGGCCCGTTCATCGCCAAGGCGCTGGATCAGGTGGGCTGGGCCGACGAGGGGCGGGGCCGGCCGTTCTACATGGTGGGCGGTTCCTGGCGGGCGCTGGCGCAGATCCACATCTGGGCCAGCGATCATCCGCTGCCCATCGTGCACCAATATGAAATGCCGGCCGACGCGCCGGGCAAATTGTTCCGCAGCCTGTCCCACACCGAACTCGCCACGTTGAAGGCGGTGCCGCACCTGTCGACCAGCCGGCTGCCCTCGTTGCCGGGGGCGGCGATGCTGCTGGCGGCGGTGGTCAAGAAGCTCGGCTCGTCCAGTGTCATCGCATCGGGCTTTGGCCTGCGCGAAGGCCTGTTGTTTGCCGATCTGCCTGCGGACGTGCGCAGCCTTGACCCGCTGATCGAGGCGGCGCGGGCCGAAGGTGCCCGCCAGGGCCGCTTTGCCGAACATGGCGACATGCTGTTCGCCTGGATGGACCCGCTGTTTGCCGATGAACCGCTGGCGCAGCGCCGGCTGCGGCTGGCGGCGTGCCTGCTGTCTGACATCGCGTGGCGCGCCCACCCGGATTTCCGCCCCGAACGCGGGGTGGATGTGGCGCTGCACGGCAATTGGGTGGCGGTGACGGCGGCCGAGCGCGCTGCGCTGGCCTGTGCCCTGCACAATTGCTTTGGCGGGGCGGGCGACGCGCCGATCATGGCGACGCTGGCCCGGCTGGCGCCGCCGCCGCTGCTCGCCCAAGCCCGCATCTGGGGCCTGGCCCTGCGCCTGGGCCAGCGGCTGACCGGCGGCACCGCTGTCGCGCTCGCCGCCAGCCGGCTGGAACGCACCGGCGATGCCGTGCAACTGCGGCTGGCCCCCGGCCACGGCGATCTGGCCGGCGATGCGGTGCAACGGCGGCTGAAGCTGCTGGGCAATGCGCTGGGCCTAAGCGCCCGGCTGGTCACGGCCTAGTCGCTGATCCGGCTCATCTTCAGCTTGCCGCCGGCCACGGCAAAGCCCAGCCGGCCTTCCACCAGCGCCAGCGCATCAGCGCCGAAAATGTCCATGCGCCAGCCCTGCAGCATGTCCAGCCCATCGCGCTGCCCGGCGGCAAGCGCCTCCAGATCATCGGCGCGCACGATCAGACGCGGCGCCACGCCGGCTTCCTTGGCGCGGATCTTGAGGAGCAGCTTCAAGAGATCGGCGATCAGCGCGCCTTCCGATGAAAGGCCGGGCCGCTGCGGCTCGCGCGCCGGCATCTCGTCGGGCCCCAAGGGTTCGGCGGCATCGAGCGCGGCCATCAACCGGGCGCCGATGGCATTGCCGGCCCACGCCGCCGACAGGCCGCGCACCTTGGCCAGATCGGCCTGGGAACGGGGCGGGGAGGAGGCGAGATCGGCCAGCGTCTCGTCCTTGACGATGCGGCCGCGCGGCACATCCTTGTCCTGCGCTTCCAGTTCGCGCCAGCGCGCCAGCGCCTTCAGCCGGCCCAGCACATCGGCCTTGCGGCTGGGCAGGCGCAGCCGTTCCCAGGCCTTTTCCGGATCATTGGCATAAGTGGCCGGATCGCCGGCGCGGGCCATTTCCTCGTCCAGCCACTCGCCGCGGCCGGTGCGGCGCAACTTGTCGACCATCTTGGGAAAGATGCGGGCCAGGTGGGTGACATCGCCGATGGCATATTCCAGCTGGCGATCGTTCAGCGGCCGGCGCGCCCAATCGGTGAAGCGGGCGCCCTTGTCGATATGCACATTGGCATAGGCCGCCACCAGATTGGTGTAACCGATCTGTTCGCCCAGCCCCAGCGCCATGGCGGCGATCTGCGTGTCGAACAACGGCTGCGGCGTCTTGCCGGTGAGGTTGTAGATGATCTCCAGATCCTGGCCGCCGGCGTGGAACACCTTCAGGACCGGTTCCTCCACCAGCAGGCGGAGCAGCGGGGCCAGATCGAGATCGGGGCTTTTCGGATCGATCGCCGCCGCCTCGTTGGGGCAGGCGACCTGCACCAGGCACAAATCGGGGTAATAGGTGCTTTCGCGCATGAATTCGGTATCCACCGCAATGAAATCGGCGGAGGCCCAGCGGGCGCAAAGAGCTTCGAGCGTCGCGGTGTCGGTCACCAGCGGATGAATCTGCATGGCCCCCGTTACGCCAATCTGGCCGCTTGACAAAGTGCTGAATGACGTGTGTCAGCCCCGGCTTTGAACAAAAGCTCTGGAACGACGATCATGCACGCCTATCGCACCCACAACTGCGCCGCGCTGCGCAGCGCCGATGCCGGCCAGACCGTGAAATTGTCGGGCTGGGTCCACCGCAAGCGCGACCATGGCGGCGTGCTGTTCGTGGACCTGCGCGACCATTTCGGCATCACCCAGATCGTCGCCGGCCCGTCGTCTCCGGCCTTCCCGGTGCTGGACCGGGTGCGCGCCGAATCCGTGGTGACGGTTCTGGGCGAGGTGGTGCTGCGCGAAGCTGGCGCCATCAACCCCAAGCTGCCGACGGGTGAGATCGAGGTGCGCGCCAAGGACATCGTCGTGCAATCGGCCGCAGATGAACTGCCGATGCCGGTGGCCGGCGAGGCCGAGTATCCCGAGGACATCCGCCTGAAATATCGCTTCCTCGATCTGCGCCGCGACCGGCTGCACCAGAATATCCTGCTGCGCAGCCAGGTCATCGCCTCCCTGCGCCGCCGCATGATCGATCAGGGCTTCACCGAATTCCAGACGCCGATCCTCACGGCTTCGAGCCCGGAAGGCGCGCGCGACTATCTGGTGCCCAGCCGCGTGCACCCCGGCAAATTCTATGCGCTGCCGCAGGCGCCGCAGATGTTCAAGCAGCTGCTGATGGTCGCCGGCTTTGACCGCTATTTCCAGATCGCCCCCTGCTTCCGCGATGAGGATGCCCGCGCCGATCGCTCGCCCGGCGAATTCTACCAACTCGATTTCGAGATGAGCTTTGTCACCCAGGACGATGTGTTTGCCGCCATCGAGCCGGTGCTGGCCGGCGTGTTCGAGGAATTTGCCGGCTTTGGCGGCCGCACGCCGTGGAACGTGACCAAGGGCGCCTTCCCGCGCATTCCCTATGCCGAATCGATGCTGAAATACGGCAACGACAAGCCGGACCTGCGCAATCCGCTGGTGATCAGCGACGTGTCGAGCCATTTCGTCGGCTCGGGCTTTGGCATCTTCGCAAGGCAGGTCGAGGCCGGCAATGTCGTGCGCGCCATCCCGGCGCCGGGCACGGCCGACAAGAGCCGCAAATTCTTTGACGACATGAATGACTGGGCCAAGGCCGAAGGCTATGCCGGCCTCGGCTATGTCACCCGCAAGGGCGGCGAATTCGGCGGCCCCATCGCCAAGAACCATGGCGAGGCCGGCATGATCGCGCTCTATGACGCGCTCGGCCTTGGCCCGGATGACGGCTGCTTCTTTGCCGCCGGCAAGGAGAAGGATGCTGCCAAGCTGGCCGGCCTCGCCCGCACCCGGGTTGGCACCGAGCTCGGCCTGATCGAGCAAAATGCGTATAAATTCTGCTGGATCGTCGATTTCCCGATGTTCGAATATGACGAGGACGCCAAGAAGATCGATTTCAGCCACAACCCGTTCAGCATGCCGCAGGGCGAGCTGGAGGCGTTGGAAACCCAGGACCCGCTGACGATCAAGGCCTATCAGTACGACATCGTCTGCAACGGCGTCGAACTTTCCTCGGGCGCGATCCGCAACCACCGGCCCGACATCATGTACAAGGCGTTCGAAATCGCCGGCTACACCAAGGAACAGGTGGACGCGAACTTCTCCGGCATGATCAACGCCTTCAAGTTCGGCGCGCCGCCGCACGGCGGTTCGGCACCGGGCGTGGACCGCATGGTGATGCTGATCGCGGATGAACCCAATATCCGCGAAGTCATCGTTTTCCCGATGACCCAGAAGGCCGAAGACCTGATGATGAACGCGCCGGCGCCGGTGACGATGAAGCAGCTGAGGGAACTGCATATCCGGGTTGTTGATTAACGCCCATTCCCACCCCCAACCCCTCCCGCAGGCGGGAGGGGAGCAGATTGCGCAAGTGCCGAACGGCTCCCCTCCCGCTTGCGGGAGGGGCCGGGGGTGGGCTTGCCAGTCCGCCTTCGCCCTGCCAGCCTGCCACCCATGAGCCCGCACAGCCTCGCCGATTTCGAAACCGATCATGATCTGCCGCGCGATCAATATGAAACCCGGCTGGAGGCGCTGCAGCACCGGCTGGAACTGATCCAGGCCGCCTATATCGCGCAGGGGCTGAAGGGCATTGTCGCCATCGAAGGCTGGGACGCAGCGGGGAAGGGCGGGCTGGTCACCCGGATGAACGCCACGCTTGATCCGCGCTATTGCAAGGTCTGGCCGATCTCGGCACCCAGCCGCGAGGAGGCGGCGCGCCATTATCTCTGGCGCTTCTGGCAGCGCCTGCCCGGCAATCGCGAAATCGCCGTGTTCGATCGCACCTGGTATGGCCGCGTGCTGGTGGAGCGGGTGGATGGCTTCACGCCCGAACCGCGCTGGCGCGCCGCCTATGACGAGATCAACGCGTTCGAGGCGCAATTGCAGGCCGATGGCGTGCGGCTGGTGAAGATCTTCCTGCACATCACGCAAGAGGAACAAAACAAACGGCTCGAAGAACGGATCAGAACGCCTTGGAAACGCTGGAAAACTGGGAAGGATGATTATCACAACCGCTCGATGCGCAGCGCCTATGTGACGGCCTATGAGGAGATGTTCCGCCGCTGCTCCCCGCCGACGGCGCCCTGGCATGTGGTGGCCGCCAACGACAAGAAATGGGCGCGGGTGCGCAGCCTGGAACTGATCTGCGAAACACTGGGCGCCGGTGTCGATCTCCGCTGGCCGGAACCGGACGCGGACCTGGTGGCGATTGCCGAACAGGCGCTGGGCAAGACGCTGGATTAACCCGGCGCGGCCTTGCCCAGCCACTCGCTCAGCCGGTTCGGGCCTCTGGTCACGGCCCGCGCCGGATACAGGGTTTCATACACCACGGCATTTTCCAGCACCCGCTGCACATAATTGCGCGTTTCTGCAAAGGGGATGCTCTCGATCCAGTCGATGATGTCGCCATCCTTCGGGTCGCCGTTCATCGCCAGGAAGCGCCGCACATTGCCGGGCCCGGCATTATAGGCCGCCACCGCCAGCGGGGCCGAGCCGCCATAGGCGGCGCGCAGACGCTCGACAAAGCCGCTGCCCAGCGTGACATTCCACACCGGGTCCTCGGTCAGCCGGCTCGCCGGGCTGGCGGGCAGGCCCATCTTCTGCGCCTGTTCGGCCGCCGTGGCCGGCACCAGCTGCATCAGGCCCAGCGCATTGGCGCTGGAGCGGGCGGTGCGGTCAAACTGGCTTTCCTGCCGCGTGATGGCGTGGATGATGGCAAAGCGCGGCGCCAGTTCATCGGGCAGCGGCAGCACCGGGAAGGCGGCGGCCAGCATCGACAGTTCGGCCGTGCCGCGCGCCGCCTTGCCGGCATGCACCCCGGCATCGGGCCGGTTCAACGGCCCGGCCAGGCCCGCCACCAGCCGCGCCCGTTCCGGCGTCTGCGCCGTATCGGCCAGTTGTTTGAGGAAGATCGTCTGCCGCGCCCGGTCGACATCGGCCAGCGCGAACAGCGCGCGCACCCGGCCTTCGGCGCGGAAATTGCCGGCGGCCGCGGCATCGGGTGCCGGCAGGGGCTGGGCCGCCAGCGCCAGTGGCTGGCCCAGCCGTTCGCTGGCCAACTGGCCATAGAAATAATCCGGGTGGCGGGCGGCGGCGGCATAATATTGCCGCGCCAGATCGCGCTGGCCGGCGGCTTCGGCGGCGCGCCCGGCCCAATAATCGCCGCGCGCCTGGCTGATCGGTGCCTGGGCAACGCTGCGGGCATTGCGGAAATGCACCAACGCCGCCGCCGGCTGATCCAGCCGGCGCAGTGCCAGCCAGCCGGCCAGCCATTCGCTGTCCAGAAACAGGCTGCGCGTCGCCACCGGCTGGCGCTGCAGCGCATTGGGATCGAGGCCATGATTGGCCAGCAGCTGCCGGGCCAGATCGGGCTTGCCGGCGCGCCACAGGCTGCGGCCGAGATCGAGGCGGGCCTTCAGCCAGCTTTCCAGGCCCACCCCGGGCACGGCTGCCACCCGCGCGGTGGCACCGCCGGCGGCGAGCAGGGCATGGCCCTCGTCGGCCCGGTTGGTGCGGATCAGCCATTGCGCCTCGTCCAGCATCAGGCCCATTTCGCGGCGCAGCCGGGCCGGCACCACGCCCAGGCGTGCCGCCACATCGGGGGCACCGCGTTGCAGGGCGATGCGGGCCAGCGCCCAAAGCCGCGTGTCGGTGTCCACCCGGGCCAGCATGCGGCCGGCCGGTGTGATGCGGTTGGCCCACAACAGCCGGTCCATCCGGCTGGCATGATCGCCCGGGGTGAAGCGATCGCCAAAGCGGGCGAGCAGGCGGGCCTCCATCGCTTCGTCCAGGCCCGCGCTGTCCCACGCGTCGCGGGCCCAGCTGGCGGCCGCAGCCTGGCCGGCGCTGGCCAGCGCCTCGGCATAACGCGCCTTGCCTTCGGCGGTCAGCGGCGGCAGCCGGCCGAAATGGCGGATGATGGCATCGGCCGGCGTGTCATCGGTGATGCTGCGTTCGGCCAGCCGGCGGATGGTGCTGGCGGCCGGCCAGTCACCATGATTGGCCAGAAAATCGGCATAATCGGCAAAGCGGCCCTTGAAGCTTTCGCGCCGCAACCGGTCCCACGCCACCACATCGTCCAGGATCGGCACCGCCTGGCCGCCCACCAGCGGCGCGGCCGGCAGCAGCGAAAAGCGCCCGGCTTCATTGTCGGCCAGTTGTGCGCGATAGCGGGCGATGGTGGCGGGATCGAGGCTTTGCGCCGCCACGCTGCTGGCCAGCATCAACCCTGCGGCCACCGATATGCTGGACAGGGCTGCCCAGCCGCTTCTATCACGCGCGTAACTCATGCGCCTGTGATAGGCTGGCGCAAAGGAACGGGCAATGAACGACATGATGTTCAAGGGATCGATGCCGGCGCTGGTGACGCCGTTCAAATCGGGTGCGGTCGATCTCGATGCTTTTGCTGCCCATGTCGAATGGCAGATCGGCGAAGGCAGCCATGGCCTGGTGCCGGTGGGCACCACGGGCGAATCGCCGACCCTCAGCCACGAGGAACATTATGCCGTGATCACCACCTGTGTGGAGGTGACGGCCAAGCGCGTGCCGGTGATCGCCGGTTGTGGCAGCAACGATACCCGCACCGCCATCGCCCATCTGGCCCATGCCCAAAAGGTCGGCGCCGATGCCGCGCTGATCGTGGTGCCTTATTACAACAAGCCGAGCCAGGCCGGCCTGATCGCGCACTTCACCGCCTTGCACGATGCCACGACCCTGCCCATCATCATCTACAACATCCCCGGCCGCAGCGTGGCCGACATGAGCGTGG
>CAZAWH010000063.1:0-15878 GCA_964488775.1 uncultured Sandarakinorhabdus sp. | reverse complement strand
CGGCAGCATCGCCTATGTGCGCTTTGTCGCCGAGCATCCGGCGCTGTATCGCCTGATGAAAAGCCCGGCGCTGGCCGATCGCGCCGCCCATCCCGAACTGGCCGCCGCCGCCGCCCGGCCGGGCCAGAGCCTGGCCGCCATGCTGGGCGAGCTCGCCGCCGCCGGCCGCCTGCGCGGCATCGAGGCCGAAGCCGCCGGTGCGATCATCTGGGCGCTGGTGCATGGCATTGCCACACTGGCCAATGATGGCTTTCTGGCCGATGCCGAGGCGCTGGCGGCCGATGGCGCGGCCGCGTTGCTGGCCGGCTGGGGCGCGCTGTGACTAGCGGGCGAGGCGCTGCCTGACCAGTTCGGCCGGCAGCGCCGGGGTGCGGCGCCGCTGGCCCGTGGCGGGATCGCGGCTTTCGACATCGCTGGCCATCAGCAGGCTGTTGGCAATCGCCTCCTCCGTGGCGTCGGCCACCGCGACGAACAGCGGGCTCATCGCCTCGTTGCCCAGTTCCGGCCAGGCGGTGATGGCGGCGCGGCGGGCCGGCGTGCGGCGCACATCGGGGTGCACCGAAAAGGCGATGGCATAATCGCCCGAGCCGTTGGAAAAGGCCGAACCGGTGCGGGCCAGCCCGGCCATGGCGCGCGCCGCCAGCCGGGTGAGGTTGCGATCCGCCAGCGGCGCATCGGTGGCCAGCACGATCATGATCGATCCATCCGGGCTGGGCAGGCTGGCGCTGCCTTGCGGCGGGCGGATCTCGGTGCCGTTCAACGTCAGCCGGCCGCCATAATTGCTTTGCACCAGCACACCGACGGTGAACCCATCGGGCGTGCGGCGCGACGCTGTGCCGATGCCGCCCTTGAACCCGAAGGCGATGGTGCCGCGGCCGGCGCCCACCGCGCCTTCGGCGACCGGGCCGGTGCTGGCGGTGGTGATCGCGCGCAGCGCATCGGCCGGGGTGACGGCGCGGGCGCGGATATCGTTCAGGCCGCCATCATTGGTTTCGCCCACCACGGCGTTGACCGACCGCACGCCCTCATTGCCAGCCTGCGCCAGCGTGTGGGTGATGATGGCGGCGGCTGCCTCGGCCACGTTCAAGGTGTTGGTCAACAGGATCGGGGTTTCGATTTCCCCCAGTTCGCGCAGCTGGGTGCTGCCCATCAACTTGCCGAAGCCGTTGGCCACCACCAGGCCGGCCGGCACCTTTTCGGCAAAGACATTGCCGCCGTGGGGCAGGATGGCGGTGACACCGGTGCGGATCGTGTCGCCGCGATCGATGGTGACCTGGCCCACCGCAACGCCGGGCACATCGGTGATGGCGTTCATCGGCCCGGTGGGCAGCGGGCCCGGCGCGATGCCGATGGCACGGGCGCGGACGGGCGGTTCGGCGGCGGCCGCGACGGGCAGAAGGGCGGCAAGACCGAGGGCGGCGGCGATCAGGAAGGGGCGCATGGCCGCATCATGGCGCACCGGCCACAAAAGGAAAGTGCCGCCCGGCGTTGGAGGGATCGAACGCCGGGCGGCACCGGATGGTGCGTCCCGAGGGGGCGGTGGGACTGCACACAAGCAAGTTCGGGGGCCTGTGGCCAGCGCGACACCGGGGGCGGGTGCAGCGCGGCTTGGGTGGCGGGCGGGATGCCAGAGGGGGCGTCTGGCATCCCGCGGCCGGCTCGGCAGGCAAGGACGGCCCCTGCCCGTGCCTGCCGCTGGTCAACCGATCAGCCGCCGATCTTTTCGGCTTCGATCGCGGCCATCGTGGCCGAACGGGTCGCCTTCAGGGTTTCCTGGAAGCAGCGATATTCTTCGGCCGCGGCCCAGGGATCGTTGGCGCTGCCATGGCAGACCTGCTTGGCGGCGGTGCGCAGGCGGTTTTCCAGGCGCGACTGGCCAGCCTTGGAGCCGAGATCGAGATCGGCATAGGAGACATGGGCAACCCGGTGGCCGGTTTCGTTGACGCTGTAGGCGATCTGGGCATTGGCCGGGGCGGTGGCGCCCGCGATGCACAGGCCGGCGAACAACAGCGTGCCGGCAGCGCCAGCCAGGTTGCGGGTGAAATTCTTGGCAGAAGCGAACATGGGGGACCTCGTTTCAGTTTCGGCTGCCGGACCATCCGACCGCCGATGCCACATGCACTGCAACCGCCGTGCCAACTGGCGCCGGAAATTTGAAATGGTTATATTTCAATGTGTTAGACTGTATTGCGTGTTACATACTCATGACGGCTGGAAATATTTTTTCCGATTTATTCGCAATTTTTCCCATTTTTTCGGAACAGATTGGCGGCAATGCGGCGGCCAAAGGCGCTTGGCACCAATCCCTTGCTGGTGCATAGGATAACCCGCATCCATGCTGACCCAGCGATCCCGTTACGCCCTGCGCGCGCTTATCTTCATTGCCCGTTCGGGCGGGGTGGCGCCCGTGCCGATTTCGGCGATCGCCGCCGATCAGAAACTGCCGCGCAAATTCCTGGAAGCCATCCTGCTGGATCTGAAGAACGGCGGCCTGGTCAACAGCTATCGCGGCAAGATGGGCGGTTATCGCCTGGCCCGCCCGGCCAGCCAGATCAGTTTCGGCGAGATCATCCGCCTGATCGAAGGGCCGCTGGCGCTGGTGCCCTGTGTTTCGGTGTCGGCCTATCAGCGCTGTGCCGATTGTTTCGAGGAAACCACCTGCGTGATCCGCAAGGTGATGCTGGTGGTGCGCGAGCAGACCGCCAACATCCTCGACACCACCAGCCTGGCTGACCTGTCGATCGACCGCGTCGCCGCCTGACTCAGGCCGGCGCCCGGCGCAGGCGCAGGCGCCGGCCATCGGGCGTGACCAGATGGGCATCGCCGCCGGCTTCGAAGATCACCCGATTGGCCGCCCCCAGCAGGGCGAGCAGCCGCCCTTCCACCTGCATCAGCGCCGGCGCACAGGCCATGCGCGTGCTGCCCAGCCCGTCGATGCGCAGGCCGTCCGCCAGCTGCCAGCGGCCCATCAGCCGGTTGCAACCGCCACTGCCGGCCAGGCCGCCATCGGCGGCGAAGTCCAGCACGGCGCCGGGCGCGCCGCCGCCATTGAGATCAACCACCTGCCAGCGGCCGACAAGCGTGCCGGCCACCACCGGCGGCTTGCCCGACAGTGCCTGGCGCAGCTGCGCCCGCTCGGCCTTGCAGGCTGGCAGCGCCAGCAGCAGCGCCAGAATGGCCCAGCGCGTCATGGCGCCACCGGGGCCAGGCCGGCGACCAGCGCCACCATGGCCGATTGATCGACCAGGATGGCGCCATCGACCGGCCGGTCGAGATCGAGGATCAGCATGATGGTCAGGCCCATGAGCAGGAACAGGATGCCCGACGCCAGCCGGTGACGCTGGCCATGGGCATCAAGAACATAGCCGAGCAGAAAGCAGGTGACAGCGGCAAACAGCACGAGCAGCAGCATCACCTCGCCGGGCACGCGCGCCGCCACGGCCTTTTCGCGCTGGGTGCCGGTGTCGAGCACGGCGTTGACCGCGGTGGTCAGGCTGACGGCGCGCGGCGGATCGAGCGCGGCCTGGGCGGCAACCGTCAACCGCCACACTTCGTCGCGCTGCGCCGCGGCGCGGGCCAGCCTGGCGGTTTCGGTGGGCAGCGGGCTCGACACGCGCATCCCGGCATAGAGGCGCAAGCTGTTCTGCAGCGCCGGGCCGTGCGGGGCCGGGGCCAGCCCGGCGCGCAGCCAGGCGGTGCCGATGTCATTGGCTTCCTGCACCACCAGCTGCCGGCGTTCGTCATACCGGTCCAGCGCCATGGAAAAGGTGAAGCCCAGCAGCAGCGCCAGCACCAAGAGGGCGGTGGAGAGCACCTGGGTTTCGTCCTCCCCGCCCCCCTGCCCGCCAAAGCGGCGGTGGCAGGCAAAGCCCAGTTCCGCCGCCAGGAAAAACAGCGCCAGCAGCACGGCCGGAATGGCCGGCAGCGGCACCGCATCCAGCAGATCGGCCAGCGTGTTGATCACACCCATCGGTTCAGACGCGGCCTCTCATTCCCGGCGCCTCAGCCACGCCCCTTGCGAAGTTCGTCGCGGATTTCGGCCAGCAGCAGTTCCGACGGGCTGGGCGGCGGCGGTTCGGCCGGCGCGGCGGCGGCCGGCGGCGGTGCCATCGCCTTGTTGGCCGCCTTGACCATCAGGAAGATCACGAAGGCGATGATGAGGAAATTGATCAGCGCGGTGAGGAACTTGCCATAGCCGAACAGGGCGACACCGGCCTTTTTCAGCGCCTCGTAATCGGTGGCGCTGCCCTTGTAATCGGCCGGAATTTCGCCCAGCACGACAAACAGGCTGGTGAAATCGATGCCACCGGTGAACAGGCTGACGATCGGCATCACCAGATCTTCGGTGAAGGCCGAGACGATCGTGCCAAACGCCCCGCCGATGATCACGCCGACCGCCAGATCCATGACGTTGCCGCGCGCGATGAATGCCTTGAATTCCTGCAGCATCCGCCTGCCCCCTCTTGAAATTCCCGCAACCGCATTATCTTCAGTGGCGTGTTGCGCGACCAATCTGCCACAATTGCGGCCCCGCGCAAGCCGCCCGGACTGGAGACCGCGATGACCATATCCAACCGTCGTTCCGCCACGCTGGCCGCCGTTGCCGGGGCCGGGCTGTTGCTGTCGGGCTGCGGCGTCAACACCATCCCCGCCAAGGAAGAGGCGGTGAAGGCGAAATGGGCCGATGTCGAAAACCAGTATCAGCGCCGGGCCGATCTGATCCCCAATCTGGTCGCCACGGTGAAGGGTTATGCCGCCCAGGAAAAGGATGTGCTGGAAAGCGTGACCAAGGCCCGCGCCAGCGCCACCCAGGTGACGGTGGATCCCACCAAATTGTCTGATCCGGCGCAGCTGGCCCAGTTCGAGCAGGCGCAAGGCGCGCTCGGCCAGTCGCTGGGCCGGCTGCTGGTGACGGTGGAAAAATATCCGGAGCTGAAATCCAACGAGCAGTTCCTGCAGCTGCAAAGCCAGCTCGAAGGCACCGAAAACCGCATCGCGGTGGCCCGGCGCGATTACAATCTGGCCGTGCAGGATTACAACACCGAGATCCGCACCTTCCCGACGCTGATCACTGCCAAGGTCGTGTATGGGGCCCAACCGATCGCGCCGTTCAAGGCCACGACGGTGAATGCCGACAAGGCGCCCGAGGTGAAATTCTAGTCCCCGTCCTCCGGCCCGCGAAAGGCGCGCCATGCACGAACCCCGGGATGTCCGCCGGCTGGCCAGTCTGGCCTTCTGGCTGTCGGCGCTGCTGCTGATCCTGCAGCTGGCAGCGCCGGCCTTTGCCGATCCGGCGTTTCCCAAGCTGACCGGCCGGGTGACCGATGCCGCCGGCGTGCTGCCGGCCGATGTCGTCGCCCGGCTGGACGGCAAGCTGAAGACGCTGGAAGATACCACCGGCACCCAGCTGGTGGTGGCGACCGTGCCCGATCTGGGCGGATACGAGATCGAGGATTATGGCTATCAGCTTGGCCGTGCCTGGGGCATCGGCCAGAAGGGCCAGAACAATGGCGCCATCCTGATCATCGCCCCGGCGCAGCGCAAGTTGCGCATCGAGGTGGGCTATGGCCTGGAAGGCACGCTCACCGACGCGGTGTCGAGCCGGATCATCCGCGGCAGCATCGTGCCACGCTTCAAGGCTGGCGACCTGGCCGGCGGCGTGGAGGCCGGCACCGACGAGCTGATCGCCCTGTTGCAGCTGCCGCCTGATCAGCAGGCGGCGGCCGTCAAGCAATTGAGCCGCACCAGAAGTGCCGACCGGGATGGCCCGGGCTGGGGCGCGCTGATCTGGCTGATCATCATCGTCGTGTGGATCATCATCGCCACGCGGCGCGGCGCGCGCGGCCGCAAATGGGGCCGCAGCGGCGGTCCGGTGATCATCTGGGGCCCCGATCTGGGCGGCAGCTGGTCAAACCGGCGCGACAGTGGCTGGAGTGGTGGCGGCTGGGGCGGCGGCGGTGGCGGCGGTTTCGGCGGCTTTTCGGGCGGCGGCGGCAGCTTTGGCGGCGGCGGCGCGTCGGGAGACTGGTGATGCTGTTCAACGACACCGATCGCGCCCGCATCGCCCGCGCCATCGCCGACGCCGAAGCCACCACGGCCGGCGAGATCGTGGTGATCGTCAACACGCGGCGGCACCGTTATACCGCGACCATGCTGGCCACGGCGGCGCTGGCGGCCTTCACCCTGCCCTTCATCGCCGTGCTGGCCGGCTGGATGCCGTCGCTGCTGTTCCCGGATTGGGATGCGCTGGATGCCGCCACGCGCGAAACCCATGGCATCGAGAGCTTTGCCGCCGTGCAGGCGCTGCTGTTCCTGGCCACGCTGGCGCTGGTTGGCCTTGCCGGGCTTGACCGCGCCCTCACCCCGCGCGGCCTGCGCCGCGATCGGGTGCATCATGCCGCGATGATGCAGTTCCGTGCCCGCGGCCTTGCCGCCACCGCCGGCCGCACCGGTGTGCTGCTGTATGTGGACGAGGCCGAACATGTCGCCGAAGTGATCGCCGACGAGGCGGTGTTCACCCGCGTGGCCGCCGAGGAATGGGCCGAGACCATCGCCGCGCTGACCGCCGGCATCAAGGCCGGCCGCGCCGCCGACGGCATGGTGTCGGCGATTGGCCGGGCCGGCGCGGTGCTGGCCGCGCATCTGCCGCCGCGCCCCGACGATGTGAACGAATTGCCCGACGCGCTTATCGAGCTGTAGCGCCCGCCAGTTGCAGCGCCGCCAGGCTGGTGCCCAGCCCGGCCAAAGTTGCCGCCGGCTGGCGCAGGCCCAGCCGCGTCACCTTGAGGGCCAGGGCGGCCTGGCCGGGGCCCAGCGCCTCGATCACCCGCCGGCTGGCCAGCCGTTCCAGATCAAGCCCGCCGGCCCCTTCCAGCCGCTGGGCCACCAGTTGCGGCACCAGCGCCGCGCCGCCCGGCACATCGATCAGGCGCAGCACCATGGCACAGCCCAGATGCCCGGCCGCCAGCGGATGATTGACCAGCGCTTCGGCCAGCCACAGCAGATGCGCATCCGACAGATGGGCCAGCGCCTCGCCGGGCCGGTCCAGGCTGTCGAGCGCGGCGATCAGCCGGCTGCTGCCCAGCGCGCGAAACTCCGCCTCGGGCAGGGCGGCGGCGCCATCCTGGGCCAGCCAGCCAGCCAGCAGGGCGAGGCCGGTGGCGCGCAGATCAAACCCCTGTGGCCCCTCGCCATTCAGCAGCGCGGTCAGCAGCGCCGGGCGGCGGGCGCGATCATCATCGGCATGATCGGCCAGCCGGGCCAGCAGCGCCGGCACCGGTTCCACCGTCATGTCCATATCCCAGGGCAGCATGGCCTGTGCCCCCGCCGCATCGCGAAATGCCGTCCACGCCCGCCAGGCCGCGGGCGGCGGCACCACCGGTTCGGGTTCGCCCAGGATGTTGAACCGCGCCGGCAGATAGGGATGGCCATAAGGCTGGGGCCGGCCGGGGCCGAGCACCAGCAACTGGCACGCCTCCCACGGATCAAAATCGCCCACCGCCGGCAGCATCGCGGTGGTGGCCCAGCCGGTGATGCGGCCGGCCTGTTCCGGCGGGCCGCTGGTGGCCAGCACCGTCGCCAGCGCCGGCACCACATCGGCAGCTTCCGGCACGATCACCACCCGGTTGCGCCAGGCCAGCCCGATATCGGGCCAGCCGGGCCGCAACGGCGCATCGGGCAGCACCGGCGGCACCGGGATGGGCTGGCGGCCGAACTGGCGGCTGCCATCCGGCGCCGGCAGCAACGGCAGCAGCCGGGTGCCCAGCAGGCTGGCCCGTGCCATGCCCGGCGGCAGCAGCATCGCATGGGCCATCGGCAGGGCGGTGGGGCTGATCGCGCTGCCCCAGGCCGCCTTCACCAGCAGATCGGCCCCATTGCCCAGCGGCAACAGCGCCATCATCGGGGCCTCGCCCAACTGGGCCCAATGGTCGATGGCCACCAGCAGTTCGCGCAGGCGCAGCTGCTGCGCGTCCTCCAGGGCGAGGTTGGCGCTGGCCTGCAGCACATCCCAGGCCGCGCCCGCTTCGCGCGGGCCCAGCACCAGGGTGGGCAACAAGGCGGTGCGCACGCTCATCCCGGCCGGAACAGCAGGGCGGTCACCATGATGGCGATCAGGTTCACCATCACCAATACGCCCAGCATCCAGCCCGGGATGCGGCGCGGCTGGCGGGCGTCATAGGCGGCCAGCGCCGCCGCCACCGCCGGTTCGATCAGGGCGGGGATGCGGGCGGCCAGATGCGGTTCCAGCGCGGCGATCACCGCATCGGCCAGGCGTTCGGCACTGGTGCGCAGCTCGGCCTGGGTGGCGGCATTGGCTTCGGCGGCGATGGCGGCGGCGATCTGGCCGGCCAGCGGCCGGGCCTCGCCCCGTTCGGCCTGTTCGGTGATTTCGGCCACGACAAAGCTGAGCAGTTCACGGCGCAACCGCAGCAGCTCTGCCTGCGGATCATCCTGACCAACCCGGTTCATGGCGCGACCAACACTCCCTTGGCAGCTGTTTTAATCATTTTTTCACCCAAATGACAATCTGGGCCACATCGCCACGCCGGGCCTGTTGCCGCACGGCCACAGCGTGATAGCCATGGCGCGATGATCCGCCGTGCCACGCCCACCGATCTGCCGCTGCTGCCCGCCATCGAGGATGCCGCGGGCACGCGCTTTGCCGGCACCAGCGCGGCCATGGATGCCGATCTGCCGGCAGTGCCGATGGCGGCCTTTGCCGCCGCGCAGGCTGCGGACTGCCTGTGGGTGGCTGTGGCAGGGGATGACGTGCCGGTGGGATTTCTGCTGGCAGAGCGGCGGGCCCCGTTTCTGCATGTGCGCGAACTGGATGTGCATCCCGATCATGGCGGGCGCGGGCTGGGCCGCGCGCTGATCGCGGCGGCGGTGGCCGCAGCACCGGCGCTGGGCTGCACAGCCTTGTCGCTGACCACCTTTCGCGACATCCCCTGGAATGCGCCGTGGTATGGCCGTCAGGGCTTTGTGGAGGTGGCCGCGCCCGATCGGCCGGCCTTCCTGTCGGCCCTCCTCGCCGAGGAGGCGGCGCTGGGGCTGGACCCGGCCAACCGCTGTGCCATGGTGCGCGCCGCATGACCGCGCTTGACCGTCTTGCCGGCTGGTTGGCCGGCCAGGGCCTGGCGCTGGCGCCGGGGGCGCGGCTGGAGCGGTTGGGTGGCGGCATCGCCAACCGCAACGAGGCGGTGATGCTGGACAGCGCCGCCGGCCCGATCAGCGCGGTGCTGCGCCGGCCGCCGCCCGGCCAGCTCGCCGCCGGCGCCAGCGACATGGCGCGCGAAGCCCGCGTGCTGGCGGCGCTCGCGCCGCACTTTCCGCTGGCACCGCGCCTGATCGGCTTTTGCGACGATGAGACCGTGCTGGGCACCAAGTTCCAGCTGATCGAGCGGCGGCCAGGTGTGGCCATTGCCGGCACGCTGCCCACCAGCGCCGGCGACGGCCTGGCGCTGGTGGAAACCACCCTGCGGGCGATGGCGGCCCTGCACGCCATGGACCCGGCGGCGCTGGGCCTGGGCGATCTGGGCAAGCCGGACGGCTTTCACGCCCGCCAGCTGAAGGGCTGGAGGCTCCGAGCCGCCGCGGTGTGGCCCGATGGCCTGCCGGCGGATGTGGCGGCGCTGATCGCCGCCCTGTCAGGCAAGGTGCCAGCCGAAGCCGGGGCGCCGGTGCTGCTGCACATGGATCTGAAGCCCGACAATCTGCTGGTCGATCCGGTCAGTTGCGCGGCCAGCGCCATGATCGATTGGGACATGGCGACCCGTGGCCCGCGCGGCTTTGATCTGGCCATTCTCCTGTCCTACTGGATCGAACCGGGCGATCCCGATGATGTGAAGCCGCTGCAGGCCGTGCCCTCGCTCACCCCCGGCTGGCCGGGGCGCCAACGCGTGGTGGCGCGCTATCAGGCGGTCAGCGGCCATGATCCCGGTGATCTGGTCTGGCCGGTGGCGCTCGCCCGGCTGCGGCTGGCGGTGGCCTGGATGCAACTTTACCGAAAATGGCAGCGGGGCGAGATGGACGGCAACCGCTATCAGGGATTTGACACCCTGGCGCAGGCGATCATCGCCCAGGCGCTGGCCGCGTTCAGGAAAGGCGACTTGTGACCGATTTCACCCTGCCCGAAGAGACCAAGGCGCTGGCCCGCCGTGTGCGCCAGTTCGTCATCGACAAGATCATTCCCTATGAACGGGACCCGCGCCTGACCAGCCATGGCCCCAACGACGAATTGCGCGCCGAACTGGTGGCGCTGGCCCGCGCCGAAGGCCTGCTCACCCCGCAGGCCCCAAAGGAATTGGGCGGCATGGGGTTCGATCATGCCACCCAGGCCGCGGTGTTCGAAGCCGCCGGCTGGTCCACGCTCGGCCCCGTCGCCATGAACTGCGCCGCGCCGGACGAGGGCAACATGTATCTCCTCTCCCGCATCGCGCGGCCGGACCAGGTGAAGCAGTATCTCCAGCCGATGATCGACGGGCACCGCCGCAGCGTGTTCGCCATGACCGAGCCTGAGGGCGCCGGCAGCGACCCCGGCCAGCTCAAGACAACGGCGGTCTTCAACGGCAATGATTACGCGATTTCCGGCCTGAAATGGCTGATCACCGGGGCCAATGGCGCAAAAACCTGGATCATCATGGCCAATGTGGAACCCAATCCGCACGGCCCGCACGGCCCCACCCTGTTCCTGACCGAAGGCGACACGCCGGGCATCCACATTGATCGCGTGATGGACTCGATGGATCGCAACTATGTCGAGGGCCATTGCGTGGTGCGCTTCGACGGCCTGCGGCTGGGCCCGTCCCAGGTGCTGGGCGAGATTGGTTCGGCGCTGCGCTATGCCCAGATGCGCCTCGCCCCGGCCCGTCTCACCCATTGCATGCGCTGGCTGGGCGCGGCGGCGCGCTGCCAGCATATCGCGCTCGAACATGCGCGGGTGCGCACCGCCTTTGGCAAGCCGCTGATCCAGCACCAGGGCGTCAACTTCATGCTGGCCGACAATGAGATCGCCATGCACCAGGCCCGGCTCGCCATCCGCCATGTTGCCTGGATGCTGGACCAGGGCATCCGCGCCCGCCACGAAAGCAGCATCGTCAAGGCCAGCGTCTCGGAAGAGCTGTTCAAGGTGGCTGACCGCTGCGTGCAGATCCTGGGCGGCATCGGCGTCACCAACGAGACGGTGGTGGAAATGATCTTCCGCGACATGCGGCCGTTCCGCCTCTATGACGGCCCGACCGAGGTGCACAAATATGCCATCGCCACCCAGCTGGAGCGGCAGGGCAGCGCCTTCACCGACCCGGTGGGCTGGTGATCAGAAGCGCAAGCCCGTCGCCGCCGCCAGATCGGCCAGGGCCTGGGCTTCGCCGGTCACCTTGATGGCGTGCATGCCCAGCGCCGCCGCCGGTTTGCAGTTGATGCCCAGATCATCAAGATAGACACAATCGCCCGGGCTGACGCCCAGCGCGTCGCACATCATCAGATAGATGCGCGGATCGGGCTTGCGCAGCCCGGCCTTGGAACTTTCGATGACATGGTCGAACAGGGCGAGAATGTCCTTCACGCTGTGACCCCAGCCGATATCCTCCTCGCTCGCCACATTGTTGGTGATGCAGCCCACCTTGAACGCCGCCTTGCACGCCTTCAGCGCCGCCACCATGCCGGGGCGGACATCGCCGGCCAGCAGCGGCAGCACATGGCTGCCCGGCACATCATGGCCAAGCGCCTGCGCCTCGGCCCGGAACATCCCATCAAATTCGGCCGCGCTGATCTCGTTCCTTTCCAGCAGCGCCCAGGCGTTGTGATCGGGGTTGGTTGCGTTCACCGTGCGGATGAAGTTGGCGGGCAGGCCGTGGGCGGCCTCATACCGGGCAAAGGCCTCGAACGGGGAGGAGGTGATCACCCCGCCAAAATCGAAAATCACCGCCTTGACCATCTGCACCGCTCCCTTGGCCTTGCTGTGCCCCAGCCGCCACCGGCGTGACAGCTGGGGTTTGCAACAGGCGGATCATCGCGCGAAGTAGAAGTCGTAGGCCGGGTTGGTCAGGAACGGCTCCAGCCGGTCGGCCAGCACCAGCGTGCGGAACAGCTCGGCGGCTTCGGTGTATTTGCCGGCGCTGAAGAAATTGTCGCCCACCTGCGCCTTGTACAGGGCCAGTTGTTCCTCGGTGACGCGGGTGATGAGGGCGGCATCGACCACTTCGCCCGTTTCCAGCGTGGCGCCGGCCTGTTTCCACTGCCACAGCTGGGTGCGGCTGATTTCGGCAGTGGCGGCGTCTTCCATCAGATTGTGCAGCGGCACCGCGCCCTGGCCGCGCAGCCAGGCGGCGATATAGCCGATGCCGACATTGATGTTGTTGGTCAGGCCAGCCAGCGTGCGGGTGCCATCGGGCGGGGTGACCAGATCGGCAAATGTCGCTTCGCCGGGCGGGATCACGTGCAGCTGGTTGGGGGTGGGCATCAACCGGTCAAACACCTCCCGCGCCACCGAAACCAGGCCGGGGTGGGCAACCCAGGTGCCGTCATGGCCAAGGGTCGCCTCCCGCTCCTTGTCGGCGCGGACGGCGGCAAAGGCGGCCTGGTTGGCGGCCTCGTCGTCCTTCACCGGGATGAAGGCGCTCATGCCGCCCATGGCATGGGCCCCGCGGCGGTGGCACACCCGCACCACATGGGCGGCATAGGCGGCCATGAACGGCACTTTCATCGTCACCTGCGCCCGGTCGGGCAGCAGCTTGCTCTTATCCTTCTGGAAGGTCTTGATATAGCTGAAGATATAATCCCAGCGGCCGCAGTTCAGTGCGGTGATGTGATCGCGCAGCTCATAGAGGATTTCCTCGGCCATGAAGGCGCCGGGCAAGGTTTCGATCAAAACGGTGGCGCGGATGGTGCCCAGCGGCAGCCCCGCCATCGACTGGGCGGTGATGAAGATATTGTTCCACAACCGCGCCTCGAGGCTGTGCTGCAGCTTGGGCAGATAGAAATAGGGGCCGCTGCCCTTGGCCAGCAGCACCCTGGCGTTGTGGAAGAAATAGAGACCGAAATCGAAGATGGCGCCGGCCACGCGCTCGCCATCGACGATCATGTGGGCTTCATCCAGGTGCCAGCCGCGCGGGCGGCAGATCAGCACGGCGGTCTTCTCGTTCAGCTTGTAGGTCTTGCCCTTGTCCTCAAGGGAAATCGTGCCGGCCACCGCGTCGCGCAGGTTGATCTGGCCCTGCACCATCACGTCCCAGGTCGGCGCCGAGGCGTCTTCCAGACAGGCCATGAAGCAGTGCGCGCCGCTGTTCAGCGCGTTGATCACCATCTTGCGGTCGCACGGCCCGGTGATTTCCACCCGGCGGTCGGCCAGATCGGCCGGGGCGGGGCGCACCTGCCAGCTGCGATCATCGCGGATCGAGGCATATTCCGGCTCAAAGCCGATGAAGCCTTCGCGGTTGATCCATTCCTGCCGCTGATCCCGGGCGCGCAGCAGGGCCAGCCGGGTCGGATTGTACAGCCGGTGCAGCTGGGCGACGAAGGCCAGCGCCTCGGGCACGAGGATCGTCTCGTAACCGGGCTTCATCTCGCCCTTGATTTCGACGCCCTGCAGGGCGGGATGGCTGTTCATGGCAGGCCTTTCAGGTCAGATTGTTGATGAAACGACGAAGGGGGTGCGCGCAGATGGGCAAGGCCAACCGCCGCGAGGCACTGGGATTGGGTGGCAGCCTGGGGCTGGCGCTGGCAGCAGCGCCTGCCATGGCCAGCGGGGCGGACGACGCGGCCGCAGCCGAAGCGGCCCTGCGCGCCTTCCTGCGCAGCTTCGCCAATTGCGATCTGCCGGCGATGGAAGCGGCCTTTGCGCCTGATGCCGCCAGTTTCGACGCCCTGACGGCGAGCGCGAACGGCGCGCTGCCCGACAAGGCCCGCATGAAGCGCGCCCCGGGCATGCCCGCCCTGATGCGCCGCATCGCCCAGACCTTCCCCAAGCAGCGCCCCGGCCCACCCTATCACCGGCCCGATCTGATCCAGGATCTGCTGGTGCAGGTGGTGGGCGATGTGGCGATCTGCACCTTCCATTTCGACAATCCCGACCGGCTGGGCCGGCGCAGCATCGTGCTGGTACGGCGAAGCGGGGCGTGGCGCATCCTGCACCTGCATGCATCCAATCTGCAGCTGTAACGGGCGGGCCGGCCTATTCATCGGTGAAACGGAACGGGGTGAGGCCGCGCTGGCGCTCGTCAAAGGCCAGATGGGCATTGGCCGGCGGCAGGCCGCGCTGGCGGCAGGCGGCGCGGTGGCAGGCGGCACAGCCGGGGCCGATGGCGGCGGCCGGGCCGTTCAGCTCCATGCCGGCGCTCCACGACAGGGCGGGGGCATGGGCAATGTCGCACCCGATGCCGATGGCAAAGCTGGGCCGGGCGCCGCCCCACGGCATGGCGGCGGTGCGCACGGTGCGGGCCAGCGTGAGGAACCGCTGGCCATCCTCCAGCTCCACCAGCTGGCGGCGGATCTCCCCCGGCCGGTCAAAGGCGTGATAGACATGCCAGAGCGCGCAGCCGCCGGTGACCGGCAGCGGGGACGGGCCGGGCGCAAAGCGTTTCGAAATGGTGCCGGCGCGATCGACCCGCAGGAAAAAGAACGGCACGCCGCGCGCGCCGGGGCGGTGCAGGGTGGTGAGCCGGTGCGCCACCTGCTCGAGGCCCCGGCCAAAGCGCGCCTGCAGCAATTCGACATCATAGCCCGTCGCCTCGCAGGCGGCGAGGAAGCGGGCATAGGGCATCAACGTGGCGGCGGCGGCATATTTACCCAGCGCCACGGTGGCGGCGCGGCTGGCCAGCGGGTCGGCGATGCCGGCGGCCGCGATGGCTGCGGCGATCTCGCCCTTCAGTTCGATCAGCACCAGCTGCACGGCGGCGGCAAAGCCGCGGCTGGCGGCATCCAGCGATTCCGACAATTGCAGCTGGCGGGCGTGGAGATCGAGCCGCCTCAGATGGCCGGGCAACACCTCCAGCGGCAGGGCACGCACGGTGATGGCGTGGCGGGCGCGCAGCCGTTCGACCACGGCGGCATTGAGATCGGGGCCCGACAGCCTCAGCTCGTCAGCCAGCCGCTCGCAGGCGTCATCCAGGCTGTGGAAATAATTGCCGGCGGCATCCAGCATGGCGGCCACGGCGGCCAGCGGCCCGGGCGGCGGCGGTTCGGGCGCCACCGCCGGCGTGGCGGCCGCGAGTCGCAGCAATGCGCTGGCGATGGCCGGCGAACGCGCCGCCAGATCGCGCAGTTCGGATTTGGGCACATCAATGCCGATCAGCCGCGGATCGGTGAAGAGTTTTGACAACTCGTCGACAAGCCCGCCATCCTCCCCACCGGTCAGGCTGCGGATGTCGAGATCATAATGTTCCGCCAGCTTGAGCAGGAAGCTGGCGGACAGCGGCCGCTGATCCCGCTCGATCAGGTTGAGATAACTCACAGAAACGCCGAGATCGCCGGCCATGCGGGTTTGGGTGAGGCCGCGTTGCGTCCGCAGCCGGCGGATGCGCGCGCCGGCAAAGATCTTGCGGCCGCTGCCCAGCGGTTCGGGCAGCGCAGCAGCGGGCGAGGCGGCAAGTTCTGTCAAAATCTTTACAGCTTCACAGGCTTTCGCGGCGAAAACGGGACATTTACACACGATTCTTTGACAGAATCGGGTTGACCGGGCCGTAGCCCAGGCGCAGGGCGTTGACAAGTTTTACGACACGCTGCGCCGCAACATGAAGCCGGTGCCGCCGTGAACCGCAGCGAAGGGAGCCCCGCATGAGCTATCAGACCGAAGTGAGCGCCGCCGCCACTGCCATCACCGGCAAGGCCGGCTGGGAATCGATCAGCGCCGAAAGCGTGGCGCGCATGCGCCTGCAGAACCG
>CAZAWH010000062.1:0-15969 GCA_964488775.1 uncultured Sandarakinorhabdus sp. | reverse complement strand
TGATGAACAATGTGTTCTTCGATACCTGCGTCTATCACCAGCCGGGCATCAACCTGCTGGCCGAGGTGATTGATGCCAAGAATATCCTGTTCGGCAGCGAGATGGTGGGCGCGGTGCGCGGCATCGATCCGACGACGGGCCATTATTTCGACGACACCAAACGCTATATCGACGCGCTGCCGATCAGCGAGGATGTGCGCAGCGCCATCTTCGCCGGCAACGCCCGCCGGGTGTTCCCGCGTCTCGATGCCCAGCTGAAGGCGCGCGGGTTGTGACGGGCGGGTTCACCATGGATGCCGACTGGCTGCCCTTCCACCCCAACCCCAAGCGGCCGGACTTCGTGTTGCCGCCGGGCGCGGTGGATGCCCATTGCCATGTCTTTGGCCCGGGCGATGTGTTTCCCTATGCGCCCGAACGCAAATACACGCCCTGCGATGCCGGCAAGGACCGCTTGTTCGCCCTGCGCGACCATCTGGGCCTGGCCCGCAACGTGATCGTGCAGGCCACCTGCCATGGTGCGGACAACCGGGCGATGGTCGATGCGCTCAAGGCATCGGGCGGCCGGGCGCGCGGCGTGGCGACGGTGCGGCCCGACGTGACGGCCGAGGCCCTGGCCGACATGCACGCCGCCGGGGTGCGCGGCGTGCGCTTCAACTTCGTCAAGCGGTTGGTCGATCCCAAGCCCGATGCGCATTATCATGGCATCATCGAAAAGATCGCCCCGCTCGGCTGGCACATCGTTGTCTATTTCGAGGCCGCCGATCTCGCCGAACGCTGGGCCTTCTTCACCGCGCTGCCCACCATCGTCGTGGTTGACCATATGGGCCGGCCGGACGTGACCAAGCCGGTCGACGGCCCGGAATTCGGCCGCTTCCTCGATTTCATGGCCCGCGACAATGTCTGGTCCAAGGTCAGCTGCCCGGAACGGCTGAGCCGCAGCGGCCCGCCGGGCTATGACGATGTGATTCCCTTTGCGCGGCACGTGGTGGAACGCTTCCCCGACAGGGTGCTGTGGGGCACCGACTGGCCGCATCCCAATCTCAACATGGTCGGCCACATGCCGGATGATGGCGCGCTGGTTGATCTGATCCCGCGCATCGCACCGACAGCGGAACTGCAACGCAAGCTGCTCGTCGACAATCCGATGCGGCTCTATTGGCCGGAGGACGCATGACCCAGGATATCCACGCCTATCTGGCCGAATTTGACGATATCCCCGGCACCCGCGTGTTCACCGCGGCGCGGGCCCGCAAAGGTTATTGGATCAACCAGTTCGCCATGAGCCTGATGAAGGCCGAGAACCGCGCCCGCTTCAAGGCAGACGAACGCGCTTATCTGGACGAATGGGCGATATCGGATGCGGCCAAGGCCGCCATTTTGGCCCGTGATTACAACACGCTGCTCGATCTGGGTGGCAATATCTATTATCTCGCCAAGATCTTCTCCACCGACGGCATCCCCTTTGCCGAAGCGGTGTCGACGATGACCGACATGAGCTGGCCCGAATATCGCGAGATGATGATGCAGGGCGGCCGTTCGCCCGAGGGCAACCGCTCGATCAAAGCCAACCGTGCCGCTGGCGGCACGGACAACGACAAGGACGATTGAAATGGCACGCATCACGGCCGGCGTCGGCTCCAGCCATGTGCCGCTGCTCGGCGTCGCGGTGGACCAGGGCAAGACCGGTGACGCCTATTTCGGCCCGATCTTCCAGGGCTATGAATGGACAAAGGCCTGGGAACGGGAACAGCAGCCCGACGTGGTCATCCTCGTCTACAACGATCATGCCTCGGCCTTTGACGCCAACATCATCCCCACCTTCGCCATCGGCTGCGGCGAACGCTACAAATCGGCGGATGAAGGCTGGGGCCCGCGCCCGGTGCCCGATGTGATCGGCCACCCCGATCTGGCCTGGCACATCGCCCAGAGCCTGATCCTCGATGATTTCGACATGACCATCATCAACGAGATGGATGTCGATCATGGCCTCACCGTGCCCCTGTCGATGATGTTCGGCCAGCCCGATGCCTGGCCGGTGAAGGTTGTGCCGCTGGCGGTGAATGTCGTCACCTATCCGGTGCCGTCCGGCAACCGCTGCTGGGCGCTGGGCGAGGCCATTGCCCGCGCCGTCGCCAGCTTCCCCGAGGATCTGAATGTGCAGATCTGGGGCACCGGCGGGATGAGCCACCAGTTGCAGGGTCCGCGCGCCGGCCTGTTGAACCGCGAGTGGGACAATCGCTTCATGGACCTCTTGATCGGCGACAGCGATGCCGCCCGTCACATCCCGCACATCGAATATCTGCGCGAAACCGGCAGCGAAGGCATTGAAATGGTGATGTGGCTGATCATGCGCGGCGCGCTGGGCAAGGCGACGCGGCTGTTGCACCGCCACTATCACATCCCCTGCAGCAACACGGCCATCGGCCATCTGGTATTGGAGCCCGCACAATGAGAATCGCGCTCGCCGGCGCCGGCGCCTTTGGCGAAAAACACCTCGACGGCCTGAAACTGATCGAAGGGGTGGAGATCACCTCGATCATCAGCCGCACCGCCGAACAGGCCGCCGCCGTCGCCGCCAAATATGGCGCGAAGCACAGCTCCACCGAGCTGGCGGACGCGCTGGCCCGTGACGATGTGGATGCGGTGATCCTGTGCACCCCCACCCAGATGCACGCCAGCCAGGCCATCGCCTGCATGCAGGCCGGCAAGCATGTTCAGGTGGAAATCCCGCTGGCTGACAGCTGGGCCGATGCCGAAGCGGTGCTGAAGACAAGCCAGGACACCGGCCTCGTCTGCATGGTTGGCCACACACGGCGGTTCAACCCGTCGCACCAATATGTCCACAACCGCATCAAGGCCGGCGAATTCAACGTCCAGCAGATGGACGTGCAGACCTATTTCTTCCGCCGCAAGAACATGAACGCCAAGGGCCAGCCGCGCAGCTGGACCGATCATCTGTTGTGGCACCACGCCGCCCACACGGTGGACCTGTTTGCGTACCAGGCCGGACCGATCGTCAAGGCCAATGCCATCGAAGGCCCGCACCACCCGGAACTGGGCATCGCCATGGACATGTCGATCCAGCTGAAGGCCGCCAGCGGCGCCATCTGCACGCTCAGCCTGTCGTTCAACAACGACGGGCCCCTGGGCACCTTCTTCCGCTACATCGGCGACAGCGCCACCTATGTCGCCCGCTATGACGACCTCGTTGACGGCAAGGAGAACCCGATCGACGTGTCGGGCGTCGCCGTCTCCATGAACGGCATCGAGCTGCAGGACCGCGAGTTCATCGCCGCCATCCGCGAAGGCCGCGAGCCGAACAGTTCGGTGGCGCAGGTGCTGCCCTGCTACAAGGTGCTGCACGACCTGGAGCAGCAATTCTGACCATGAAAACCGGGGTTGCCATCATCGGCGCCGGGCCGGCGGGCCTGCTGCTTGGCCATCTGCTGCGGGCCGAAGGCATTGATTGCGTGGTCGTCGAACGGGCCTCGCCCGAATATGTGCTGGGCCGCATCCGCGCCGGCGTGCTGGAACAGACCACCACCGATCTGCTGCGCCGGCTGGGCTTGCACGATCGGCTCGACGCCGAAGGCCTGGTGGAAGCCGGCTTCTGCCTCGCCGATGGCGAGCGGCTGATCCGCATCGACACGCTGGCGCTGACCGGCAAGACCGTCACCGTTTATGGCCAGACCGAGGTGACGCGCGACCTGATGGAGGCCGCCCCCGGCCGTGGCCTGGAGGTGATCTACAACGCCAGCAACGTGGCGCTGCACGATATCGAAAGCGATGCGCCGGCGCTCAGCTTCACGCGTGATGGCGTGGCGCAGCGGATCGAGGCGCGCTTCATCGTCGGCTGTGACGGCTTTCACGGCCCGGCGCGCAAGGCGATCCCGGCCAGCGCCGGCCGCGAGGTGGAGCGTGTCTATCCCTTCGGCTGGCTGGGCATCCTGGCCGATGTGCCGCCCTGCCATGACGAGCTGATCTATGCCAATCACGAACGCGGCTTTGCGCTGGCCTCGCTGCGATCAAAGTCGCGCAGCCGCTATTATATCGATGTGCCGATGACGGAGGATGTCGCCAACTGGCCCGATGACCGGCTGTGGGACGAGCTGGCGATCCGGCTGGGCCCCGAGGCTGCGGCCGGCATCACCCGCGGCCCGGCCATCGAAAAGAGCATCGCCCAGCTGCGCAGCTATGTGTTCGAACCGATGCGCCACGGCAGCCTGTTCCTGGCCGGCGATGCCGCGCACATCGTGCCGCCCACCGGCGCCAAGGGCCTCAACCTCGCGGCATCGGACGTCACCTATCTGTCGGACGCGCTGATCGGCTGGTTCAAGCGTCACGACAATGACGGCATCGCCGGCTATTCGGCAAAGGCCCTGGCACGCGTCTGGAAATGCGAGCGGTTCAGCTGGTCATTGACCCGGTTGATGCACCGCTTCCCCGGCGACGGCCCGTTTGAACGGGCGATGCAAGTGGCGGAACTGGACTATATAGCGGGCAGCATCGCGGCGCAGACCAGCATCGCGGAAAATTATGTGGGGTTGCCGTTATGAGGATGATCAATGGCCGCGCCGTCAACCCGGTCGGTCTGGGCTGCATGTCATTGAGCTGGGCCTATGGCGTGCCGCCGGGCGAAGCCGAAGGGATCGCGCTGCTGCACCGGGCGCTCGACCTTGGCTATGACCATTTCGACACGTCCAACATCTATGGCCTCGGCCACAACGAGACGCTGATCGGCAAGGCCATCAAGGGCAAGCGCGACAAGCTGTTCCTGGCCAGCAAGATGGGCATCATCGTCGATGGCCCGCGCCGGGGCATTGATTGTTCGCCCGAAGCCATCCGCCGCTGCATCGATGAAACGCTGGCCCGGCTGCAGACCGACCATGTCGACCTTTATTATCTCCACCGCTTTGATCCCAAGGTGCCGATTGCCGACATGATCGGCGCGCTGGCCGATCTGGTGCAGGCCGGCAAGATCGGCAGCATCGGCGTGTCGGAATGGTCGGCCGCGCACATCCGCGAGGCCCATGCCATCCACCCGATTGCCGCGGTGCAGACCGAATATTCGCCGATGACGCGCAATCCCGAAATCGCCGTGCTCGACACCTGCCGCGACCTCGGCATCGCCTTCGTCGCCTTCTCACCCGTGGGGCGCGGCGCGCTGGCGGCCGGGGTGGACGATCCGGCCGCGCTGGCCGAAAAGGATCTGCGGCGCAACCTGCCACGCTTCCAGCCGGATCACTGGCCGCACAACCGCCAGCTGGTGCAGCAATACAACGCCATCGCCGCCGCCCATGGCGTCACGCCGGCGCAATTGTCGCTGGCCTGGGTGCTGGCGCGCGGGCCGCATGTGGTGGCCATCCCCGGCACCGCCCGGATCGACCATCTGGCAGAGAATATCGCCCGCTGGGACTGGCAATTGCCGGCCAGCGCCATGGCCGCCATCGACGCGCTGATCAACCAGGCCAGCGTGTCGGGCCCGCGTTACAGCCCGGCCATGCAGGCGACCATCGACACCGAAGAATTTGCCTAGGGTCCAAACTCAATCAGGATGGGGGTCGGCATGGGCTGGAGAGGCAATATGGCCCAGTGGGCTTTTGGGCGCGGGCGCGCAGGCGGGGCTTCGCCCCCCGGCGAGCGACCGCAACGACGCCATATTGCCTCTCCAGCCCACCCGAAGGGCGGTGTCAGGAAGGCCGATGGCGCGCTCGCTCGATTGTCGGGTAGCGCTGCTACCCGGCTGCACTCGCTCACTCCCCTCGGCCTTCCTGACACCGTGACGACCCCCATCCTGATTGAGTTTGGACCCTGACCGCGCCATGGCCAGCTTCATCCTGATCCACGGCTCTTGGCACGGCGGCTGGTGCTTTGATGCGGTCAAGGCGCTGCTGGAAGCCGAAGGCCATGAGGTGATCGCGCCTGATCTGCCCGGCATGGGCGGCGACGCGGCGGCCTTGCGCGCCGTCACGCTGGCCGGATGGGCCGAATTTGCCGCCGATCTGTGCCGCAACGCCGCGCAGCAGCCGGTGGTGCTGGCCGGGCACAGCCGCGGCGGCATCGTGGTCAGCCAGGCCGCCGAACAGGCGCCGGAGGCCATGGATGCGCTGGTCTATATCTGCGCGATGATGCTGCCCGACGGCATGTCGCGTGCTGCCTTCAAGGCGCTCGAAGCACCGAACCCGGCGTTCGAGGCGATCATCACCCCGGTGCATGACGGCGCCGGCACGGTGGTGGACCCGGCGCGCGCGCCGCCGGTGTTCGCACAATTGTCCCCGCCCGAGATGGTCGCCGCCGCCATGGCGCGGCTGGTCGCCGAACCGCACGGGCCGCGCGCGACCCCGCTCAGGCTGACGCCCGAACGCTTCGGCCGCTTGCCCCGCACCTATGTCGAGTGCCGGGAGGACCGCACCATCCTGCTTTCCAGCCAGCGCACCATGCAGCAGCTGGTGCCGGGCGCCACGGTCGTCAGCCTTGATGCCGATCATTCGCCCTATCTGTCGCGCCCGCAGGAACTGGCGCAGGCGCTGATCGCGGCCGCAGCGGCGGTCAGGCGCTGAACACCACGGTCTTGTTGCCGTTCAGCAGCACGCGGTCATCCAGATGCAGATGCACGGCGCGGGCCAGCACGCGCCGTTCGATGTCGCGGCCCTTGCGCACTAGATCCTCCGGCGTGTCGGCATGGCCGATGGGCTCTACATCCTGGTGGATGATCGGGCCTTCATCCAGATCGGCCGTCACATAATGCGCCGTCGCGCCGATCATCTTCACGCCGCGGGCATGGGCCTGGTGATAGGGCTTGGCGCCCTTGAAGCCGGGCAGGAAGCTGTGGTGGATGTTGATGCAACGGCCCGACAGGAACGCCGCCATGTCGTCTGACAGGATCTGCATGTACCGCGCCAGCACCACCAGCTCGGCCCCGCTGTCGGCCACCAGCTGCTTCACCTGGGCTTCCTGCTGCGCCTTGTTGTCCTTGTTCACTGGCAGGTGATGGAAGGGAATATCGTCCATCAACGAGATGCTCAGCGCCGATTTCGGGTGGTTGCACACGATGCCCACCGGTTCCATCGGCAACTCGCCAATGCGGCAGCGATAGAGAAGATCGCCCAGGCAATGGTCGAACTTCGACACCATCAGCAGCACCTTGCGCCGGGCCGCCGCGTCGCGCAGCGTCCAGTCCATCTGGTTGGCCCGGGCAAAGCCGGCAAAGGCGGTTTCAAAGCGGGCGCGTTCGGCGCCATCCAGCAGTTCGAACGCCACCCGCATGAAGAAGCGCCGGGTTTCCTTGTCGTTATACTGCTGGGAATCCAGGATATTGCCGCCGTTCATCGCCAGCATCTGGGCCACGCCGGCCACCAGGCCGGGCCGGTCGGGGCAGACAAGGGTCAACACGAAATGCGCGCCGGACATGGGGGTTTTCCTTCTCGATTATCGTTTGTGTTGCATACAAAAAATGCTATGGCCTGCCCAGTGGAAATTTCGGGTGTAACATGATGGCCGAACCCAGTCCTGCAGCCAGAACCCTGGCTGAACGCCTGATCCACCCGGCCTGGGGCTCCCGGCCGGCCCGCATCACCGATGGCTTCTCGCTGGAGATGACGGCGAAGGACATCGCGCAGCTGCATGACGCCGCCCCGGCCATCCCGGCCAACACACCGCTTTCGGTCACCTTCCTGCCCGGGGAGGAGATGGCCGCGCGCGTCGCCGCCACCGTGGCGGTGCGCCGGCTGGGGTTTGAACCCATGCCGCATTTTTCCGCCCGCCGCATCGGTTCCGAAGATGATTTCGCCGCCTATCTGCGCCGGGTCGTGGCCGAAGCCGGGGTGGAACGCTGCTTCATCGTCGCCGGCGATCCGCCCGCGCCGTTGGGGCCCTATCCCGACACCATGGCCCTGATTGCCACCGGCGCCTTCGAACAGGCCGGCATCAAGGCCATCGGCATCGGCGGCCACCCGGAAGGCCACCCGGTGATGAGCGTGGCGCAATGCTGGGACGTGCTGGCCGCCAAGGTGGCGGCCATCCAGGCGCGCGGCATGGCGGCGCTGATCGTCACCCAGTTCGGCTTTGACGCCGATGCGCAACTGGCCTGGCTGGCCGCGCTGCGCCAGCGCGGGATCGATGTGCCGGTGCGCATCGGCATCCCGGGGCCGGCGGGCATAAAGCGGCTGCTGGGCTTTGCCGCGCGCTGCGGCGTCGGTGCCTCCACCGCCGTGCTGAAGAAATACGGCATCTCGGTCACCAATCTGCTCGGCAGCGCCGGGCCCGACCGGCTGGTCGATGAATTTGCCCGCCGGCTCGGCCCCGAACATGGCGCGGTGCGGCTGCATTTCTATCCCTTTGGCGGCCTCCAGGCGACGCTGGACTGGATCCACGCCCGCGAACGCCGCGCCTGATCGCCCCGCCTGATCGCTGCGCCGGCCGGGTGCGGGCGGCGATCCGCCTCTCGACAGCGGTCGTATGTGCCACTAACGATTCCCGCAGGAGGCGGGATGACGAAGCGCAAGGAAACACTGGCGGCGACCACCCCGCCCGGTGACGGCCAGGATGATATCGGCGAGATCAACGAGATCGTCGGTTTCCACATCCGTCTCGCCCATGGCGCGGCCTATCGCCATTTCACCGAAACATTCTCCGACCTTGATCTGACCCAGAAGCAGGTCTCGGTGCTGTGGCTGATCGGCGATCATCCTGATATCGCCCAGACCGATCTGGCCCGCCGCATGCGCATGGACCGGGCCACCACCATGGCCATCGTCAACCGCCTGCAGGATCGCAAGCTGCTGGTGCGCGGCAAATCCGCCAGCGACGGCCGCAAGCAGACGCTGAACCTCACGCCGGCGGGGGCCGATATCCTGGTCGTCGCCAAGGATGCGATCCGCGCCCACGAAGCCTGGCTGAAGGCGCGCTTCACGCCGGGCGAGGTGGCGACGCTGATCGAACTGCTCACCCGTATCCATCAATAGGCGGGACAGGACATGCCGGGCACAACCGCGAAGAACCTGATTGAAACGGGCCGCATGGGCGGCTGGCAATGGCTGGCGGTGGCCATCACCGTCGGCCTCAACGCCCTCGATGGCTTTGATGTGCTGTCGATCAGCTTCGCCTCGCCGGGCATCGCCAAGGAATGGGGCGTCGATCAGGCGACCCTGGGCTGGGTGCTGTCGATGGAACTGCTCGGCATGGCCATCGGCTCGATCCTGCTGGGCGGCGTGGCCGACAAGATTGGCCGCCGCCCGACCATCCTGGGCTGCCTCGCCGCCATGGCCATCGGCATGTGGAGCGCCGGCCAGGCCGATGGCGTGATGGAGCTGCTGGCCTGGCGGCTGCTGACCGGGCTGGGCATCGGCGGCATGCTGGCGGCGATCAACGCGGCGGCGGCGGAAGTCTCCAACCTGCGCTGGCGCAGCCTCGCCATGGCGCTGATGGTGATCGGCTATCCCATCGGCGGGGTGATCGGCGGGCTGGGCGTGCAGGCCATCTATGGCAGCGGCGGCAGCTGGCACGATGTGTTCACCATGGGGGCAATCGCCACGGCGCTGTGCATCCCGCTGGTGTGGTTCGGCCTGCCGGAAACCACCGCCTGGCTTGACCGCAAGCAGCCTGCGGGCGCGCTGGCGCGCATCAACCGCACGCTCGCCCGGTTCGGCCATGCCCCGGCCGATGCGCTGTCGCCCTTGAGCGCCGATGATCAGAAGGGCTCGCTCGCCGACATTTTCAAGCCCGGGCTGATCGGGGTCACGCTGCTGATCACGCTGGCCTATTTCGCCCACATCACCAGCTTTTACTTCGTGCTGAAATGGGTGCCCAAGATTGTGGTGGATCTGGGCTTTGAACCGCGCGCCGCCGCCGGCGTGCTCACCTGGGCCAATGTCGGCGGCGCCAGCGGCGGCGCGGTGCTGGGCCTGCTCGCCACCCGCATCGGCCTCAAGCGCGTCACCATCGGCGCGCTGCTGATCTCGGTCGGCGTGGTGGTCTGGTTCGGCCAGGGCGCCCGCGATCTTGGCCAACTGGCGCTGGTGGTGGGCATCACCGGCTTCTTCACCAACTCGGCGATTGTCGGGCTCTATTCGCTGTTCGCCATCATCTTCCCGACGCACGTGCGCGCCACCGGCACCGGCTTTGCCATCGGCGTCGGCCGCGGCGGCGCGGCGCTGGCCCCGGTGCTGGCCGGCTATCTGTTCCAGGCCGGCTTTGCGCTCGCAACCGTGGCGATGGTGATGGCCGGCGGCTCGCTGGTGGCGGCGCTGGCGCTGATCGCCCTGAAGGAAAACCGCAACAGTTAGGGTCGATTGCGTTTTGCTGCCATTCCAAACCCGCTCATGCCGAGCGTGTCGAGGCACCGACCGCACCTGGCGCGTGCCTCGACAAGCTCGGCATGAGCGGCTCAATCAAACTGCAAGCGATTTTAATCCACGAGCATCAGCGCATCCAGCGCCACCAGCCCCGTGGGGTGCAGGATCACCGGGTTCAGGTCGATCTCGCGGATGCCGGGGTTGCCGGCGAGGATCGCGCCCAGCCGCACGATCAGCGCCGCCAGCGCCGGCAGATCAAGCGCCGGGCTGCCGCGCCAGCCGGTGAGCAGCGGCGCCTGCTTCAGGGTCAACAGTTCGGCGATCACGTCGGCTGCCGCCAGGCCGGGCGGGATCAGGCGCACATCCTGCAGGATCTCCGCCGTCACCCCGCCAAAGCCGGCCAGCACCACCGGGCCCCATTCCGGATCGTGGCGGGCGCCGATGATCATCTCGGTGCCGCGCGCGCCCATTGCCTCGATCAACACGCCGTCAAGGATGATGCCCGCATCAAAGGCCGCGACATTGGCGTGGATGCGGGCAAAGGCGGCGCGCACCGCGCTGGCATCGCCCAGGGCCAGCAGCACGCCGCCGGCCTCGCTCTTGTGCCCCAGCGCGGCGGCCTGCGCCTTCATGGCCACCGGATAGCCAATGGCCTCGGCCGCCGCGACAGCCTCGTCCGCCGATGCGGCGAAGCGGCCGGCGGGGAAGGGGATGCCGCACGGGGCCAGCAGCGCCTTGGCGCGATATTCGGGGATGACGCCGCGCTGCCCGGCCAGGCCCGCGATGGCCGGCGCCGGGCTCACCGGTCCCACCGCCGGCCTTGGCGCCGCCAGCCGGGCCAGCGCCCGCAGCGCGCGCTCGGTGCTGGGGAACCAGGGGATGCCGGCGGCGCGCAGGGCGGCAATGCGCTCGGCCGGCACATCGGCGCCTTCGTCCAGCCCGGCAAAGATCAGCGGCTTGGCCAGCGTGCGGCCGGCAATCGCCGCCATGATCGGCGGGAACTTGATGGCGCAGGTGACCGGATCAGACTGGATGATGCCGGCAACGATGCTGCCCACGCGCGGATCATCCAGCAGGCTGCTGATCACGTCGGTGTAGATTTCGGGGTGATACAGGCCGTGCGCGGTGAGATCGAGCGGGTTGGACACCGGCACGAACGGCGGCAGCGCCGTCCGCAACGCCGGGCTGTCGGCATCGCCCAGCGGCGCCAGCGCCAGCCCCAGCTGCTCGGCCAGGTCCAGCGTCAGCGCCTTGAACGCGCCGGATTCGCCCAGCACGGCGGCGCCAGGGCGGGGCAGGGCGGGGCAGCGCAGCGCGATCTCGCTGATATCGCCCAGTTCCTCCAGCGTTTCGGCAAACACCACGCCCACAGAACCGACCTGGGTGCGCATCAACTGGTAATCGCCGGCCATCGCCCCGGTGTGGGTGGCGGCACTTTCGCGCGCCGCGCCCGACGTGCCGGGGTGGAGCAGCACGACCATCTTGCCCGCTGCCCGCAGCGCCCGCGCGGCGGCCAGAAACGCCTGCGGCTGGCGGAATTGTTCAACGATCATCGCCACAACGTGCGTGTGCGGATCATCCACCAGCCAGGCGACATAATCCTCCACCCCGCTCGCCGCCTCGTTGCCAGTGGAGACCGAGTAGGAGACGGGCACATCGCGGGCCATCAGGATGGTGGCCAGCACGGCGGCCATGGCGCCCGATTGCGAGATGATGGCGACGCCAGGGCCCGATGGCGGGCGGCAGCGGGTTTCGACGAAGGTCAGTGGCACCCGGTCCACGTGGTTGACGCTGCCCAGGCAATTGGGCCCTTCGATCACCATGCCGGCCTCGGCGGCGATGCGGGCAATCTCCCGCTGCTCGGCCAGCCCCTCGGCGCCGGCCTCGGCAAAGCCGGCGGCAAAGATGATCGCCGCGCCAACCTTGCGCGCCGCCAGCGCCTCCAGTGTCGCCACGACCGCCGGGCGCGGCACCGCCAGCACGGCGCAATCCACACCCTCCGGCAGTGCCGCCACCGACGGCAGGCAGGGCAGGCCGGCGATGGTCTCGCGGTTGGGGTTGATCAGGTGGATCGGCCCGGCAAAGCCATTGGCCAGCAGGTTGGACAGCAGGGTCGCCCCCAGCGCGCCCGGCTTGTCCGACGCGCCGACAATGGCCACCGATCGCGGCTGCAACAACCGGTTCAACTGGCCGGCCGTGAAGCGCCCCGCAGCCATTCAGCGCTGGACTTTGCTGGTGTCGAACGTGCCCAGCCCGGGCTTGAACGATTTCTCGTCCAGGAACTGGCGGGTGGCTTCCGACCGGGCCTCGGCGCCGCCAAAGCTGTGCAGCGCCTCCTGCGCGCGGATCTGGTAATCCAGCGCATTGTCATAGGTCATGTCTACCATGCGCCGCATCGTCCACTTGGTGGCGCGCAGGGCATGGCCGTCCTTCTTCTTCAGCACCTCGGCGATTTCGCGCACCCGCGCCTCCAGCCGGTCAGCCGGCACGGCTTCCGTCACCAGGCCCTGTTCGGCCGCCTGCCGGCCCGACAGATTTTCGCCCATCATGGCGTGATACATGGCCTTGCGGAACGGCATCAGCTCCTGCGCCACCTTCGACGCGCCGCCACCCGGCAGGATGCCCCAGTTGATTTCCGACAGGCCGAACTGGGCATCTTCGGCGGCAATCGCGATGTCACACCCGAACAACGGGCCATAACCGCCGCCAAAACACCAGCCGTTGATCATGGCGATGGTCGGCTTTTCATACCAGCGCAGCCGTTCGAACCAGCCATAGGATTCGCGCTGGGCCTTGCGCACCGCCCACAGGCCCTTTTCCTCATTCTCGCGGAAATATTCCTGCAAATCCATGCCGGCAGACCAGGCCTTGCCCTCGCCGGTCAGCACCAGCACCTTCACATCCTCGCGGAATTCCAGCGCTTCCAGCACCTTCTTCATCTGCCGGTTCAGCTTGGGGCTCATGCAGTTGCGCTTTTCCGGGCGGTTGAACTTCACCCAGGCGATGCCGTCGGCCACGCTCCAGGCCACCGTGTCTTCCTCAAGCCGTTCCTGCGTCATGCCAGCACCCTTTCGAATCCGATTGCTATGTTATATAGCATAGCAATGCCGATTGCAGCCGGCAAGCCAGCGGTTTATGCAGCCTGTGTGGATGATCCGCTGCGCCTGTTGCCCGGCTATGTGCTGCGGCGTGCCTCGACGGCGATGATGGGCCAATTGCATGCACGGCTGGCGCCGTTCGATCTGCGCGCCGCCGAAGCCAGCCTGGTGCTCCTGATCGGAGAGCGCGCGCCGCTCACCCAGTCCGAAGCCGGCCGCATCATGGGCATCAAGCGCGCCAATATGGCCCCGATGACGGCGCGGCTGGAAGCGCGCGGCCTCATCGCGCGCCTGCCGGTCAATGGCCGGGCGCAGGGCCTGGCGCTCACCGACGCCGGCACGCTACTGCTTGGCCAGTTGCGCGCCGCCTTCGCCGATCAGGAAGCCGCGATCATGGCGCGCGTGCCCGAAGCCCTGCGCCCGCACGTGCTGCCGATCCTGACCGCCATCTGGGGCCCCGACGCGGATTAGGGCTGGGTTCAAGCCCAAACCCCGCTCATGCCGAGCTTGTCGAGGCACCGTCCAATTGCGCTGCGTGCCTCGACCGGCCCGGCCTGAGCGGATTGACCCCGGTGCAGTCGCGCTTAAACGAAATCCAGGCTGCCGCGCCGTTCGGCAAAGCGCCATTCGCCATCGACGCGCCGCATCCGGTCGGCATAGCTGCCCACCAGCGGCGGCTGGTCCTTGCCCATAAACAGCAGGATCTGGCTGCTGGCGGTGGCGTGATCGGCATCGATCAGGGTCACGCGGATGTTGGCGCAGACATGGCGGGTGGTGCGCGGCGGCCGCGCCCGGAACCCGGCCAGGATCGCCGCCCGCCCGGCGATGAACGCATCGGGCGCGGTGGGCCGGCTCATCCGCCCGTCCGCGGTGTAGAGCGCGGCCACCGCATCCCAATCACCGGCATCGATGGCGGCGGCATAGCTGATGATCAACCGTTCGCAGGCGCGTTCGGCCGCCATCCGCTCCAGCGCGTCGGTCATGCCGCCTTGGTGCGCCAGCTGTCGGCATAGCTGGTGCGCGCCACTTCCGAATAGGGCACCGCCGCCACCACCGCCTTGATCTTCACCTGGCGGTGCGGCTCCACCGTCGGCTTGCTGGTGCCGCCATCGGGTTCGCCCCACACCAGCTCCACCTCGGTGCCCGGCGTCGCCACCGCTTCGTCCACCATCGCCAGCGTCAGGATCTTGCCCTCGTTGGCGCTGTACCCGATCCAGGTCGACAGGCCGACCAGCGCGCCGTTCACCTCCACCCGGTCAAACGGATGCATGGCATAGACCGCGCTGGGAAATTCCATGTACTTGGGCCGCAATTCGCCCTTGCTGAACATGCCATAGAGCGTGTCGGTCACCGACACATTGTCCAGCGCCAGCGTCACCTTGCGGCGGTGCGGGCCGGCGGCCATCGCCTCCAGCGCCTCGCGCCCGATGAACTCGTGGTCAAACTTCACGAACGGGCCATAGCCTAGGTCCCACGGCGTCAGATAATAGCCTTCGACACTGTCAGGCACATAGCTGCCGCCGACCGACGCCTTGTATTCATAATGGCGCTCGGTGAGCCACTCGCGATAGGGACGCAGCGCCTCGCCGGTGTAGATTGCCGGCAAGGGCGAGGGGATCCAGCCCGATTCCAGCGTGTTGGACGAATAGGTGCGGCCGCCCACCAGCTTCATGCCATGCGCCTTGCCGGCCTCCACCAGCGCGGCATGCACCGCCTCGCGCTCCGCCCACGGGCCCATCAGCTCATACCCCGGCTGCCCGGCCATGCCGTGGCGCAGCGCATGCACCTGGCAGCCGCCGATCGTCATCCAGCACATGTTGAAGAATTTCAGATCGGGCGCCGGCTGCCCGGTGGCATCGGCAATCACGTTGGCGGCATTGGGGCCCTGGATCTGATAGCGATAATGGCGGCGGTTTTCCGGGTCCGGGCGCACGGCGGTGCGCTCGTCATAGGTCAGGGTCACATCGCTGCGGCCTTCGCCATGGAACATCAGCCAGTTCAGCGTGGGCGCGCGGCCGACCAGGTTGAACTTTTCCTCCGCCAGATAGAACAGGATGACATCGCCGATGACATGGCCATAAGGCGTCACCGGCACGAACTGCTTGGCCTTGTTGGGCGTGAAGCCCTTGAAGCTGTTGATGCCCAGGCCGTTCAGGAAATCAAAGGCGCCCGGGCCTTCGACCATCAGTTCGGCCATGTGATAGCTCTGGTTGAACAGCACGCAGGTTTCGGCCCAGGCCCGCTGCTCATCGCGCCAGTTGGAAAATTCCGCCGGCACGCCGGGATAGACATTGGGCCCAACCTGCTGGTTGCGCAGCAGCGTCACGATATCGGGCGTCTCATTCAGCAGCGCCTGCAGCGAGCGATGACCGGCCATACCCAAATCTCCCCAAGATCAAAAAACAGCTTGCCTCCCGGCAATCGCGCGACTTGTATGCGCTGCATACGAACCATGTCAATTTGTTTGTATGTGACACATACGAGATCGGGGGCAAGATGATCGCGACCACCCATGTTGGCAGCCTGCCGCGCGGCGAGGAACTGGTGCCGTTGCTGCGCGCGCGCGACCGCGGCGAGGC
>CAZAWH010000061.1:0-15971 GCA_964488775.1 uncultured Sandarakinorhabdus sp. | reverse complement strand
CCCGCCTCGAGATCAGGCAGTCCCAACAGCTGGTGATGACGCCCCAGCTGCAGCTGGCGATCAAGCTGCTCACCCTCACCAATGTCGAGCTGGAAGGCTGGATCGGCGAGGAACTTGAACGAAATCCGTTGCTTGCCAGCGGCGATGCGGCCGAACCGCCGGAACCGCCGCGGGTGGGCGGCATTGATGACGCGCCCGACCTGCCCGCAGCCGCCATCGACGCCAGCAGCGCCGGGCTGGAGCAGTTGCTGCGCGACGGGGTGCCGGCCAGCGATGGCGCGCCACTGGAGGCGGATTATACCGGCGAGCGTTTTCACCATGATTGCGCCAGCGACCAGCCGGCCGACTGGGGCGATCGCGGCGGCGCAGGCGGCGATGAGGAAGGCTTTGATTTCGATCGGGTTTCCGGCGGTGGGCCCACATTGTCAGAGGTGTTGGAACAGCAGGCGGCGGCACGGTTTGGCGGGCTGGAGCTGGCGATTGCCCGCTTCATCATCGATGGCCTGGATGAATGTGGCTATCTGGCCGAGCCGGTGGACGACATTGCCGACCGGCTGGACATCAGCCCGGACCAGGTGGAACGGGTGCTGGCCGAAGTGCAGATGTTCGATCCGGTGGGCGTGGCGGCGCGCAGCCTGTCGGAGTGCCTGATCGCCCAGGCCCGCGCGGCCGACCGCTGCGATCCGGCCATGCACAAGCTGTTGCTGAATCTGGATCTTGTCGCCCGCGGCGACATGAATGGCCTGATGCGGCTGACGCGGCTGGACCGCGAGGACATCGTGGACATGATCCGCGAGCTGAAATCCTATGATCCCAAGCCGGGCCTGCGTTATGCCATGGCCGAGGCCACGCCGGTGGTGCCCGATGTGTTCGTGACGCGCGGCGCCGATGGCAGCTGGCAGATCAGCCTCAACCAGGCCACGCTGCCGCGCCTGATCATCGATCGGGATTATCAGGCCGAACTGGCGTCGGGGGCAGACCGGGCGACCACCAGCTTCCTCAACGAATGCGTGACCAGCGCCAACTGGCTGTTGAAGGCGCTGGACCAGCGCGCCCGCACCATCGTGCGCGTGACGAGCGAGATCGTCCGCCTGCAGCAGGGGTTTTTCGAACAGGGCGTCAGCCAGCTGAAACCGCTGACGCTGAAGACCGTGGCCGATCTGGTGGAGATGCACGAATCGACCATCAGCCGGGTGACCAGCAACAAATATCTGCTGTGCGAACGCGGCCAGTTCGAGCTGAAATATTTCTTCACCTCCGGCGTGGCCAGCGGCGATGGCGAGGCGGCTTCGGCGCTGGCCGTGAAGGACCGCATCGCCAGGCTGATCGCCGCGGAGGGCGATGACGTGCTGTCGGATGACCGGCTGGTGGAGATGTTGCAGGCCGAGGGCTTTGATATTGCCCGGCGCACCGTGGCCAAATATCGCGAGGCGCTGGGCCTTGGATCATCGGTGCAGCGGCGGCGCGCCCGGGCCCTGCGCGCGGCGTGAGCGGCGCTTCACCCGGGGTTAAAGCGTGATAAGACAGGGGCGAGCCATGTTGCCCCGTGTTGTTCTTGCCCCGCTGGCCCTGTTGCTGGCCCTGGCACTGCTGGCCCTGCCCGGGCCGGCGGCGGCGCAATCCATCCTGCGCGACGCCGAGACCGAGGCGTTTTTCCGCGATCTCAGCCGGCCGTTGATCGAAGCGGCCGGGCTGGACCCGCGCAGCGTGCAGATCGTGCTGGTGGGCGATCCCAGCATCAACGCCTTCGTGACCGGCGGCCAGAATGTGTTCGTGCATTCCGGCCTGATCATCGCTGCCGACAATGTGAACGAGCTGCAGGGCGTGATCGCCCACGAACTGGGCCATATCGCCGCCGGCCACAATGTGCGCTTTGGCGAAGGCGCTGGCCCCGCCAGCAAGATTTCCCTGCTCAGCCTGATCGGCGCGGTGGCGGCGGTGGCGGCCGGCGCCGGGGAGGCCGGCATGGCCATCCTGGGGCTGGGCCAATCGGCGGCGATGGGCCGGTTCCTGGCCTTCACCCGCGATCAGGAAAGCCGCACCGATCAGGCCGGCGCCGTGTTCCTGTCCAAGGCCGGCATTTCGGGCAAGGGCAGCATCGCCTTTTTCCGCAAGCTGCAGGGCCAGGAATATCGGCTGGGCATCCCGCAGGACAATGAATATGCCCGCACCCACCCGCTTTCCAGCACGCGCGTCAACAATCTGCTGGCGGTGTATGAGAAGGACCCGGCCTGGAACACACCGTCGGACCGGGCGCTGCAGGCGCGGTTCGAGCGGGTGAAGGGCAAGCTGGTCGGCTTTGTCGAAGAACCGCGCATCGTCATGCAACGCTATCCCGAAGGCACCAACAGCGCGCCGGCGCTCTATGCCCGGGCCTATGCCTGGCACCGCTCAGGCTATCCGGATCAGGCCATGGCGGAGGCGGCAAAGCTGGTCGCACTGGCGCCGAACGACCCCTATTTCCTGGAACTGGAGGGGCAGATCCTGCTGGAATCGGGCAAGGTGGAGGAATCGCTGCCGGTGCTGCGCCGGGCCGTGGCCGCCGCACCAGCCGAACCGATGATCCTCACCCTGCTGGGCCACGCGCTGGTCACCAGCGAGGACAGCAAGCTGCAGGCCGAGGCGGAACCGCTGCTGCGCAAGGCGGTGAGCCTTGACCGGGAAAATCCCTTCACCTGGTATCAGCTGGGGGTGATTTACGACCGGCGGGGTGACAAGCCGCGCGCCGCGCTGGCTGCGGCCGAACGCTTCAGCCTGGAGGGCAATGCCATGGGGGCGATGATGAACGCCCAGGTCGCCCACGCCGGCTTGCGGCCGGGCACACCCGACTATATCCGGGCGGACGACATCATGCTGGTGGCCGGCGATGCGCTGGAACAGCAACGCAGGAAGAAGAGGTAGATATGGCCAGTTTCTGGAGCCGCCGGTTGAGCATCGGGGCGGCGCTGATGCTGGGGCTGGCCGGCGCCGGCGTCGGGGCGGGCGCGGCCGTGGCCGCCGGGCAGACCGCCCAGCCGGCCAACCGCGCCGAGATCGAGGCGATTGTGCGGGATTATATCCTGAACCACCCGGAAATCATTCCCGAGGCGGTGGCCCGGCTGGAGCAGGCCGAGGCGCGCAAGGCGCTGGCCGCCAACCGCCAGGCCATTGAAACGCCGTTCCCCGGGGCGGTGGCCGGCAATCCGCAGGGCGATGTGAAGCTGGTGGTGTTTTTCGATTATGCCTGCCCCTATTGCCGGCAGGGCCATGCCGATGTGCAGCGCCTGGTGCGCGAGGACCCCAAGCTGATGGTGGTGTATCGCGATTTCCCCGTGCTGTCCCCGGCCAGCACCGAAGCCGCGATGGCCAGCCTGTCGGCCGCCACCCAGGGCGGATATGGCAAGTTCCACAACGCCATGTTTGAAAGCCCGGGCCGGGTGAGCCTGGCCCGCACCATGGGGATCGTGAAGGGGGTTGGCCTGTCGGAAGAGAAGGTGACCGGCGATCTGAAGAATGCCGCGCTGAAGGCCGAGCTGGACCGCAACCTGATGCTGGGCCGCGAACTGGGGCTGACCGGCACGCCCAGTTATGTGGTGGGCAATCGTATCCTGTCGGGCGCGGTGGGCTTTGATCGGCTGAAGGAGGCGGTGACCGCCGCCCGCGCCGAAAAGGGCCGGTGATGACGACGCGCCGGCTGCAGGGGTTTGACGGTGCCGACATCGCGGTGGCCGAGATTGGCGCCGGCCGGCCGGTCATCCTGCTGCACGGGCTGTTTTCCAGCGGCGAGATGAACTGGCGTCGTTATGGCGCTGCCGCCGAGATCGCCAGCGCCGGATACCGGGTGATCATGCCGGATTTCCGCGCCCATGGGCAGAGCGCGGCGCCACATGATCCGGCCGCCTATCCGCCCGACGTGCTGGCGCTGGATATCGAGGCGTTGATCGCGCAGCTGGGCCTGACCGATTTCGACATCGCCGGCTATTCCATGGGGGCGCGCACGCTGGTGCGGCTGCTGGCCAGAGCGGAGGAATCCGGGGGCCTGCGGCCGGGCAAGGCGATCATTGCCGGCATGGGGCTGGAAGGTCTGATCGGCGGGACGGCGCGGGCGGATTTCTTCAAGCGCGTCGTCGCCCGCCCCGATGGCTGGCCGGCCGGCAGCCCGGAGGCCTTTGCCGCCGCCTTCATGAAGCAGAACAAGGTGGATGGCGTTGCCGTTGGCCATCTGCTGGACAGTTTCATTTCCACGCCTGTCGCGGTGCTGCGCGGGCTGGAGACGCGGTGCCTGGTGCTGTGCGGGCGGGATGACCGGGACAATGGCTCTGCCCCGGCGCTGGCGCTGGAATTGCCCAATGCCGCGCTGGTGGAGATTGACGGCAACCACATGAGCGCGGTGACCAAGCCCGATTTCGGCACCGCGATTGCGGCCTGGCTGGGCCATCCATTGTAACGAGAACCGACCCTGGGGGATGATGGGATGAAGACGTCGCACCTGGCACTTGCCGCCGCCCTGTTGCTGCCGACCGCCGCTCAGGCCGCCGAACCGAGCGTCGCCGAGGCCAAGGCCTTTGTGGCCGGGGCCGAAGCCCAGCTTTCGGCCTATAGCGACCGGGCCCAGCGGGTGTTCTGGCTGAACAGCACCCACATCACCGACGACACCGATGCCATGGCCGCCGAGGCCGGGGCCGAGGGCACCTTGCTGCAGGTGAAGCTGGCCAAGGAGGCGGCGCGGTTCAACAGCGTGACCGGGCTGGATGCCGACACGGCGCGCAAGCTGTTCCTGCTGCGCCAGGCCATCGTGCTGCCGGCCCCGGATGCGCCGGGCGCCGCCAAGGAGCTGGCCGAAATCGCCACCCGCCTGCAAAGCAGCTATGGCAAGGGCAAGGGCACGGCCCGCGGCAAGGAGACCGTGGGCAATGATCTGGAAGCGCTGATGGGGACGGAGCGGGACCCCAAGGTGCTGCAGGAGATGTGGGAAAGCTGGCACAAGGTGGGCACGCCGATGGCGGCCGATTATGCCCGGCTGGTCGAGATCGCCAACGCCGGCGCCCGCGAACTGGGCTTTGCCGATACCGGGGCGATGTGGCGGGCAGGATACGACATGCCGGCCGCCGATTTCGAGAAGCTGGTTGACCGGCTGCTGGCCGAGGTGATGCCGCTCTATGTCGATCTCCACTGCTACACCCGCACCCGGCTGAACGCGAAATATGGCGATGCGGTGCAGCCGAAGACCGGGCCAATCCGGGCCGATCTGTTGGGCAACATGTGGGCGCAGGAATGGGCCAGCATCTATGACGTGGTGGCGCCGGCCGGGGCGGGCGACGTGGGGTATGACATTGGCGAGCTGTTGACCGCCAAGAAGGCCGGGCCGATCGAGATGGTCAAATATGGCGAGAATTTCTATTCCTCGCTCGGCTTTGCGCCGCTGCCCGGCAGCTTCTGGACGCGCAGCCAGTTCACCAAGCCGGCCGACCGCGAGGTGGTGTGCCACGCATCGGCCTGGGATCTGGACAACAAGGATGATCTGCGCATCAAGATGTGCATCAAGGTGAATGCCACGGATTTCGTGACCATCCACCACGAACTGGGCCACAATTATTATCAGCGCGCCTACAAGGCGCAGCCGTTCCTGTATCTGAACAGCGCCAACGATGGCTTCCACGAGGCGATTGGCGATTGGGCGGCCCTGAACGTCACGCCGGAATATCTGGTGAAGGTGGGGCTGCTGGATCAGGCCAAGGTGCCCGATGCCAGCCGCGATGTTGGCCTGTTGCTGCGCCAGGCGATGGAAAAGGTGCCGGGCATGCCGTGGACCGCGCTGGTGGACAAATGGCGCTGGGGCGTGTTTGCCGGCACCACCAAGCCGGCCGATTACAACAAGGCGTGGACCGATCTGCGGCTGAAATACCAGGGCATCATTCCGCCGGGCGAACGGCCGGCCGATGCCTTTGATCCGGGGGCCAAATATCACATCCCCGGCAACACGCCCTATGCCCGCTATTTCCTGGCGCGCATCCTGCAGTTCCAGTTTTACGAGGCTGCCTGCCGTCAGGCCGGCTGGACCGGGCCGCTGCACCGCTGTTCGGTGTTTGGCGACAAGGCGGTTGGGGCCAGGCTGAACGCCATGCTGGAAATGGGCATGTCAAAGCCGTGGCCCGACGCGCTTGCCGCCTTTGCCGGCACCAGGGAGATGAGCGGCAAGGCCATGCTGGCCTATTTCGCGCCGCTGCACGCCTGGTTGAAGCAGCAGAACAAGGGCCAGAAATGCGGCTGGGGCGCTGCCAAATCCTGATCCGGTGATGAGAAGCAGCGGGCCGCCCAGTTTTGCCAGTTTTTACACTTTTGACGGGGTTCAGCGTGGTGTTTCCGCCGTTCGCATCGCCCGATGCGACACAAGGGATGCATCTTGCCCGTTGCAGCGGGCTGGCCGTTTGAGGGTCTGATTTGTCATTGTTGGCATGATGACAGGCTTTGGTCGTGTAGGACAGGATCAGAGCGGGCGGCCGACCCAGTGCAGCGCGGCGCCGTGGCGGGCGAGCCAGCGGCGGGCATCCTGGGCGCGCGGATCAAGCGCGCGGTTGAGGGCGTGGAAGGCCGGCGAATGATTGGGGTGCACCAGGTGCGCCGCCTCGTGGGCGGCGATGGCGTGGCGCACGAAGGCCGGGGCCATGATCAGCCGCCAGCTGTAGGCGATGCGCGCGCCTTCCGGCCGGTTCCAGCCGGCGCAGCTGCCCCAGCGCGTGGCGGGATCGCCCACCGACACGCGGGCGACGGTGCGGCCGAGCTGGGCGGCATAGCGGTGGGTGGCGGCCTCCAGATCGGCCTTGGCCCGGGCCTTGAGCCAGCGTTCCAGCCGGGCGCCCAGCGATTCCGCCGGCCCGCCCAGCCGCAGCCGGTCGGCCAGCAGGCTGGGCGTGCGCGGGTGGCCGGCCTGCCAGTCGATCAGCACCGGGGCGCCGTCGATGGGGATGATGAAACCCGGCGCAAACGGGATCGGGCGCGGCCAGCTTGCCACCTTGGCCGCCAGCCAGTCGCGGTGGGATTTCAGCAAGGCCAGCGCCGCGGCCTCGCCACCGCGCGGCGGCAGGCTGATCTCGATGGCACCCGACACGCTGTTGGCTTTCAGCCGCACCATGCGGGCGCTGGCACGGCGGGTGGCGACCAGCGGCACGCGGCGGCCGGCAAGATCCAGCACATCAGGCAAGGTGGGGCGCAGGCGCAGCATTGCGGGGGGAGCCTATAGCGGCCAGATCACAGCGGCCGATCGATGATATGGTCTTCCAGATCGCCGGCATGATCCTCGCTGATCACGCGGCCGGCGACCGACTGGCCGGCCCGGTGGATGGCGCCGCGATCGCCGCTGATCAGGTGGTGCCAAGGCGCCAGGCCCTGGCCGCGATGCACCCGCAGATAGGAACAACTGTCTGGCAGCCAGTCGATCTCTTCCAGCCGGTGCGGGGTGAGGCGCACGCATTCCGGCACCAGCGCCTTGCGGTTGCGATAATCCGAACAGCGCGCCGTGGCGGTATCCAGCAGGCGGCAGCAGACGTTGGTGGGGAAAATCTCCCCGGTCTCCTCGTCCTCCAGCTTGTGGACGCAGCATTTGCCGCAGCCGTCGCAGATGCTTTCCCACTGTTCGCGGTTCATCCGTTGCAGCGGAATGGTTTCCCAGAAGGGTTTAGCGGACATGGGTTTCCAGCAGTTGCGTGATGGCCGCCGCCGACAGGCCCTGGTGGGGCAGGAAGGCGATGGGCCGGCCATCGGGGCCATAAAGATAGACCATCGCGCTGTGATCCATAAGATAATTTTCCGGGTCGCCGGTGTCCATCCGCCGGGCATAGACGCCATAGGCCCGGGCGACGGCGGCAATCGCCTCCGGCGTGCCGGTGAGGCCGACCAGACGCGGGTGAAAGGCGGCCACGAAGGGTTTCAGCACGGCCGGCGTGTCGCGGGCGGGATCGATGGTGATGAAGATCGGCGCCACCCGGGCGGCGCGGCCAGCCTGCGCGGATTCGAACGCCTGCAGGCCGCGGCCGATCAGCGCCAGATCGGTGGGGCAGACATCGGGGCAAAAGCCATAGCCGAAGTAGATCAGGCGATAGCGGCCGGCAAAATCCGTGTCGCGCACTGTCCTGCCATTCTGGTCGATCAGGGCGAACGGCCCGCCGAGGCTGGCGCCGGCCAGATTGCCTGGCGGAGCCGGCGGCACCGAAAAGCGCATCCAGCCCAGCGCCGCCGCGATGGCGACCGCCAGGCCCAGCACCAGCCACAGGCGCAGATTCTTGCCCCTGTTCATTGGCGGCTCAACTGGCTATGCGACATCATATGGGCACGCATAGGGCGAAAGCTGTGGGTTTGTCGATGAGGGGCCTGATGATGAAATGGCAGCAGATCGCAGCGGTGCTGGCACTGGCGCTGGCCGTGCCGGCCGCCGCCCAGTTTTCCGACAGTTACAATTTCATCAAGGCGGTGAAGGATCGCGACGTCAATGCCGCGATCGAGTTGGCCGACAAGCCGGGGACCACTGTGGTCAATGTGCGCGATGGCGACACCGGTGATGGCGCCATCCACATTGTCACCAAGCGCGCCGATCTGGGCTGGCTGGGCCTGCTCTATCAGAAGGGCGCCAACCTCAACATGAAGGATCGCGATGGCAACACGCCGCTGATCCTCGCCAGCATCAGCCGCTGGGCCGATGGGGTCGCCACCCTGATCCGCCTGAAGGCGCAGGTGAATGCCCAGAACCGGCTGGGCGAAACCGCGCTGTTGAAGGCGGTGCAGGCGCGCGATCTGGGCCTGGCCAAGATGTTGATCGATGCCGGCGCCAGCCCTGACCTGGCGGACAACAGCGGGATTTCCGCCCGCGCTGCCGCCGAGGCCGATCCCCGCGCCGCCAGCATTGCCAAGCTGTTGAAGGACGTGCCGGCCAAGCCCAGCGGCAAGATGCAGGGGCCGACCCTGTAACGATGCGCCGCATGGGCGCAGCCGGCAGAGGCGTTTAGGCGATGGCCATGGAACGGCCCTCCATTGCCGCAGCAGCCTTTGATCGGCCGGGTGTGCGGGTGCGCACCCTCGCCAACATCCGCTGGATCGCGATTGTCGGACAGTTCACCACGCTGCTCGTGGTGGGGCTGTGGTTTGGCTATCCCTTGCCGTGGGGATCGATGCTGGCCGCCGTGGGCGCATCGGTGATCCTGAACGTCGGGCTTTCCACCCTGTATGAACGCACCGACCGGATGACCGGGCGGGAATTGAGCCTGCACCTGGCCTTTGACCTGATCCAGGCCGGCGTGCTGCTGTTCCTCACCGGCGGGTTGGCCAATCCCTTTGCGTTGCTGTTGATCGTGCCGGTGACGATTGCCGCCACCCTGTTGCGCGCGCGGGACATGGGGCCGCTGGTGGCGCTGGCCTTTGGCGTGCTGGCGGTGGTGTGGATCTGGGCCCAGCCGCTGCCCTGGTCGGGCCCGCCGCCGGAGTTTCCGCTGGTGTACCGCTTTGGCGTGTTGATCGCCTATGCGCTGGCGATGGGGTTTCTGGCGGTCTATCTGTGGATGGTCTCGGCGGAATCGCGGGATCGGGCGCGGGCACTGGTGGCCACCGAAGCGGCGTTGACGCGCGAGGCGCGGATGAACGCGCTGGGCAGCCTGGCGGCGGCGGCGGCGCATGAACTGGGCGGGCCGCTGGGTTCGATCAGCCTGATTGCCCACAGCCTTGAAGAGCAGTTGGGCGATGACCCCGATTTCGGCGACGATATCCGCCTGCTGGCCGCCGAGGCGGCGCGGAGCCGGCGGATCATGAAGGAGCTTTCCACCCGCGCCGAGGCGGAGGACCCGTTTGCCGTGCTGACGCTGGACCTGCTGCTGCACGAGGTGGCGGAAAGCGTGAAGCCCAGCCGGGTGCCGGTGCATGTGGTGGCATCCGCGCCGCAGCCCATGGTGCAGCGCTCGCCCGAGTTGCTGCACGCGCTCAACAATCTGGTTTCGAACGCGGTGCGCCATGCCGGCACGGAGGTGCGGATGGAAACCATCGTCACCGCATCGGAAATCCGGGTGGCGGTGCTGGACGATGGCTTTGGCTTTCCGCCCGACCTGCTGCCGCGGCTGGGCGAGCCGATGCTGGGCCCATCGCGATCGAAATCGGATTCGACCGGGCTTGGCGTGTTCATCGCCACGACCCTGATCGAACGCACTGGCGGCCGGCTGGCCTTTTCCAACCGGCCGGAGGGCGGGGCCCGCGTTGACGTGCGCTGGCCAAGGGAAGAGTTTGAGGTTATTGACCCCGAAGGGGCGGAACAGGAGCGCTGACATGGCGAGCACACCAGAAACCGAAGGCCGTCCACTGTTGTTGGTGGATGATGATGCGCCGTTCCGGCAACGGCTTTCGGTGTTGCTGGCCCGCAAGGGCTTTGCGGTCACATCCGTGGGCAGCATTGCCGAAGCCCGCGTGGAAGCGGCGCGGTTGAAGCCCAGCCACGCCGTGGTGGACATGCGGCTGGAAGACGGCAACGGCCTGGATCTGGTGACCGAGATGCGGGCGATGAGCCCGGATGTGCGGATCGTCATGCTGACGGGGTATGGCAATCTGGCCACGGCGGTGGCGGCGGTGAAGGCCGGCGCGATCGATTATCTGGCCAAGCCGGCCGACCCCGAGGATATCGTGCGCGCGCTGTCGGCCGATGGCGGCACCCGCCCCGAAGCCCCGCCCGAGCCGATGTCGGCCGACCGGGTGCGGTGGGAACATATCCAGCGCGTGTATGAACTGTGCGATCGCAACGTGTCGGAAACCGCGCGCCGGTTGAAGATGCACCGCCGCACGTTGCAGCGCATTCTGGCCAAGCGGTCGCCGAAATAAGCCGTCAATCGATCCCGAAGGCCTGGCTTTCGGGATCGACCTGCGCCAGCCAGCGCTGGGCCCCGCGCCGGGCGAGACCCAGCGTAATGGCCTTGCGGCGCGCGGCGTTGAGCGGGCGCCAGGGTGCGTCGCGCACCGCTTCAGCGTCAAAGCGATCGGCGATGATCAGGCCGGTTTCATCGGGCCGGAACGACGGCGTGTGGAGATCATCGAGCGGCAGGCCGGCCGGGACCGCCCAGAAATAGCGGTCGCAATGATCGAGATAGTCGGTCCATTTGCGGTCACCGCGCAGATCGGCAAGGCTGACCTTGATTTCAACGAGGGTCAGCCGGCCGGCCGCATCGACGCCCAGGATATCGGCGCGGCGGCCACCGGCCAGCGGCACTTCGGCCAGCGGTGCCACCCCGGCGCGCAACAGCCAGCGGCAAGTGCCGCGCAGCACGTCAGCAGCGGTGAGATGGTGGGCCATCGGGCGATGATGGCGGAACGCATGGGGAACGGCAAGATGGTGGCGGCCGGAAAATGCCCCGCCCGCCGGGCGCGGATCGTTCAGCGGTAGAAGACGTGATTGCCGATGCGGGCCACGCGGGTCAGCCGCCAGCGCGGGTTGAGGCGGGCGGCGTGGAAGCTGTGGGCGCCATCGGCCATGTCGTGCCACAGGCCCTGCATGGCGATGCGGGCGACGGCCAGCGCGGTGGTGAAGGTGGCGCTGCTGCGCTGGACGCGGGCGGCGACGAAATTGAACTGGCGCGGCGCCTTGATGACGCCGCAGATACCCTTGCCCCAGCGGCCGGACTGGGCGCGGTTCACGACAGCCTGGGCAACGGCAAGCTGGCCTTCCAGCGCTTCGCCGCGGCTTTCGAACCACACGGCGGTGGCGAGGCAATCCAGTTCGGCATCCACGGCGGCGGGGGCGGTGGCCACCATCTGCACCAGGGTGACAAGCCCGCCCGTGGCGGCCAGCGGCGCACCTGCGGCGGCGGCGACCACACGGTCATCCTCACCCGGCAGGATCGGCAGGCTGGTTTCGGCCAGCGCCGGGGCGGCAACCGACACCAGAACAGCCGCCGCGATGAGCCGCGCCGCCCGGTGAACAAAGTGATGGATCGCCCCTGCAACCATGGCAAGGGTTACAGCGTAACTGACCTTTGGCAATCAACCGGGCGTGAGCATTTGCGCGACGAGTTGAGCCGCCTGCGGGATATCCAGTTCAATCACCCACAGATCGGGGTCGCGGCGGCGGGCGCGTTCGATCCAGCCGGGCACATCGGCGCCGCTGGCCATCGCAGCCAGTTCATAGCCATTGGCGCCCAGCACCGGGGCGAGCAATTGTTCCGCGCCGGCGATGCGGGTGACCACGGCAATCGCGCCGGCTTCGGCATCGCCGCGCGCCAGCACCGCGCCGAAACCGCCCTGCGCCGCCACCTGGCGCAGCAGGGCATCGACCCGCATCCGGCTGACCAGCCGGGGCGCCGCATCCCTCATGCGTTGACGGCGGCTTCGCCGGCGATGGCCGCCTGCATGGCGGCCGCGCTGTCGGCCGCGCGCAGGGCCGGCAGGGTGGCGGGATCGCGCAGGGCGCGGCTGATCCGGGCCAGCGCCTTCAGATGATCGGCCCCGGCGGTTTCCGGGGAGACGAGCAGCACCACCACATCGACCAACTGGCCATCGCTGGCCTGCCAGTCGATGGGTTCGGGCAAGCGGGCGAGCATGGCGGCACAGCGATCCACCCCCGGCAGACGGGCGTGCGGGATGGCGACGCCGCCGCCAAAGGCCGTGGAACCCAGCGCCTCGCGGGTGCGCAGCCGTTCGTGCAGCAAATAGGCCGGTTGATCCAGCCGTTCGGCAGCCGCGAGGGCGAGCGCGCGCAGCACCGCATCACGGCCAAAGGCCGGCAGCACGGGGATGACCCCGTCTGGCAGCAGCAATCCGGCAAAGCCGGTGCCATTGGCCTGTGTGCCCATGATGCGGTGTCGCTTTCGGGTTCAGCCAGCCATCACGGCACGGCGCGGCGCGCCGGCGATGGCTTCGCGTGGTTCCACCCAACCGATGGTGCCATCCTCGCGGCGGTACACCATGTTGTGGGCGCCGGTGGCGCTGTTGACGAACAGGAGCGCGGTGGTGTTGCGCAGATCCAGCATCATCACCGCGTCGCCCACGCTGGTGGTGGGGATGTCCACCCGGGTTTCGGCGATGATCAGCGGCGCGTCACCGGCCGGTTCGGCATCATCGGGCGCGGCGGCGAAGATCTTGTATTCGGCGTTGTCGAGCGGCGGCAGCTCCGCCACTTCGGGCGTGATGCGCGCGGCGGCCGGCGAATGGCGATCCTTCAGGCGGCGCATGTAGCGCCGCAGCTGCTTGTCGATGCGTTCGGCGGCGGCGTCGAAGGCGACATGGGCATCGGCGGCGCGCGCCGAGCCCTTCAGGATCAGGTCTGCCATCACGTGCATGACGATGTCGCACGCGAAATGGCCATAGGGTGCGGGGCCGAGCGTGACATGCGCCGACAGCGCGCGGGGGAAATATTTCGCCACCATTGCGCCCAGACGGTCGTGCACATGTTCGCCAAAGGCAGCCCCGGTATCAACCTGGTGCCCTGAAATGCGGATATCCATGCCTGTTATCTCCTCACCTGCTGGTGATCAGCCGTTCTTGGCCGTCACGACAGCCAGAGCGGGTCTTTCAGGCCGGCCACGAAGGTGGCGTGGGCTGCCAGCTCCTCCTGGCTGGCATGGTGGGCACGCGCGGCAAGACTCACCCGCTCGTAATCAGTGTCGTCCTGCTCGGCGGCGCTGGCAAGGTCGAATCCGATCTGCCGGCCTCCGGTCAACTCGATATAGACACGGGCCAGCAGTTCGGCATCCAGCAGCGCGCCGTGCTTGGTGCGGGCCGAAAGATCAATGCCATAGCGGGTGCACAGTGCATCCAGCGTGTGCTTGGCGCCGGGGTTGGCCTTGCGGCTGATCTCCAGCGTGTCGATCGCCCGGCTCATCGGCACGATCGGCATCCCGGCGCGTTTCAGTTCCCAGTTCAGGAACTCCATGTCGAAGGCGGCATTGTGGGCGACCAGCGGCGCATCGCCGATGAAGGCGAGGAAATCATCGACCACCTGTTCGAAGATCGGCTGGCCGGTGAGAAAGTCGCTCGACAGGCCGTGCACCCGCTCCGCATCCTTGGGCATCGGCCGCTGCGGATCGATATAGGTGTGGAAGGTCCGGCCCGTGATGGTGCGGTTGATCATTTCCACCGCGCCGATTTCGACGATGCGGTGGCCGTCACCGGGCATGATGCCGGTGGTTTCAGTGTCCCAGACAATTTCGCGCATGGCCCCCATGTAATGCAAAGGGCGCGAAGGGCAAGCGCTACAGCCCGTCCACCAGCGATTTCACCGCCAGCCAGGTTTCGCGGCGGCCACGGCCGGTTTCGATCACCACATCGGCGAGCCCACGCTTTTCCCGGTCGGGCATCTGGCCTTTCAGGATGCCGGCAAACTTGGCCGGCGTCATGCCCGGGCGGGCCAGCACGCGGGCGCGCTGCACCCGGAAGGGGGCGGAGACAACCACGGTCAGATGGCAGCGCCGCCAGCCGCCCTTTTCGAACAGCAGCGGCACGTCGAGCACAATGGCCGGCTTGAGCCGGTGTGCGCCGAGGAAGCGGCTTTGCGCCTCGGCCACCAGGGGATGGAGAATCTGTTCCAGCTGGCGCAGCTTGGCGTGATCGCCGAACACGGCGGCGCCCAGCTTGTCGCGGTGCAGGCCGCCATCGTGGGTGGTGCCGGGAAACAGCGCCTCGATGGCGGCGAGCGCGCGGCCACCGGGCCCCTGCAGCCGCCGCACCTCGGCATCGGCGTCGAACACCGGCACGCCCAGTTTGCGGAACATGGCGGCGACCGTGGATTTGCCCATCCCGATGGAACCGGTGAGGCCGATGATGGTAGTGCGGCTCATCGTGTCAGCAAGGCCCTCAATTCATCGTCATGCTGGCGGGGTGCGGGCGCCCCATAGAACAGCCGGAAGGCTTCGGCGGCCTGGCCGATCAGCATGGCGAGCCCGTCGATGGTGGCCAGACCGCGGGCGCGGGCGTCGGCCAGCAGTGCGGTTTCCAGCGGCGCATAGACGGCATCGAACACCACGGCATCGGCCGGCAATGGCGCCAGATCAACCTGGAGCGGCGGCTGGCCGGTCATGCCGAGCTGGGTGGCGTTGAACAACAGGCCGATGCCGGCGGGCAGCGGCGCGCCCCAGGGCACCACCGCACCGGGCAGGCCGGTCTGGGCCAGGATGGCGGCGGCTTCGGCCTGGTTGCGGGCCAGCATGAACAGCGCGGCTGCTCCACAAGTGCGGGCGGCGGCAGCACCAGCCCGGGCAGCACCGCCGCTGCCCACCACCAGCATGGTGCGCCCTTGAATGGCGGCCGCCGCCGGGCCGGCAATGCCCAGCACGTCGGTGTTGTGGCCAGAGAGGCGGCCATCCGCGCCGACGATGATGGTGTTGACCGCGCCGACGGCGCTGGCGGACGGGGCCAGTTCGGCCAGCATCGCCATGCAATCCAGCTTGTGCGGCACGGTGACATTGACCCCGCGCAGCCCCATCGCCGGCAGCGCCGCCACGAACTGGTCCAGCCGGCCGGGCGCCACCGGAAAGCGGCAATAATCGCCGTCCAGGCCCAGCTGGTCCAGCCAGAAGCGGTGGATGCGCGGCGATTTCGAATGTTTGACCGGCCAGCCGATGACGCCCGCCACGGCTGGTTCGACCATCGGCGGTTCGATCATGTCGGCATGACCCCGCGCACCCGCAGATAATCGAGCACGGCCAGCAGCGGCAGGCCACGGATGACGAACTGATCGCCATCGATGCGGCTGAACAGCTGGGCGCCCAGCCCTTCGATGCGATAACAACCGACACAGCCGAGCACGGCATCGCCTTCAGCATCGAGATAGCGGGCGATGAAGGCATCGGACAGGGTGCGCATCGTCAGCCGCGCCGCGCCGCCCTGCCGCCACACCGGCTTGCCGGCTTCGCAGATGACCGCAGCGGAAATCAGCCGGTGGGTGGTGCCGGACAGCTGGCGCAGCTGGGCCTCCGCACGGGGGCGGGTTTCCGGCTTGTTGATCAGCGTGCCATCGGCGGTGACCACCACGCTGT
>CAZAWH010000060.1:0-16721 GCA_964488775.1 uncultured Sandarakinorhabdus sp. | reverse complement strand
CCAAGGCCGCCGAGATCGAGGCCGCCAACGCCGCTGCGGCCGCCGCCGTCGCCGCCGAGTAACCGGCCGTGCATGGTGGCCCGCCCCGCCCGCGCCGGGTGGAAGAACCGGTGCGCCAGCAGGCGGTGGCCTATGGCTATCGCGTCGCCATGTGGTGCTTTGGCCTGGGCGCAGCTGTCGTCCTGCTCGAAGCCCTTGGGCTGGGTTTCGATGCCGATCGGCTCACCTGGCTCGCCGGCCTCACCGCGCCCGGTGCCTCCGCCTTTGTCCTCCTGCGCCTGTGGCTGCCTGACCGGGTGGACCGCGGCGCGCGCTACTGGCTGTTCGCCGTCCCGTCGGTGGCACTGGCCTTCTTCAGCGTGATGTGGATGTTCCGCGCCATGGGCCGCATGCTGTGAAACGCAGCCTCGCCGGCCTGCTCTGGCTGGGCGTCGGCCTGGCCAAAATGGCGGCGCTGGTGCGGTTGATCGATGGCGATTGGAGGCAGGCGCTGCTGGCGCTGCTGGTGGCCTGGGTCATGGCGGGGTTTGCCCTTTGGGCCCGGCCTGCGCCACATTGACACTTGCCCACGCGGCAAACATCATGACAGTCCCGTAACCAATTCGGGGAGGCTGACATGAAGAATGTCAACATGAAGCTTGCGTTGGGGCTTTTCGTGGGAAGCCTGCTGTTCGGCATTGGCAGCGTCTATCTCGGCTTTTGAATGGGCGGGCTTGCCAGCCGGGCCCTGCGCGGTCATGGCTGGCCATCATGATCCGCGCCGCCAGCCCCGCCGATATTCCCGCCATCCACCGCCTGATCGTCGAACTGGCGATCTATGAGAAAGAGCCCGACGCGGTGAAGGCGACGCATGATGATCTCGCCCGCGCCCTGTTCGGGGATCGCCCTGCGGCCGAATGCGTGCTGGCCGAACAGGATGGCGTGCCGGTTGGCCTGGCGCTGTTCTTCACCAACTTCTCGACCTGGACCGGCAAGCCCGGGCTGTATCTGGAAGATCTGTTCGTCATGCCGTCCGCGCGCGGGGCCGGGCTGGGCAAGGCGCTGCTCGTCCACCTGGCCGGCCTCGCCGTCGCCCGTGGCTATGGCCGCTTCGAATGGTCCGTGCTGGATTGGAACACGCCAGCCATCGGTTTCTACAAGGCGCTGGGGGCAAAGCCGATGGACGAATGGACGGTGATGCGGGTGGATGGCGAAGCGCTCACCGCGCTCGCCAACAGCCAATGAGCGACCAGCACCACAGCGATTATCTGCTCATCGGCGCCGGCGCCATGGGCTTGGCCCTTGCCGATACACTGCTGACCGAATTGCCCGATGCCACCATCACCATCGTCGATCGCCACGCCAAGCCGGGCGGCCACTGGAATGATGCCTATGGCTTCGTGACGCTGCACCAGCCCTCGGCCTTTTATGGCGTCGCCTCGCTGCCGCTGGGATCGGGCCAGATCGATCGCCACGGCCTCAACGCCGGCCTCTATGAACTGGCCACGGGCGCAGAGGTCAGCGCCTATTTCGAAACGGTGATGAACCGGGTGCTGCTGCCCACCGGCCGCGTGCGCTATCTGCCATTCAGCGATCATGTCGGCGATGGCCGCATCGTCAACCTGATCAGCGGCGCCGAAACCCAGGTCAGCATCGGCCGCAAGATCATCGATTCCACCTATCTCGCCACCAGCGTGCCGGCCACCCACAAACGCAAGTTCGCCGTGGCCGATGGCGTGCGCATCGTGCCGCCCGGCGAACTGCCGCATTTGTGGCGCAATCCCGATGCCATGCCCCGCCATTTTGTCGTGCTCGGCGCCGGCAAGACGGGGATGGACACGATCCTGTGGTTGCTGAACGCCGGTGCCACGCCCGACATGATCAGCTGGGTCGCCCCGCGCGCCTCCTGGTTCTTCAACCGCAGCGCCGTGCAGCCCGGCCAGGCCTTTTTTGAACAGTCCATCGGCGGGCAATTGCGCTTCATGCAGGCCCTGGGCGCAGCCAATGATGCCGCCGATCTCTTCGCCCGGCTGGAAGATTGCGGCTATATGCACCGCATTTCGCGCGATCATTGGCCAGAGATGTTCCACTATGCCATCGCCTCCACCGCCGAGGTGCGCGAACTGCAGCGCATCACCGATGTGGTCCGCCTGGGCCGGGTGCAGGCGCTGGAACCGGATCGCATGCTGCTGGACGGCGGCAACCGCGCCACACTGCCGGGCAGCCTGTTCATCGATTGCACCGCCTCGGCCGTGGAGCGGCGGCCGCCGGTGCCGGTGTTCCAGCCCGGCAAGATCGTGCCGCAGATGGTGCGCGTGCCGCAACCGGCGTTCAGCGCCGCGCTGATCGCCTGGGTGGAAGCGCATGTGGCAGGGGAGGCGGCACAAAATGCCCTCACCATGGCGGTGCCGCTGCCCGATGCCATCACCGATTTCCCGCGCGCCGCGCTGGTCAACCTGTTCAACCAGGGCGCCTGGTCACAACATCGCGACCTGATGCAGTGGATCGTCAATTGCCGGCTCGACGGCTTTGCCGCGGTGATGCGCGATGTGCAGCCGCACGAGGCCGACAAGATCGCCATCCTGCAGCAACTGCGCCCCGCCGCCATGGCCGCCATGGCCAATCTGCAACGGCTGATCCAGGCCTGATGCGCGCTTCATGCAGGCTGCGCCTGCGTCCCGCCCAACGCCACCCGCACATCAAACGCCGCCACCCGGACAACATCTGCCGCCACCACGGGCCAATCTGCCGCCACCGCGCGCCCCAACGCGGGCACAAAATCACGCCATTTCGCCACGCCAGAACCGGCCCGAATCAGATATTGGGCCGCTACAGTCGCAACAGCCCGGCAAATTTGCGTGCAAAACCAGCCATTTGACGGCCAACCTGTCCTACAGCCACCACCCCATGGCAACATCACCCGGTTCCTTGAAAATTCGCTCGCACCTGCGGTTCAAATGAAAAGGGCGGCCACCGGGGCCGCCCTTCGCATCGTCCGGAACGCCTGTCTCAGCGCGGCGCGCCGGGGTGTTCCTTGTGCTCGACCGCCAGGCGGCCGGCCTTCTCGGCCTCATAGCGTTCGATCGATTCCAGGATCAGCTTCTCGGCGGTGGCCCGGCCTTCCCAGCCCTGGCACTTGACCCACTTGCCCGGCTCCAGATCCTTGTAATGGGTGAAGAAATGCTCGATCTGATCGAGCACGATCTTCGGCAGATCGGTGTATTCCTGCACGTCGGAATAATAGGGGTAAACCTTGTTCACCGACACGCAGAGCAGCTTGGCATCGCCGCCGCCATCATCTTCCATCATCAGCACGCCCACTGGCCGCACACGGGCGATGGAGCCCGGCATGAACGGCGTGCGCGCCACGATCAGCGCATCGATGGGATCGCCATCATCGGCCAGCGTGTGGGGCACAAAGCCATAATTGCACGGGTAGCGCATCGGGGTGTGCAGGATGCGATCGATGAACAGCGCGCCCGAGGCCTTGTCCAGTTCATATTTCACCGGCTCGCCGCCCAGCGGGCATTCGATGACAACATTGACATCATGGGGCGGGTTCACGCCAATCGGGATCGCGTCGATGCGCATGGAAACGAAAACTCCTGTGGTTCGTCTGTGGTCTTGATATGCCGGGCGGGTTACGGGGCTGCGGCAATATTGTCCACGGTCCAAATGACGCGGACGATGGGACTTTTGGCGAAGGGCAAGCAAATGAACGCAAATTGGGCATGGGCGGCGCTGCTCGCCGGCGGTCTGTGCGAAGCCGGCTTCACCACCGCGCTGCGCCATCTCGATGGTGGCCGCAACCTGGCCGCGCTGGCCGGCTTCCTCATCGCCGTCACCGCCTCCATGGCACTGCTGGCGCTGGCCGGCCGCCACATCCCGATGGGCACTGCCTATGCCGTGTGGGCCGGGATCGGCGCCGGGGCCACCGCGCTGATCGGCGTGGCCTTCTATGCCGAACCGCTCAACCTCGCCCGCGCCCTGCTGCTGCTCACCCTGATCGCCAGCATCGCCGGCCTCAAGGCCCTGGGCTGAAACCTCCCCTCCCGCTTGCGGGAGGGGTTGGGGGTGGGCATCGGCGCCTCACTTCGCCGCCAGCAACCGCTCCAGCCCGGTCGGGTTCTTCGGGTCCATCGGTGCCAACCGCTCCAGCCGGGGATAGCGCAAACCGCCGTTCCAGGCCCAATCCACGCTGCGCACCCGGTCATCCGTCTTCACCAGCAGGCGAATCGGCGCTGTGCTTCCCTTGGCCGCCGTCACCGCCGCGCGCAGGGCATCATCGCTGTAGGGGATCTCGTTCACCGCGATGATGCTGTCCCCCACCGCCAGCCCGGCATCGAACGCCGCGCTGTTCCACAACACCTGTTCCACCTTGCCATTGGTGCCCAGCAACATCCCGCCCGAAAACATCAGATTGACCTGGCGGCGGTTGGCATCCGTGAAGGCCGCCGTCGGCTTGTCGATATAGGTCAGCCGCCAGCCCAGCAGTTCCAGCCCCTTCAGCGGCGCGCCACTGGCCTTCTCGGTCAACCGCGTTTGCAGCAGCGTTGCCCAGTCAAAGGGTTGCACGGCCTTGAGATCGGCAACCAAATCATTGAAATCATAAGGTGTTACGCCCCAATCGCCCTCCCGGGTGCCAAAGAAGCGCCGGGCGAAATCATCCAGGCTTTTCAAGCCCTTGCTTTCCCGCCGGATGATGCCGTCCACCTCCAGCCACACCAGCATCCCTTCGGCATAATAATCCTCGCTGCGCTGGTAGCTCAGCCAGCCCTTGGGCGCGCGCGGCGTGATGATCGGATCATTTGTGGTGTCATCCAGGCTGCGCCAGCCGCGCGCCGGCCGGTTGTCCAGCGTGGCGGCGATGGTGGCAATCTGGTCCAGCGTGTCGGCCACGCTCACCAGCCCTGACCGCGCCTGCAGCACATAGCCCCAGAACTGCGTCTGCCCTTCATACACCCACAGCATCGAATTGCGCATCGGTGTGCGGAAATCCGGCGTCACCAGATCGGCGCCGCGCCGGTGCTTGCCGTTCCAGCTGTGGGTGAATTCGTGCGGCAACAGGTTGCGCCGGCCCGGGCCCCGCTCCCAATCAGTGAAATAGCCGGTGTCCACCCCGTTTTCGGAACTGCGGTGATGCTCCAGCCCGATCCCGCCCATCTTCTCGGTGAGAGAGAGCAGGAAATCATAATGATCAAACTGCCGCGTGCCGAACAGCTTCACCGCCTGGGTCACCAGCGCCTTGTGCTTGCCGATCTGCTCGTCGCTGGCCTTCAGGAAGCGCGCCTCGTCCGCCACGACATTCAGGGTGACATTCTGGCCCAGATCCCACTTGGCAAAATGCCGCCCGGCAAAGAAGGGACTGTCCACAAGTGTTTCATAATCAACCACTTGATAGGTGACGCGATTGCCATCCCGGCTGGCCTCGCGCAGGGCGGAACCCGCCTGCCAGCCCTGCGGCCAGGTGACGGAAAGCTCCACCGGGATGCCCCGCGTGAACCAGCCCGCCGGATAGAGCGAGACGCTGTTCGGCTGCAGGTTCATCATGTCGGACGTGACGACGATGCGCCCCTGCGGCCCATCGGTGGCCGACAGGAAATCAAACTTCGCCTCCAGGCTGCTGGCGCCGGCCGGCACCTCCACCCAGAAGGCAAACACGTCCACCGGGTCGCGCTTCCACGGCAAGATCTTGCCATTGCTCCGGATTTCCAGCCCGGCCAGCTTCTCGATCTCGCCGCGAGGGGCATGTTTGCCGGGCAGCCATTTCGGGAACAGCAGGGCCATGCGCTGGCCGGCCAGCTCCGGCGGCACCGGGATCGTCTCGCTCACCCGGAACACCCCGCGCACCGTGTCGCTGGCATCCACGTTCAGGCGGATCGTGCCCGGAAACGGCGCATCCCGCGCCGCCGGAATGGCATCCACGATTGGAAGGGGCTGCGGCATCGACCGCTGGGCCAAAGCCGGCGCAGCGATCAGGGCGGAGGCAAGAAGCAAAGACAGGCGCATGCCGGTTGGTTAGCGAAGCCGCGCGCCGCGGGGAAGGGGGGCGAATGGCTCCCCCCGCTTGCGAGAGGGGATGGGGGTGGGTATGCAGCCGCCCATGAGCAAGGCCCCCCAGAAACCCCGCGGCACACAAGACATGATCGGCGAGGCTGCCGCCCGCTTCGACCATGTCATCGAGACGTTCAACCGCGTGCGCAAACTCCACGGCTTTGGCCGGGTGGAGGTGCCGGTGTTCGAGGCCACGGCCGTCTTTGCGCGCAGCCTTGGGGAAACCACCGACGTGGTGTCCAAGGAAATGTATAAATTCACCGATCGCGGCGGCGATGCCATGTGCCTCCGTCCGGAATTTACCGCTGGTATCGCAAGGGCTTATATCGAAAACGGCTGGCAACAGCTGGCGCCGCTCAAGCTGGCGGCCTGGGGCCCGCTGTTCCGCTATGAACGCCCGCAAAAGGGCCGCTTCCGCCAGTTCCACCAGCTCGATGCCGAAGTCCTCGGCGCCGGTGAACCCGCCGCCGATGTCGAGGTGATCGCGCTCGGCCAGCATCTGCTCGACGAACTGGGCATCGCCGATGATGTCGTCGTCACCTTGAACTCCATGGGCGATCCCGCCACCCGCGCCGCCTGGAGCGCTGCTGTCGCCGACCATTTCGCCGCCCATCGCGGCGATCTGAGCGAAGACAGCCAGCGCCGGCTGGAGGCCAACCCGCTGCGCATCCTCGACAGCAAGGACGCCCGCGACCAGGCGCTGGTGGCCGACGCGCCTCAGATTGATGCATTTTTCACCAGCGACGCCGGGCACTTCTTTGAAAGACTTCAGGCCGGCTTGCAGGCCAGTGGCATCGCCTGGCAACGCAACGCCCGGCTGGTGCGCGGGCTCGACTATTATCGCCACACCGTGTTCGAATTCGTCACCCAAAGCCTCGGCGCGCAAGGCACCGTGCTGGGCGGCGGCCGCTATGACGGGCTGATCGGCCACATGGGCGGCCCGGAAACCCCGGCTGTCGGCTGGGCGGCCGGCATTGAGCGCCTGGCCATGCTGGTGGCCGAACCGGCGCAGCCCAAGGTTTCGGTGGCCGTGGTCGCAGTGGGGGGCGAGGCGGAAAGCGCCGCCCTGGGCCTGCTGGCCGGGCTGCGCCGCGCCGGGGTGGCCGCCGAACAGGGCTGGCGCGGCAACCTCAAGAAGAAGATGGAGCGCGCCGGCAAATCGGGCGCACAGCTGGCCGTGCTGATCGGTGCCGATGAAGTGGCGGCCGGTACCTTCACCTTGCGCGATCTCGGCAGCGGGGAACAGGTGCCGGTGGCGGCGGCCGAAGCCGTGACGGCCATTCGCGCCCGCCTGTCGGGCGGTGGCCTGAAGGGATGAGCCTGCCAGTCGAGCGCATCGCCCAGATTGAGCGCCGCCACGACCAACTGGCGCACGATATGGGCAATCCGGCGCTGCCGCCCGAACAATTCGTGGCGTTGTCAAAGGATTATGCCGAACTGACCCCGGTGGTGGAGGCGGCCAGGGCCTGGCGTGCGCTGCTGGCGGAACAGGCCGAACTTCTGGCCATTCCGCCGGGCGATGAAATGCATGGCCTCGCCCAGGAGGAACTGGCCAGCATCAACCAGCGCCTGCCGCTGGCCGAACGCAGCCTGGCCCTGCAACTGCTGCCGCGCGATGCCGCCGATGATCGCTCTGCCGTGCTGGAAATCCGCGCTGGCACCGGTGGCGACGAGGCGGCGCTGTTTGCCGGCGATCTTGCCCGCATGTATGAACGCTATGCCGCAACCCACGGCTGGTGCTGGGAAATCTTGTCCGCCAACGCCTCTGATCTGGGCGGGTTCAAGGAAATCATTGCCAGCGTGTCCGGTCCCGGCGTGTTTGCCCGGCTGAAATTCGAAAGCGGCGTGCACCGCGTCCAGCGCGTGCCAGTGACGGAAGCCGGCGGCCGCATCCACACCAGCGCCGCCACCGTCGCCGTGTTGCCCGAGGCCGAGGATGTCGACATTGCCATCGACGAAAAGGATCTGCGCGTCGACGTGTTCCGCGCCAGTGGCGCTGGCGGCCAGCATGTCAACGTCACCGACAGCGCGGTCCGGATCACCCATATCCCGACCAATACGGTGGTGGCGGTGCAGGATGAACGCAGCCAACACAAGAACAAGGCCAAGGCCATGAAATTGCTGCGCACCCGCCTGTTCGATGCCGAGCGTGAACGCCTGGCCAGCAGCCGCAGCGCCGATCGCAAGGCCATGGTGGGCAGCGGCGACCGGTCCGAACGCATCCGCACCTACAATTTCCCGCAAGGTCGCGTCACCGACCATCGCATCAACCTCACCCTGCATCGCCTGCCAGAAATATTGGAAGGCCCGGGGTTGGAAGAGGTGGTGAACGCGCTGGTGGCCGAAGACGAGGCGGCACGCCTCGCCAGCCTGGGCTGATGCGGGCGGCCGAAGCGCTGGCGGCCGCCGCCGCGCGCATGCCCGGTGACACGGCGCGGTTGGATGCCGAAGTGCTGCTGGCCCATCTTGTCGGCTGCAGCCGCGGCGAGCTGCTGCTCAATCCGGATCGGATTATCGATGCCGAAGCCTTTGATATATTGATCAGTCGGCGCCTTGCCGGTGAACCGGTGGCCCATATCACCGGGTTGCGCGAATTCTGGTCGCTGCCCCTCAAGGTCACGCCCGCCGTGCTGATCCCGCGGCCTGACAGCGAAACCCTGATCGATGTGGCGCTGCGCCTATGTGCCAGCCCGCCGGCCCGCATTCTGGATCTTGGCACCGGATCAGGCGCGCTGCTGCTGGCCGCGCTCAGCGAATGGCCGCAGGCGACGGGCCTTGGCATTGATGCCAGCCCGGCCGCCCTCGCCGTGGCGCAGGACAATGCGGTGTCCACCGGCCTCGCCAACCGCGTCGCCCTCCGCCTGGGCAATTGGGGGCAGGGGCTGGATGAACGCTTTGATCTGATCCTCAGCAACCCGCCCTATATTGCTGAGGATGAACCATTATCGCCCGAGGTGCGCGATCACGAACCGGCCAGTGCGTTGTTCGCCGGGCCAGACGGTCTTGATGATTATCGCCGCATCCTGCCGCAACTGGCGGGCCTGTTGGCGGCCGATGGCCTGGCGTTGCTGGAAATCGGCCACACCCAGGGCCCGGCGCTGCTGCAGCTGGCGGCAGACCATGGCCTGGCGGCCAGCCTGCACCCGGATCTCGCCGGGCGTGATCGCTGCGTGGCCTTAAGGGTCCCGCCGCTCCAACCGCCGGCCTGACCAGATCAGCACCTGGGGCACCAGGTTGACATGGCCATCAAACTGGAATCGTTCCGGATTGTTCTTCGGTTCGGCCAGGGTCCATTCGTTCTGGCCCAGCGACTTCATCAGATCGACCCCGCCAAGATAGAGGCGGTTGCCCCGCGCCACGATCTCCACCCCGCCAATCCATGGATCATCGCTTTGATAGCGGCCGGCCAGCAGCGCCAGTTCCGGCGCCGTCGGTGGCAGCGCCGCACTCGCGCCCGAGCGGACAAACCGGTGCGGGCCATGATCAATGGCCACCACGGCGCCTTCGCCCTTCTGCTTTCCATCGCGCACCAGCACCAGCGGCCAATCCACCAGGCCCGGATGCGCCGTCACCAACACATCGGGGGCAGGCATCTGCAGCGGGGCGCGTTGCCCGCCAAGTTCGGCAATCATGCCGGGCAGGATGGTCAAGGCCTTGTCGCCATCGGCATAGCTGCCCACCAGATCCCCGGCATTGGGCGGCAAGCTGCCCAGCGCGGCCGGTGTCGGCAGGGCCGCACCTTCGGCCGCCGCCCGCAACGCACGGACGGCAAACAGGGTGATCTGGCGCGGCCGATAATTGATGCCGCCCACGGCACAACTGGCAAAAGCCCCCACACCGGCCGCGGCATCGACATGAAAAGCCGAGGAAAAACAAACCATTCCGCCGGTGTGGTGCAGCAACGGGCGATCGCCATCCAGCCGATGCATGAGGCCCAGGCCATAGGTTTCAGCCGGGTTGGCCGGATCCTGCACCACCGGGTTTTCCAGCCACAGCCGCGCCTGCGCATCGGTGAGCAGCGGCGCCCCCTTGCCCCGGCCCACGGTGATCAGGAAATTGAGATAGCGCGCCATGTCGGGCAGGGGGGCCGCCACCGAACCGGCGCCAAGATCCGCATCCACCCAGGGGGCAGGGGCCATCGCCATCGCCGTCAACACCGGCCGGTCGGGCCGCAATGGGCTGTAACTGGCGGGATAGCGGGCCCGGTCGCGCCACTGGATCGCCCCGCGCGTCGCCGTCATGCCCAGGGGCTGGCACACACGCTCCTCGATCACCCGGTGGAGCGGCTTGCCTTCGATGCGGGCGATCATCTTGCCCAGCAGGTCATATCCGGTGTTGCTGTAACTCCAGCCCTTGCCGGCGCCGAACCCCCGCCACAGCTTGGTGCCCATGGCCGGAGCAAAATCGGGCAGTCCGGTGGTGTGATCCAGCAGGCCGCGAATGGTGAACGGCCCGCCCGACGAGACGCCAGGCAGACGCGCTTCCGGCAGATGCTGGCGCAGCTCATCATCCAGGGTCAACTTGCCCTCGGCCTGCAGCGCCAGACAGACGAGTGCAATGAAGCTCTTGGAAATGCTGCCGATCTGCCAAAGTTCATCGCCAGCCAGGGACTGGGTTTCCCGATAGTCTCGGGTGCCTGACAGGATGGTGAAGCTTTTGCCGCCGCTCACCACCACCAGGCCCATGGCGGGCAGGCCGAAGTGTCGCCGGTGTGCTTCCAGATAGGCAGCAATCGCCTCCAGCGCCCGGGCCTCGGCCGCGCTGGCACCGGGCGCGATGATGCTGGCACTGGCGGCCCCGGCCAGCGAAGCCCCGGCAGCGCCGGCCAGAAACACACGGCGATTCAGCGACATGCACGATTCTCCCCACCAACCCTGCAATGGGGATCATGCGACCGCGCAAGCGCCAGCGCAAGCCGGTTCAGCGCCGCTCCGCCGCCTTCACCTGTTGCCAATAGGCTTCCTGTGCATCCAGCGGCAGCTGGGCAAAGCCGGGCCCGGCCAGCGCCTCCATGGCGCGGAACCGCCGTTCGAACTTGGCATTGCCGGCCCGCAAGGCGGCTTCCGGATCAATGCCATGGCGGCGCGCCAGATTGGCCAGCACAAACAACACATCGCCCAGTTCCTCGGCCCGGTGGGCATCGGTTTCGGCGGCATCAAATTCGGCCAGTTCCTCGTCCAGCTTGGCGCGCACGCCGGCCACATCGGGCCATTCAAAGCCCACCCGCGCGGCCCGCGCCTGCAGCTTTTCGGCCCGCATCAGCGCGGGCAGAGCCGCCGCAACACCATCCAACGCCGACACCGGCCGCGCCTTGTCTCCGGCCGCGGCCCGTTCCTCGGCCTTGATGCGCTCCCATTCCAGCTTCTGGGCGTCGGCATCCGCCGCTCTGGTGCCTGCTCCAAAGATGTGGGGGTGGCGCCGCTCCATCTTGGAACACAAGGCGTCGATCACCTCGAACAGATTGAAATGACCGGCTTCTTCCGCCATGCGGCTGTGGAACACGACCTGAAACAACAGGTCGCCCAGCTCCTTCTTCAATTCGGCCATGTCGCGCGCCGCAATGGCTTCGGCCACTTCATAGGCTTCCTCGATCGTGTAGGGCGCGATCGTGTCGAAATCCTGCGCCAGATCCCATGGGCAACCCTGTTCGGGATGGCGCAGACGGGCCATGATGTTGGCCAGGCGATCAAGGGAAAGGGCAGGGCTGGTCATGCCCCTTCCTGCCGCAGCCAGTGCCAGCTTTCAATCGCGGCGCGCCGCCGCTATGCCCGGCAACGAAAGGAGCCACGCAATGTTCACGCTGTATGGAGACAAGGTGTCGGGCAATTGCCTCAAGGTGAAGTTCGTCGCCGATCATCTTGGCCTGGCCTATCGCTGGGTTGATGTGGATGTGGTGAAGGGTGAGGCCAAATCACCGGAATTTCTGGCCAAATTCCCGATGGGGCAGGTGCCGGCCCTGGAACTGGCCGACGGCCACCGCCTGGCACAGTCCAACGCGATGATGTTGTTCCTGGCGCGCGGCAGCAGCCTGATCCCAGCTGATGAGCTGGAACAGGCAGAAATGCTGCAATGGCTGTTCTGGGAACAATATAGCCACGAGCCCGCGATTGCCGTGCGCCGCTTCCAGAAATTCTATCTCGGCAAACCCGACAGCGAGATTGATCCGTCGCTGATGCGCAAGGGCCGCGCCGCGCTGGACGTGATGGCGGGCCATTTGGCTGGTCGTGACTGGTTTGTGGGCAAGGGCTTCAGCTGCGCCGATGTCGGCCTGGTTGCCTACACCCGTGTTGCGCATCAGGGCGGCTTTGATCTGGCCGAATGGCCGGTTGTGCGGGCCTGGGTGCAGCGGGTGGAACGGGCGCTGGGCCTGGCGGCATGACGCCGGCCTGGCAGCTGCCCGGCCTGGCAAGGAGCGGTGATCTCGGCCTGCTGCTGATGCGGCTGCTGGCCGGCAGCTTTCTGATCTTCCAGAGCCAGGACAATATGTTCAGCGCAGCGCGGATGCAGGTGTTCATCGATTTCTGCCGCGCCGCCGGCATCCCGTGGCCGCACATCGGCGCACCGATTTCGGTCTGGTGCCAATTCCTCGCCGGGATCGCGCTGGTGCTGGGCCTGGGCACGCGGCTTGCCGGGCTCAGCCTCATACCGAATTTCCTGGTGGGTTTCTGGTTCGTCCATGCTGCGGGCCCGGTGCCCGGATGGTGGCCGCCCTTGGCTCTGGTTGGAATGGGCGCCGTGCTGGCGACGGTCGGGGCGGGGCGCATTTCGCTGGATCATCGCCTTGCCCTTCTCGGCGACAAATAAGAGTGATAATATATATTATGTTTAATTTCTCCATGCAGCCTCTTGGCAGACGGCCCATCGCAGCCTAACCCTCCACCATGGACACCCAGCCATCCGCCCTGCCGCAGGCCGCCGATCTTTACGGCGATATCGAACGGACGCCGGCAACCCGTTGGCGCGATTATCTTCCCGGTCTGGCGGTCGCCGTACTCGCCACCTTGGCTGCGGCCTCGCTGGCAGACCGTTATGGCGCGCCGCTCACGCTGCTGGCGCTGCTGATTGGGCTGGCCATGAACTTTCTGTCGGCCGATCGGCGGCTCACGCCCGGGCTCACGCTCGCCAGCCGCGAATTGCTCCGCTGGGCGATTGTGCTGGTGGGTGCGCGCATCACGCTGGAACAGATCATTGCGCTGGGGCCGCAGTCGCTGCTGGCCGTGGTTGCCATTGTTGGCATCACCATCGCCGCCGGTGTCGCGACAGCGCGCGCCCTGGGGTTTACGCCTGCCTTCGGCACCTTGTCGGGCGGCGCCGTGGCCATCTGCGGCGCTTCGGCGGCCATGGCGCTTTCGGCCACACTCAGCGAGCGCCGCGTGCGCCAGGCCGAATTGACGCTGGTTCTGGTCGGCACCTCAGCCATGAGCAGCGCTGCCCTCGTGCTCTATCCGGCGATCTGCGAATTGTTCAAACTCAATGACTTGCAGGCCGGGTTCGTGCTGGGGGCTTCCATCCACGATGTCGCCCAAACCCTGGGGGCCGGCTATGCCTTTTCCCCGGCCGCAGGCGAAACCGCCACCATCGTCAAATTGGCCCGGGTCGCCCTGTTGGCACCGGTGCTGGCCCTGGTCGCGCTCGCCTTCCCGCAATCCCTGAAGATCAGTGGCGGCAAGCGCGCGGCGCCTTTGCTCCCCTGGTTTGTCGCCGGCTTTTTCGTGGTGGCCGGCGTCAACTCCACCGGGGTCATTCCAGACGCCGTGTCTGGCCTTGCCGCCGATGCCTCCAGCTGGATGCTGGCGATTTCCGTTGCGGCCACGGCCATCCGGTCACCGTTGGGCGAAATCCTCAAGGCCGGGCCACGCCCGTTGCTGGTTGGTCTGGTGGCCAGCCTGACCAGCCTGGCCGCTGCGCTGGGCTTTGCGCTGCTGGCGCTATAGGCTGATCACCTGCCCGTCATAACCCGGCTCAACGCCGGCCGGCAGTTCGGCCAACAGCGTCGCATAATCCATGCTCTGGTCCATGTGGGTGAGCACCGCCCTGCCCGGCCGGCGCTCGGCAATCCAGCCCAGCGTTTGCGCCAGATGGCTGTGGGTCGGGTGCGGTTCGCGGCGCAAGGCATCAACCACCCACAGGTCCAGCCCGGCCAATGCGGCATCGGCTCTGCTATCAAAGCCTTTCACATCAGTGGAATAGGCAAAGCTCTTGCCATCATGATCAAAACGCACACCGGTCGATTCAATCTCGCCATGCAGCTGCGGGAACGGCGTGATCGTCAAGGCACCCAGCGCCACCGGGCCAACCAGATCATGCGCCGTGCAGGTGGCGGGATAGCCGGCCGCCCCGTCGAACACATAATCGAACCGGGGTTTCAGCACGGAAAATGTCGCCGGGCTGGCCCACACGTCCACCGGGCGGCGCATGGCGTGAAACACCTGGCGCAGATCATCAATGCCGTGGGCGTGATCGGCATGATCATGGGTGATGATCACTGCATCCAGATGCGCCACCCGGGCCGACAGCAATTGTTCCCGGCAATCGGGCCCGCAATCGATCAGCACCGTCTGGCCCGCGGCCTCCACCAGCACCGACACGCGGCGCCGCCGGTTGCGGGGGTTGGCCGGATCGCACAGGCCCCAGTTGCCGGCGCCATCGGGGCCGCCAATGCGCGGCACCCCGCTGGAGGTGCCGCATCCCAAAATGCTGATCTTCATGCCGCCTTGGCAAACAGCGCGCGGAAATTGGCGCTGGTGGTTGCCGCCAGATCGGCCAATGCTTCGCCGCGCAGTTCGGCCAGAAACCGCGCCGTGTGCGCCACAAAGGCCGGTTCGCACGTCTTGCCGCGCATCGGCACCGGCGCCAGGAACGGCGCATCGGTTTCCACCAGCAGGCGATCAGCCGGAATGGTGCGGGCCGTGGCCTGCAGATCGCGGGCGTTCTTGAAGGTCACGATGCCCGACAGGCTGATATAGAAGCCCAGCGCCAGCGCCGCTTCGGCAAAGTCCTGGCTGGCGGTGAAACAATGGATCACCCCGGTCAACCGCCCTTCCCCCGGTTCGCGCAGCAAGGCCAGCGTGTCAGCCTCCGCATCGCGGGTGTGGACGATCAACGGCAGGCCGGTGGCGCGGGCCGCCATGATATGGCTGCGGAAACTGGTTTTCTGCCGTTCCCGGTCCGACTTGTCGTAATAATAATCGAGGCCGGTTTCCCCGATGCCGACCACCCGGGCGTGGGTCGTGGCGTCGATCAAGGTGGCGGCATCGGTATCGGGGTGCAGGTCGGCTTCATGCGGGTGAATGCCAACGGTGGCCCACACATCGGCCTCGGCATCGGCGCGGGCGATCACCTCGTCCCACTCACTCTGCCGGGTCGAAATGCCCAGAAAGCCCGAAACGCCGGCGGCGCGGGCGCGGGCCAGCACGCCGCCCACATCCTCTTTCAGGCCTGGGTAATTGAGATGGCAATGGCTGTCGATCAACATGCTCAACCGTCCAGCGTCACGCGCGGGAACACGCCGGCCGGCGGCGGCAGCTGCACGCCAGCGTCCACGGGCGTGTTGAAGCCATTGAAATCACGCGCGTCAGCCGCAACGCCCAATTGATCGAGCAATTGCGCTGTGCTCGCCGGCATGAACGGCTGCGCCAGCAGCACGATCCGCCGGGTCGCATCCAGCGTCGCCGCCAACACGCCGGCCATGCGCACCGTGTCGGTCTTGGCCAGCGCCCAGGGGGCATTTTCGGCGAAATAGCCATTGGCCGCCGCCACCATGCCCATGATCGCATCCAGCGCCTTGTGCAGGGCCAGCGCGTTCATCGCGGCAAAATAGGCCTCCACCCCGGCGTGGAACGCGTCTTTCAGGCGCAACTCGCTGTCGCCCGCCGTCCCGCGCACCGGCATCACGCCGCCAAGATTCTTGGCCACCATCGACAGGCTGCGCTGCGCCAGATTGCCGATGCCATTGGCCAGATCGGCATTGGTGCGCTCCACAATGGCTTCATCGCTGTAACTGCCATCCTCGCCAAAGGCGACTTCACGGCACAGGAACCAGCGCAACCGGTCAACGCCAAAGCGGGTGGCCATTTCGGCCGGATCCACGACATTGCCCAGCGTCTTCGACATTTTCTCGCCGCGGTTGAGCAGGAAGCCGTGGCCGAACACGGTCTTGGGCAGGGCAATGCCGGCCGACATCAAAAACGCCGGCCAGTACACCGTGTGAAACCGCACCACATCCTTGCCGACGATGTGCAGATCAGCCGGCCACCATTCGCCGTCCAGCCCGCCGGCCCCGGTCAGATAATTGGCGAGCGCATCCAGCCAGACATACATGACATGCCGCTCGTCCCCCGGCACCGGGATGCCCCAGCTGAACGAGGTGCGGCTGACCGACAGGTCCGACAGGCCGCCGGCCACAAAGGCGCGCATCTCGTTGAACCGGCTCTGCGGCTGGATGAAGCCGGGGTTGCGGTCATACAGGGCCAGCAACCGCTCCTGATAGGCGGACAGCTTGAAGAACCAGCTTTCCTCCACCGTCCATTCGACCGGCGTGCCTTGCGGCGACAGCTTGATGGTGGCCCCGGCGGCATCCTGGGCTTCCACCAGCTCGGCCTCGTCATAATAGGCCTCGTCGCGCACCGAATACCAACCTTCATAGCGGCCCAGATAGAGATCGCCATTGGCCGCCATGCGCTGCCACA
>CAZAWH010000059.1:0-16803 GCA_964488775.1 uncultured Sandarakinorhabdus sp. | reverse complement strand
GGCCACCAGGCTGGGGCGCAGGATGGTGGCACCCGGAAAGGCCGCCAGCACCGCCTGTTCGCCCTGCCCCTTGCTGCGGGCATAGGCGATGCTGCTGCCGGCATCGGCCCCGATGGCCGACATCTGCACAAAGGCCCTCGCCCCGGCCGCGGCCGCCGCCCGCGCCGCGCGCCCGGCGCCTTCGGCCTGCAGGGCATCAAAGCGCTGTGCCCCCGATTCGGCCAGGATGCCCACCAGATTGACGCCGGCAGCCGCGCCGGCAAAGGCCGCCGCCAGATCGGCATCGCTGGTGATATTGCCCGAAACCACCTGGATCTGGCCCAGATCGCCCAGCGGCTTCAGGAACAGCGCGCTGTCGGCGTGGCGGGAGACCACCCGCACCCGGCACCCGGCCCGCGCCAGCGCCTGCACGACATAGCGGCCGATGAACCCGGCCCCGCCAATCACCGTCACCAGATCGCCCATGGCCAGGGGCGTGAAACTGCCTGCGCTGCTTGTCGTCATGACTGCGGGGTTTAGCGGCAGTTGCCCGCCCTGTCTTGGGCCATCTTGCCCCTGTGGCGCGGCGGCTGGAAAATCGGTGGAAAATCCGCGTCCGGCTGTTGACAAGCCCTGATTCCACCCATATCAGCCGCCGCCTACCCCGTGCCCAGATGGCGGAATTGGTAGACGCACCAGCTTCAGGTGCTGGCGCTCGCAAGGGCGTGGAGGTTCGAGTCCTCTTCTGGGCACCATCATTTCAAAAGGGCCGCTCCGCGCAATCGGGGCGGCTCTTTTTCATTGGCACCAGCCGGGGATCAGGCCGCGACCGGCGACTGGCGCCGCACCACCCACAGCAGCAGCAGCCCCGCCGGGTGCAGCAGGAATCCGCCCAGCGCCGGCAGCTGGCGCGACAGGGCGAGGGCGGCAGCCTTGTCGTCGGGCAATTGATCGGTGAACACCGCGCCGCAGGCACCGGCCAGCCAGAACAGCAGCAGGATCACCATGATCTGCGCCGGCTTGCCGCGCCGCACCAGATCGGGCGCCAGCAGCGCCAGCGCCACGCCCAGCACCGGCACGTCATAATCATAGGCATAGGGCGTCAGGAACAGGGTGGCGAACAGCGCCACCGCCAGTTGCTGCGCCGGCGGCCAGCCACGCCACCAGGCCAGCGCCAGCAGGCCCAGCCACAGCAAGGTGCCAACGCTGTGCAGGGCCAGTGCCGGCGTGCTTGCAAATCCGGCCCGACTGAACCCGGCATACAGGCTGACCATGCGTTCCAGCGGGAACAGCCCGGCCTTCAGATACAGGGTCACCCGCCCGGCCGCGGTGAAAAAGGCCGGCCAAACAGACGGCTTGAGCAGCCAGGTCGCCAGTGCCAGCAGCGCCAGCGCGATCACCCCGCCCACCAGGATCGCCCGCCAGCGCCGTTGCAGCAGCAGCCACAGGCAAACACCGGTCAACAGATGCGGTTTAATCGTCAACAGCGCCAGCGGCACACCGGCCACCGCCCGCCCGGATCCGCCAGCCGCCAGCGCGGCCCGCGCCAGCCAGGCCATCAATGCGCCGAACATCAGCCCGTTCTGCCCGGTGTTCAGCCCCACCGCCATCGCCGGCCACATCGCCATCAGCACCAGGCCAAAATGCGCCCCGGCCAGCGCCCGCACCGCCAGCAGCCACGCCACCAGGCTGAGCAGCGCGAAAACCAGATAGCCTTGCCAGATCGGCAGCAGCGCCAGCACGGCGGTGACGAGGTTGAAATGCGGCGGATAGGTCCAGGGCAGGAATTCGGTGGCGCCCAGCAAACGTTGCTGCGCGACCAGAAAATCCTCCAGCCGATAGGCCTGGGCCACCGCGCCTTCCCAGGCCAGCCGGCCCGAGACGAAAAAGGCGCTGTAATCGGTGGCAAAGGGTTCGACCGCCATGCCATCCGGGGCCGCGAACAGCAGGGCGCTGATCAGGATGCGCACCCCCAGCATGACGATCACCAACGCCACCATCCAGCGCCGGCGGGTGAGAAGATCGAGCAGCAGGGCGAGCGGACCGGTCACAGCTTCAGCCGCTTGAACAGGGTTTCGGGCAGGGCGCGGATGATGGCCATGATCAGCCCCCAGACGGGCCGCACATGAATGACATCACGGCCGGCGATGACGGCGCGATACACCGCCTCCCCCACCTCGGCGGGCTGGGCGGTCAGGGCCGGCGGCAGGGTCATGCCCGCCGTCATCCGGGTGGCGACATAACCGGGCAGCACGGTCAACACCTGCACGCCGCGCCCGGCCAGCCGGTTGCGCAGGCCCGACAGATAGGCGGCGAACCCGGCCTTGGCCGCGCCATAGACATAGTTGCTGGCCCGGCCGCGCTCCCCCGCCACCGATCCGATGCCGACGATGCTGCCGCCGCCGGCCGCTGCCATCGGTTCGGCCAACGCCTCCAGCGCCAGCGCCGGCCCTTCGAAATTGCTGCGCAACACCAGGCTCGCGGCGGCCGCATCGCGCTGGCTTTCCGCCTGGTCGCCCAACAGGCCGACGCAGCACACCACCACGGCCGGCACTGCCGGCAGCGCCGCCACGAAGGCGGCATGGCCGGCCACATCCAGCGCATCAAAGGCCAGGGTGCGGGTGTCCACCCCGTGGCGCAGGCCAATGTCGGCGGCATCGGCGGCCATCGCCTCGACATCGCGCCCGGCCAGCCACAGCGGATGGCCGGCGCGGGCAAAGCGGTGGGCGATCGCCACCCCCATGTCGGATCGGGCGCCCAGCACCAGCACCGCGCCCTGTGCCGGCCCGGTCACAGGCCCAGCCGCCGCGATTGCAGGGAAGCAAAGCGCTCGGCCGCGCCGGTCTGCCGCCGCCAGGCCGCAAACTGGCCGGCGCGCGGATCCGATCGGTGCAGGGTCTCGGCCGTCATGCGTGCATCCTTTGCCAGGTAAAACCGCCCGCCATGATCAAGCACGATGGCATCCAGCCGATCAAGCAGCGCCAGGCTGGCCGGCGACACCGGAAAATCCAGCGCCAGGGTGAAGCCGTCGCCCGGAAAGGACAGGCCGCCGCGCCCATCCTGCCGCCGCCCCGGCCCCATGCGTTTCAACACGGCGAGGAAACTGCCCAGCCCGGCCGCCGCGGTTGCCGCCAGGATCGCCGCCAGACCTTGCGGGGCACTGGCCGGCGGCAGCAGGCACTGGAACTGCACGAAACCGCGCCGGCCATAGAGGCGATGCCAATCGGCAATGGCATCCAGCGGATAGAAATAGTGCGTCGCCGGCAGCAGCCGGTCCTGCCCCGCCGTCTGGCGGCCGCGCGCGAAATAGAGCGCGTTGAACGCCGCGATGCTGTGCCGGTTGAGCGCCAGCGCCGGCAGATCCACCGGCAGCCGCAGCCGCTGGTGCAATCCGGCCGGGGCCGGGCGGCCCGGCGCCTCGGCATGATCGCCGGTGAACAACAGGCTGCGCCCGGCCGCGCGCCCGCCCGACAGGCAATCGATCCAGGCCACCGAATAGGGCGCCGCGTCATGGGCATCAAACAGGGCCAGCGCCTCGTCCAGATTGGCCGCCACGTGCGTCTGCTGGCGGATATGGCCGCCGGCCACGCGCTGCAACCGGATGGCGGCGCGCAGGATGATGCCGGTCAGGCCCATGCCGCCCAGCGTCCATTCGAACAGATCGGTGTGGGCCGCGCGGCTGCACCGCACCACCGCGCCGCTGGCATCGATCATCTCGATCCAGTCCACACAGGCCGCGAACGAGCCGACATGATGATGGTTCTTGCCATGCACATCGGCGGCAATCATCCCGCCCAGCGTCACCAGCCTGGTGCCCGGCGTCACCAGCGGGAACCAGCCGCGCGGCAGGAAGGTGGCGACGATATCGGTCAGCAACACCCCGGCTTCGGCCACCAGCACGCCGGTTTGCGCATCAAAGGCCAGCATGCGGTTGCACCGGCGCATGTCGATGGTGGCATCGGGGTTCAGCGCGCTGTCGCCATAGCTGCGGCCGTTGCCGCGCGGGATCAGGGCGCCATTCGGCAACGCCGCATCGCCCGGCAGCAGCCGGCAATCCGCCACTGGATATCGGCCCCAGCCGGCGATCCTCATGCCGCCCCCGGCGTGAAGACAAAGCGGCGGTCCAGCCGGTATTTGATGGCATAGCCGATGGCCAGCCCGATCACCGCCCCGGCCTCGCGCCAGGCCGTGGTGCCGCCCAGCCACCAGAAGCCGGCTTCAAAGCCCCAGAACAACAGGGTGGTGAACAGGCCAAAGCCGGCATAGGCCGAAAAGCGCCGGCCATGCGCCGCCAGGCCGCGGCTGCGGTCGGCAAAGATGAACCGCTTGTCGAGCAGATATTTGATCACCAGCCCGACCAGCGTGCCGGCCGCCATCGCCACCAGCAGCCATTGACCGGCCGGCAACAGTGGCACGGCCAGCACCAGCCGCTGCACGCCCAGATTGGCCAGCGTCGCCAGGCCGGCAAAGCCGATGTAGCGCAGTGCCAGGGCGGTCCCGCCGTTCATGCCAGGGTGGCGGCCACGGCCAGCGCCACGATGAAGCCGGCGCACACCAGGCTGATGCCATCGGTGGCGGCAAACACCAGCGGATCATCATGCATCTCGCCGCGATGCGCCGTCATCGTCATCCGGCTGATCCAGAACAGCATCACCGGCACCACCCCCCACAACAGCTGCGGCGCGTGATACAGCGCCACCACCGCCGGCGAATTGAGATAGAGCGCCAGCACCAGCACCGAGACATAGCCGGCCGAAATCGCCATGTTGGCCACCACCGCCAGATCATCGACATGATAGCCGCGGCCCGCCGCCTTGACCGTGCCCGATTTCACCCCGGCCACCAGCTCGGCCTGGCGCTTCACCGCCGCCAGCGACAGGAACAGGAAGATCGAGAAGCTGAACAGCCACACCGACAAGGGGATCCCGGTGGCCGCCCCGCCCGCCACCAGCCGCAGCGTATAGACACAGGCCAGCACGCAGATATCGATGACAATCAGGCGTTTGAGCCACAGCGAATAGCTGGTGGTGAGGAACAGATAGACCAGAAGGGTGATCAGCAGCAGCGGCCCAACCAGCGCCGCCAGCCCAAGCCCGCCCAGCAACAGCAGCGGAAAGGCGATGCTGCCCGCCGCCAGCGACAGGGTGCCGGCGGCAAACGGCCGGTTGCGCTTGCGCGGGTGGCGGCGATCGGCGGCCAGATCCAGCATGTCGTTGAGCAGATAGACGCCGGATGCCACCATCGAAAAGGCGCAGAAGGCCAGCAACGCCGGCAACAACGCCGCCAGATCCAGCCGGTGGCCGGCCAGCACCGGCAGGAACACCAGCAGATTTTTCAGCCACTGGTGCGGGCGCAGCGCCTTCCACCAGCCGGCGCGCCCACGCGGCACCGTGATGCGGGTGGCATCGGGCGCCAGCGCCATGATCTTGCGGTCCAGCGCCGGGGCCGGGTTCACCGCCACCACGCCGCCGGCACGCTGCCACACCGCCAGGTCGGCCGCGCTGTCGCCGGCATAATGAAACCCGCCTTCGCCGTGGCGCGCCACCAGCCATGCCGCCTTGGCCGCGCCCTTCAGATTGGTGCCATCGGCTGATCCCTGCACCGCATCGAACAGGCCCAGATGCGCCGCCACCTGCCGCGCCAGGCGATCATCGCTGGCGGTCACCAGTTCGGTGCGGCCGCCCGCGGCGCGCCAGGCCCGCACATGGTCGATCACCGGCTCGGCATAGGGCAGGGTGGTGACATCCACCTCCGCCAGCCCGGCCAGCGCCGCCTTCATCCCGGCCCGGCCCTGGCGCAGCCCGGCCAGCGCCACCAGCGGCGCCCGCCAGTTGCGCGCCCAGGCCGACCAGAAGCTTTCAAACAACAGGTCAGACCGCAGCAAGGTGCCGTCCAGATCAACGGCAAGCACCGGTGCCGCAGCGCTGGTTGGCGCCGCCATGTCTGACCCCATTGCCACCCCCGAATTCATTCCGGCGCTGTTATACGCGAAAACCGGCCGCCGTCATCACTGGTCAACCATCGGGGTCTTGAGGCGTGGGCCAAGCTGGGCCATCAGGGCGAGCAAGGGAGAATTGTCATGTCGCGCGCCATTATCTTCGCCATTCTCGCACTGGCGGCCGCCAGCCCGGCCGCCCCAGCCAGCGCCCAGACCAGCGCACAGCCCGTCGCCCGCCTGGCGGTGGCCGAAGCCGATTTCGTCACCCGCGATTTCCGCTTTGGCGATGGCAAGCTGCTGCCCGAACTGAAGCAGCATTATCGCACGCTGGGCACGCCGCAGCGCGACGCGGACGGCAACATCACCAACGCGGTGATGATCGGCCACGGCACCGGCGGCACCGGCGCGCAGTTCCTGGTGCCGCAGTTCACCCGCCTGTTCGCCGCCGGCGCGCCGCTGGATCTGGCCAGCCATTTCATCATCCTGCCCGATGCCATCGGCCATGGCGGCTCGTCGAAACCCAGCGATGGCCTGCGCATGGCGTTTCCGGCCTATGACTATGCCGACATGGTGCGCGCGCAGGGCCTGCTGCTCGATCACCTGAAGGTGAAGCGGCTGCGGCTGCTGATGGGCACCTCGATGGGCTGCATGATGGGCTTCCAGTTCGGCACCGATCTGCCCGGCCGCGCCGCCGCCATCATGCCGCTGGCCTGCAACGTCATCCCGCTGGCCGGCCGCAACCGCCTGTGGCGGGCCATGGCCATCCAGGCGATCAAGGCCGATCCGGATTGGAACGGCGGCAATTACAGCAAGCCGCCGCTGAGCGGCCTCAGGGTCGGCGTGGCGCTGCAGGCGATGGCAAGCTCCGCCCCGGTCCGGATGCAGGCCGATTGGCCGACGCGCGATCTCGCCGATGCCGCCGCGCAGCGGGCGATGGCGCAGGGCCTTGCCGGCAGCGCCGATGCCAACGACCGCATCTACCAGCTGGAGGCCAGCCGCAATTACAACCCGGCCCCCAACCTCGCCCGGATCAACGTGCCGCTGACCTGGGTGAACAGCGCCGATGATTTCATCAACCCGCCCGGCGTCGGCGATGCCGCCGCCCATGTGAAGGCCATGCCGCAGGGCCGCTTCGTCCTCATCCCCGAAACCGCCGAAACGCGCGGCCACAGCACCCACACCTGGTCCATCTTCTGGGAGGGTGAACTGAAAGCGCTGCTGGCGAGGAGCGAGTGACGGGTACCAAATGACCCGTCATCCTGAACTTGTTTCAGGATGACGAGGGCTTTGTGAAAAAGGCTCCCCTCACGCCGGGCACTTGCCCGCACCCGGCCCCTTCACAAAGCGCCCGGCCGCCGCCCCGGTTGGCGCGCCGCCCTTCAGCACTTGCACGCCGTTCACCCACACATGGGCGACCCCGGTGGCATATTGCGCCGGTTTCTCGAAAGTGGCGTGATCCTTGATGGTCGCCGGGTCAAACACCACGACATCGGCAAAATAACCGGGCTTCAGCAGCCCGCGCTCGCTTATGCCCAGGTTGGTCACCGGCAAATGGGTCAGCCGCCGCACCGCATCCTCTAATGTGGTGGTCTTCTCCTCCCGCACATATTTGCCGAGCAGCCGGGCGACATTGCCATAGGCGCGCGGATGATCCTGGGAGAGGAGGAAGACGCCCTCGGCACTGGGTGCCCCGGCATCCGAACCAAAGCTCATCCACGGCAGCGCCGTCTGCCGCTTCACATTGTTCTCATCCATCAGGAAATAGGCGGTGCCGACCCGGCTGCCATCCTCGATCACCAGATCGATGGCGGTGTCTTCCGGGCTGGTCCCGCGCATCCGCGCCACCTCGCCCAGCGTCTTGCCGGTCAGCGGCTTCAGCGCCGGGTTCTTGAAGCCCAGCAGCAGCACCTTGTCGGGATCACCGGCCCGGCGGGCGAGATTCTCCCAATTGGCATTCTCGTCCATCATCTCGGCCTTGACCCGGGCGCGGATGGCCGGGTCCTTCATCCGCTCGATCCATTTTTCCAGCCCGCCGGCCTGCACCCACAGTGGCATGGCGGCATCCAGCCCGGTTGCCCCGGCGGTATAATTGTACATGTTGGCGGTGATGCGGATGCCCTGCGCGCGCGCCGCCTCGATCTTGCCGATGATCGTGTCCAGCTTGCCCCAGTTGCGCCGGCCCGACATCTTCATGTGCCAGATCTCGGCCGGGCCGCCGGACTGGCGGGCAATCTCGATCAACTCGTCCACCGCCTGTTCGATGCGGTCGCCTTCGGATCGCATGTGGCTGATATACATGCCGCCACAGGCCGCGCTCGCCTTGGCCAGCGCGATCAGTTCCGGCGTTTCGGCATAGGCGGCCGGCGCATAGATCATCGACGTGCCCAGCCCCAGCGCCCCTTCATGCATGGCGGCGCGCACCAGGCCCTGCATCCGGCCCAGCTGCGCCGGCGTCGGGTCAACATCGCCCTCGCCCAGCTCGTGCACGCGCACCGTGGTGTGGCCGACAAAGCTGGCAACATTGGGCGCAATGCCCTTCTTCTCCAGCACCGTCAGATACTCGCCCAGTGTCGTCCAGCTGATGGGATATTTGATGTCGTCCTGCCGCTGCGCCATCAGCCGCTTCATCTCGGGGTTCAGCGGCCCCATCGAATTGCCCTCGCCCATCACCTCCAGCGTGACGCCCTGGCGGATGTCGCTCTGGGCCCGGCCGTCGATCAACAGGCTCTCGGTGGCCCAGCTCAGCATGTTGACGAAGCCCGGCGAAATCGCCTGGCCCTTGACGTCGGTGACCGCGGCGCCCTTCACCATAGCGGCCGGCGGCGCGCCCTTCCCCATGGCGGTGATCCGGTCCCCCTCCATCGCCAGCCAGCCGGCATAGGGCACAGCGCCGCTGCCATCGACGATCAGGCCATTCGCCAGCACCACCGGTTTCGCCAGCGCCGATCCGGCCATCAACAGCGCCGCCAGTGCCATCAAGCGTGTCATGTCATCCTCCCCCTTGCCGGTGGGGAGCCTAAGGCCAGTTCAGCGCGGCAACAAGGCGGCGATGCCGGCCAGGATCGGTTCCAGCTCGGCGCCGCGGCTGCCGACCAGCGGGGCAAGCACCGCCGCCACCCGCGGCGGCCGCCCGGCCTCGGCCAGCGCGGTCAGCAGCCGCCATTCATCGCCGCTGATCTGCGGCCGGCACGGGCGATGGAGGCGGATCGGCCGCGTCGCCCGCCGCGCCAGGCCCACCACCAGGCAGCGCAGCAGATGCTCCAGCCCCAGCCCGCCGTCGCCAAAGCCGCGCTGCAGCAGCAGATGCACATGGGCATCGCGGCCCTGGCCAATCGGCCGCAGCATGGCGGTGCGGCGTAGGCACCAGAGCAGATCGCGCAGATGCGGCGGCAGCGGATCAGACGGCGCGGGCCGGGTCAGGTGGCCATCGCCGCGCCGGGGCCCGCCATCCCAGGGAAACTCCGCCTCATGCGTCACGAACATCGCTGGTCCTCCAAAGCCCGATCAGCATGGCCTTATTGCGACTGACTTGCAATAGCGTTTCTAGGCATCATCCGTATCACCCTTGCAATACAGTCATTCAAGATATATCTTAAGTTCTCCAATGCCCCCTGGAGTCACCGCCATGCACTTCCGCTTCCACTTCGATCGCAACGGCTTCCACAAGGAATTCGGCGGCCGCTGGTCCGGCCGCAGCGCCCGCTGGGCCGCCTTTGCGAGAGCCTTTGCCGATGAATTCGGCGACAATTTCGATGGCCCGCCCCGCGCCCGCCGCCGCCGCTTTGGCGCCGAAGCCCTGAAGGCCGTGCTTCTCCACCTGCTCAAGGAAGAGCCGCGCCACGGCTATGACCTGATCAAGGCCATCGAGGAGATGTCGGCCGGCCTCTATTCGCCGTCGCCGGGCATGATCTATCCGATGCTCAACATGCTGGCCGACGAAGGCCTGATCAGCGAAGTCGCCGCCGAGGAAGGCCGCCGCCGCTATGCCATCACCGATGCCGGCCGCGCCGCGCTCGACGCCGCCGAGGAACAGCTGAAGGACGCGCTGCACCGCCTGGCCGAAATGGCCCGCTGCGCCAGCGACCGCACAAGCGACCGCACTGGCGACCCGCTGCGCGCGGCGATGCACGATCTGCGCCACGCCGCCCGCACCGCCGCCGCCGAGGCCGCCGAATCCCGCACCGAACGCGCCGAAGCCATCGCCGCCATCCTGCGCGAAGCCGCCGAAAAGATCGGCAAGCTCTGACCCCGGTGCCCTAACCCCGCGGCGCCGCCGCCCGCTGCAGGCGATCGTTGATCGCCAGGCCCAGCCCATGCCGCGGCACCGGGGCGACCGCGATGCCGGGCCGGCCGCTGGCTTCGGCGGCATGCAGCAGATCGAACAGGCGGGCGGCGGCTTCGGCGAGGTCGCCGCGGGCCGACAGGCTGGCATCGCCGGCCACGGCGCCAAAGCCGATGTGATATTCATCGGTGCCGGCCGTCACCGCCTCCAGCCGCACCGGCTGGGCCGGGGCATAATGTGACGCCAGCATGCCGGGGGCCAACACACCTCTCCCCTCGGGGGAGAGGTCGAGAGACGCCGAAGGCGGCCCGGGTGAGGGGGCCCCCGCCACCGCCGCAAGCGCCTCCACCGTCACCGCGCCGGCCCGCAGCAGGCGCCAACCGGCTCCGTCCACCGCGATGATGGTCGATTCCACCCCGGCCGCGCACGGCCCGGCATCGATCACCGGCACATCGGCCAGACTGGCCAACACATGCGCGGCGCGCGTCGGCGAAATCCGGCCCGAGGCATTGGCCGATGGCGCCGCCAGCGGGCCAACGCGGCGCACCAGGGCCTGCATCACCGGATGCGCGGGGCAGCGCAGCGCGATCGTGTCCAGCCCCGCCGTCACCAGCGACGCCACCGCCGCATCGCCGCGCCGCGGCAGCACCAGCGTCAACGGCCCCGGCCAGAATGCCGCCGCCAGCCGCAGCGCCAGCGGCGACAGCAGCGCCAATGTTTGCGCCTGCGCCACATCGGCCACGTGCACGATCAACGGATTGAAGCTCGGCCGGCCCTTGGCGGCATAGATCCCGGCCACCGCCTGCGGCTGATCGGCCCGGGCGGCGAGGCCATAGACGGTCTCCGTCGGCACCGCGACCAGCCCGCCGGCGCGCAACCGCGCGGCCGCTGCGGCAATGCCGGCGGCGTCAGGCTGCAACAGGCGGCTTTCAGGCTGCATGGCGCGCGTCTATACCGGGGCAAACGCCAAAACGGAAACAGGTCATGCCCTACACCGCCCCCACCACCGAACAGCGGTTCGCGCTGGATGTCATCGCCGATCTGCCCGGCCTCGCCGCCCTGCCGGCCTATGCCAATGCCAGCCCCGACATGGTGGACGCGATCCTGGCCGAAGCCGGCAAGCTGGCCAGCAACGTCTTCGCGCCGCTGAACAAGCTGGGGGACCGCACCCACGCCAAACTGCACGACGGCACCGTCACCCTGCCGCCGGGCTTTGCCGAGGCTTACCGGCAATATGTCGACGGCGGCTGGGCCGGGCTGGGCGTGCCCGAAGCCCATGGTGGCCAGGGCCTGCCCTTTGCCGTGGCGGTGGCGGTGCAGGAACAATTGACCAGCGCCAACATGGCCTTTGCGCTGTGCATGATGCTGTCCCAGGGCGCGATCGAGGCGCTGGCCGCCCATGCCAGCCCGGACTTGCAGGCGCGTTACCTGTCGAAACTCGTCACCGGCGAATGGACCGGCACCATGAACCTGACCGAGCCGACCGCCGGCAGCGATGTCGGCGCGCTGAAATCCCGCGCCGAGCCCAATCCCGATGGATCATGGCGCATCAAGGGCACCAAGATCTTCATCACCTGGGGCGAGCATGACGCGGCGGAAAACATCGTCCACCTCGTCCTCGCCCGCACGCCCGACAGCCCGCCCGGCACCAAGGGCATCAGCCTGTTCCTCGTGCCCAAGATCCTGCCCGATGGCACCCGCAACGATCTGCGCTGCGTCGGCCTGGAACATAAGCTCGGCATCCACGCCTCCCCCACCTGCACGATGAGCTTTGGCGACAATGATGCCTGCATCGGCTGGATGGTCGGCCCGGAAAATGGCGGCATGCGCGCCATGTTCACCATGATGAACAACGCCCGCGTGCAGGTCGGCCTGCAGGGCGTCGCCATCGCCGAAGCCGCCACCCAGCATGCGCTGGATTATGCCCGCACCCGCGTGCAGAGCGCCAAGTTCGGTGGCGGCCGCGAACCGGTGCGCATCATCGAGCACGCCGATGTGCGCCGCACGATCATGACGATGAAGGCGCTGACCGAAGCCAGCCGCGCGCTTGTCTATCTCAACGCCGCCGCGGTGGACCGCGCCCATACTGGTGACAAGGCCGGCCAGGGCCTCGCCGATCTGCTCACCCCCATTTCCAAGGCCTGGGCCACCGATATCGGGGTCGAGGTCGCCAGCCTGGGCGTGCAGATTTTCGGCGGCATGGGCTATGTCGAGGAAACCGGCGCGGCGCAGTTTCTGCGCGATGCCCGCATTGCGCCCATCTACGAAGGCACCAACGGCATCCAGGCCATGGACCTTGTCGGCCGCAAGCTGGGCATGGATGGCGGCCAGCATTGGAAGGACTTGCTCGGCGAAGTGCGCGCCACGCTCCACGATCTGGACGAGGATGAGGAGCTCAAGCTGATCGTGCCCTGGCTGCAGGATGCGCTCGATTCGGCCCACACCACCTCGCTGTGGCTGGCCGGGCACAACAACCCCGACGATATCGCCGCCGGCGCCACGCCCTATCTGCGCCTGATGGGCCTCACCTTGGGCGGCTGGCTGCTGGCCAAACAGGCGCTGGCCAGCCGCGCCCACCCCGATCCGCAGTTTGCAGCGGCCAAACGCACGACGGCTCGCTTCTTCGCCGAACAATTGCTGCCGCAGGTGCAGGCGCTCGCCGCCAGCACCATGCGCGGGGCGAGCCTGCTCTATGCCATTCCGGAGGATGGGCTGGCAGCGGCCTGAGCCCCTCACCCCTCCGGATAAATCACCCGCTCCAGCCAGTGCGCCGCCAGCCCGCCGGCACATTGCGCCGCGATGAAGCCCGGCACGTGCGCCGGCGCGATGCCGGTGAAGCTGTCAGTCAGCGCGCGGGCGAGGGTGATGGCTGGGTTGGCAAAGCAGGTCGATGAGGTGAACAGGATCGCCGCGCCGATATAGAGCGCCACGCTCGTCGCGCCCGATTGTGGCGCATGCCGGCCGGTCAGTAGCACCGTGAGGATCAGGCCGAAGGTGGCGATGAATTCGCCCAGCATCAGGCCAACGCCGCCCCGTGCATTGGTCGCCACCTGCAGGATCGGCTGTTCGAACATGGCGTGCACCGCAAACACCGCGGCGATGCCGGCCGCCACCTGCACCGCGATCATCGCCAGCGTCAGCCCCCAGCCCTGGGCGCCGCGCAGGCGCAGCACCAGGCTGACCACCGGGTTGAACTGCGCGCCCGACACCGGGCCCAGCATCGTCACCAGCAGATAAAGCATCATCACCGTCGCGGCCGTCACCGCCAGCACGCCGAGCAGCACATTGCCCGCCATCAGCCCCTGCGCCAGGATGCCGGAACCGATCACCGCGGCAAACAGGAAGAAGGTCCCCACCGCTTCCGCCCACAGACTGCGCATCACCTTCCCCCACCCGATTTTTCGCCATAGGGGCACAGGGGGCGGGCGCGGTCAATCGCCTGGCGCGTGCCAACCTTTCCGGCAATCAATCTTGACTTATCCCCAAATAGCGCCCAATGCAGTATCGCTATCGTCGACTGCGACGGAAATTGACGCTCTACATCAGCTCCGCTGATCAGCTCCTCTTCCTTTCACTTGGCTCCAGCTCTGCCCGTGCTCTTGCGGGTGGATAGTCACGCTTTCCTGAAAGGAAACTTGCATGATCACCGGAACTGTCAAATTTTTCAACGCCGACAAAGGCTATGGTTTCATCTCCCCGGAAAATGGCGGCGATGACAACTTCGTGCACATCAGCGCCGTCGAACGCGCCGGCATGCACACGCTGAACAAGGATCAGCGCATCAAGTATGAGCTGGAGACCGACCGCCGTGGCAAGACCTCGGCCGTCAATCTCGAAGCGGCCTGATCGCGCGGCAACGGGCGGCACCCCTTCGCGGGGGGCCGCCCGTCGTCTTTTTCCCCACCAACGGTCTGCGCCAGCCGGCGCCGGTCATGCAGCGACAGGGCCGACCATGCGCGGATCATCCGAATTCTATCAGATCCAGATCGGGCTGTGCGGCGAACAGGCCGCCAAGGCCGGGCTGGACAATCAACGCGCCATGTATCTGCGCGCCCAGGCCGCCTGGCAACAACTGGCCAACGCCGAAGCCAAGTTGCAGGCCGAGCGCGAAAAGCGCGTGGCTCTCACCGCCCACCGGCTGGTGCCGTCGGCCTGATCCCCACGGCTGCGCCTGATGGGTGCGCCGCCATGCTGCTGCCCGGCAGGGCCGCCAGCACCGCCGCCGCCCGCGCCAGCACCCGATCCCACGCCGCCGCCATCGCCGGCGTGAAGCCATCACCACAGGCCTCGGCAATCACCGACGCCACGATCGGCAGGAAATCGGCAAACACGTCGCGCGCGATGCCATAGGCATCGTGGGTCACCGCCTCCGTGCCCAGGAACGCCCCGCCCCATCCACCGTCGGGCGCATGCGGTGCCGCCAGATCCATCACCATCTCGAAACTGCGCGCCAGCATCTCGCCCCGGATGCGGCCCGACGTGTCGCGCCAGAACTCCGCCTCCATCCCCGGGTGCCGGGCGAACAGCCGGGCATAGACGGCCGCCTGCGGATCGCCGCCGCGCGCCACCGCCAGGGCAAGGCTGTCCTCAAGGGCGGCGACATGATCGGTCATGCCGCCATGCTGCGCCGCCCCGCCCGGCCGCGCAAGAGGGCGAAGTGCCGGCCCGGGGGCGACCCCTCCGCCTCGCGATGCTCGGCACCTCCCCTTGGAGGCATGGACCAAATCAATCCTCCCCTCCCAGGGGAGGTGCCGCCACCGGCGGCGGAGGGGTCGCGCCCGTCGCCTCAAGGCCCAAGCCACACCCCCACCCCATGGACGCCGCGCCGGCTGCGCGTTAGGGAACGCCAAAGCCGTTTCCAACGAAGATTGCGCCAAACCCCGTGAACCTCTTTGCCCATTTCACCACCATCGTTCATGCCGCGCTCGGCCGCCTGGTCGCGGCCGGCACGCTGCCGGCCGGCCTGTCCTTCGCCCAGGTTGCAGTGGAGCCGCCGCGCGATGCCAGCCATGGCGATCTCGCCACCAATGCCGCCATGGTGCTGGCCAGGCCGGCCGGCACCAACCCGCGCGCCCTGGCCGAAGCCCTGGCGGCCGAGCTGCGCAGCGCCGACGGCATCATCGCGGCCGACGTCGCCGGGCCGGGCTTCATCAACCTGAAGCTGGCCGACAGCGTGTGGCATGACCAGATCCGCGCCATGCTGGGCGCCGGCGCCGATTATGGCCGCTCCACCGTGGGCGCGGGCAAGCGCATCAACGTCGAATATGTCTCCGCCAATCCCACCGGGCCGATGCACATGGGCCATTGCCGCGGCGCCGTGGTGGGCGATGCGCTGGCCGGTCTGCTGGAATTCGCCGGCTGGGAGGTGACGCGCGAATATTATATCAACGATGCCGGCGGCCAGGTCGATACGCTCGCCCGCTCCGCCCATCTGCGCTATCGCGAGGCGCTGGGCGAAACCATCGAAATCCCCGAAGGCCTTTATCCCGGCGACTATCTGGTGCCGGTGGGCCAGGCCTTTGCCGCCGAATTTGGCGCGGCCCATGTCGGCGCGCCGGAATCGCAATGGCTCACCCTGTTCCGCACCCGCACCGTCGCCCTGATGATGGAGCGCATCCGCGCCGATCTGGCACTGCTGGGCATCAAACAGGACGTGTTTTTCTCCGAAGCCTCGCTCGGCCCCAAGGTGCGCGAGGCGCTCGACACGCTCACCGCCAAGGGCCTGATCTACGAAGGCGTGCTGGAAAAGCCCAAGGGCGAAGCCGCCGACGATTGGGAACCGCGCCCGCAAACCCTGTTCCGCTCCACCGATTTCGGCGACGATCAGGACCGGGCGATGATGAAGTCCAACGGCAGCTGGACCTATTTTGCCGGCGACGTCGCCTATCATTGGGACAAGCTGACCCGGGGCTATGACGCGCTGGTCAACATCTTTGGCGCCGATCACGCCGGCTATGTGAAGCGGATGACGGCGGCGGTGAAGGCACTCTCGGATGGCCGGGTGCCGCTCGACATCAAGATCGTCAATCTGGTCAAACTGCTGCGCGCCGGGGAACCGGTGAAGATGTCGAAACGCGCCGGCACCTTCGTGACGCTGGGCGAGGTGGTCGAAGAAGTCGGCAAGGATGTCGTGCGCTTCGTCATGCTCACCAAGCGGCCGGAATCGCTGATGGATTTCGATTTCGCCAAGGTGGTGGAGCAAAGCCGCGACAACCCGGTCTTCTATGTCCAATATGCCCATGCCCGCATCGCCAGCCTGGGCCGCAAGGTCGCCGAAGCCGGCATCGCGCTGCCCGAACCCGATCTGTCCCTGCTCGATGCCGATGAACTGGCGGTGGTGAAGCTGGCGGCCAATTTCCCCCGCCTGGTCGAACAGGCCGCCGAAGCGCGCGAACCGCACCGCATCGCCTTCTGGCTGGGCGATCTGGCCGCCGCCTTCCACAGCCAGTGGAACGCCGGCAATGATGATCCGGCCCGGCGCTTCGTGCTGGCCGACCGGCCGGATCTCACCGCCGCCCGGCTGGCCATGGCGCGCGCCGTGGGCCAGGTGATCCGCACCGGCCTTGCCGTGATCGGCGTGGCCGCCGCCGAGGAGCTGCACTGA
>CAZAWH010000058.1:0-17565 GCA_964488775.1 uncultured Sandarakinorhabdus sp. | reverse complement strand
CATCTGGAACGGCCGGGCAATGTGATTGTCGATGGGCCTTTGAGCGATGAGGGCAAGGCGGCCTGGGCGCGCTGGGCCGAGGCCGCCACCGCCAATGACACCCAGGCCTGGGTGCAGATCAGCCACGCCGGCCGCCAGACCCAGAAAAGCGTCAACCCCCACCCGCGCGCGCCATCGGCCGTGCCGCTGGCCCTGCCCGGCGGGCAGTTCGGCATGCCGGTGCCGCTGACCGGCGTGGAAATCCCCGATCTGATCGCCCGCTGGGCCAACGCCGCAGCCATCGCCCGCGAAGCCGGCTTCACCGGGGTGCAGGTCCACGCCGCCCACGGCTATCTCATCAGCCAGTTCCTCTCCCCGCTTGCCAACCAGCGGCGCGACGAATGGGGCGGCGCGCTGGAAAACCGTGCGCGCTTTCTGATCGAAACCGTCAAGGCCGTGCGCGCTGCGGTCGGCAGTGATTTCACCCTCTCGGTCAAGCTGAACAGCGCCGATTTCCAGAAGGGCGGCTTTGCCTTTGACGAATGCATCACGGTTGCCGGCTGGCTGGCCGATCTTGGTGTCGATTGCCTCGAACTGTCGGGCGGCACCTATGAACAGCCGGCGATGATGGACATGGAGGGCCTGACCCCGCGCGAGGAGCCGAAGCAAGGCTCCACCCGCCAGCGCGAAGCCTATTTCGTGGCTTTGGCCAAGGCACTGATGCAGGCGAAAACCCCGCCGCTGATGGTCACCGGCGGCTTTCGCACCTTGAACGCCATGGAAGATGCCATCGCCAGCGGCATCGCGCTGGTGGGCGTTGGCCGGCCGCTGTGCGCCGAACCCGATTGCGTCACCGAGTTGCTCGACGGCCATATCGAGGAGCTGCCGCGCTTTGAAGACCGGCTGGCCATCGGCCCCGGCTGGCTGGGGCCGGCCTCGCCGTTCAAGCTGGTGCGCACCATCAACGGCTTTGCCGCCCAGGCCTGGTATTATCAGCAATTGCGCCGCGTCGCCGCCAATGGAACGGCCGAAAAACTAAATCCGTTCAAGGCGTTCCTGGCTGAGGACAAGGAAAACAAGGCCCGCGCCTGATCGCGGTTGACAGCCTGTCCGGCCGCGTTAACAAGGTGTGAACGGCGTCGCCAATCGCGGCTGCGCCCAGGGGGGGAACTGCATTCATGCTTCGCATTCCGACGGTCGCCATGGTGGCCCTGCTCGCCGCCATTCCCACGGCCGCTGCCGTGGTGGATTTCACCGGCATGGCCGGCCAGCAGATGTTCAGCTTTTCGCAGTCGGGCGCGAATTTCTCCCCCACCCCTTCCGACATCCTGACCTTCACCGATGACCGGATCTGCGGCGAGTCCTTCAAGGGTGGCTGCCAGGGGCTCACGGTGCAGTTTGATGCGCCGGTGACCGATTTCCAGGTCACCGCCTACGACGATTTCTCCATGATTCCCGGCTCGTTCCTTCTGCTCCGCGGCGGGGCCTACTATTTCAACGCGCCCCTGATCGGTGATGGCAATCCGCTCACGCCCGAATTCTATGATTTCTCCGGCTATGGCGCCTTCGACAGCGTTACCTTCTTCACGGCCCAGCGGTTCGACGATTTTTCCTTCACCACCGCCGGCGTGCCCGAACCCGCCAGCTGGGCGATGCTGATGGCCGGTTTCGGCCTGGTTGGCGCCATCGCCCGCCGCCGCAAACGCGCCACGGCCTGAACCGGCTGCGCGGCGCGGGGTTGGCAGCGCCCGGCCGGCATGGCAGGCTTGGGCAGTGATGCCAAAGCCCTGATTCCATGCGCCGTCTGCTGTTGATTGTTGCCGCGCTGGTGCTGGCGCTGGGCTGGATCGGCTGGCTGGGTGCCATCCGCGATCCGGTGGTCACCCGCCACCGGGTCGAACTGGCCGGCCTGTCGCGCCCGCTGCGCATCGTCCACCTGTCTGACATTCATGGCAGCGCGTGGGACATGCCAGAGGCGCGGATCGATCGCATCGTGGCACAGGCCAATGCGCTCCATCCCGATCTGGTGGTGATCACCGGCGATTTCCACGCCAGCAAGCTGTGGAACCCGCCGATGCGGCTGGAACGCTCGCTGCGCCCGCTCACCCGCCTCTCGGCGCCGCTGGGCGTGTGGAATGTGCCCGGCAATCACGACGATCCCTATTGGACCCGCCGGGTGATGCGCCGCTTTGGCCTGAACCTGCTGGCCGGTGATCTGGCCGATGTCGGCCCGGTGCAGATCATCGGCATCGACGACATGATCCTGGGCACCGATCAGATCCGCGGCCTGATGGTGGCCGCCGCCCGCGCCGATCCGGCCCGGCCGCTGATCGCGCTGGCGCACGAACCCGATTATGCCCGGCTGCTGCCGCCGCGGGTTGGCCTGTTCCTGGCCGGGCACACGCACGGCGGCCAGATCCGCATCGCCGGATACCCACGCCTGCTGCCGCAATATGAACGCTGGCGCCACGGCCTCTATCGCATCGGCCCCGGCCAGCAAATGGTGGTTTCGGCCGGCATCGGCACCACCTTCGTGCCGATGCGCATCGGGGTGCCGCCGGAAATCGTGGTGGTGGATCTGCAGCCGGCCCGTCAGGCCCCGGGCAGGAATTCCGGCACCGAAAGATAACGCTCACCCGTGTCGTAATTGAAACCGATCACCCGGGCGCCCTTGGGCAGTTCCTTCAGCTTCAGCGCGATGCCGGCCAGGGTCGCGCCCGACGATATGCCGACCAGCATGCCTTCTTCCTTGGCGGCGCGCAGCGCCCAGGCCTTGGCGTCGGCCGCATCCACCTGCACCACGCCGTCGAGCACGCTCATGTCGAGATTCTTCGGGATAAAGCCGGCGCCAATGCCCTGGATCGGGTGGGGCGCCGGCGAACCGCCGGAAATCACCGGGCTGGCCGCCGGTTCCACCGCAAACACCTTCAGGGCCGGCCATTTCTGCTTCAGCACCCGGGCGCTGCCGCTGATATGACCGCCGGTGCCGACGCCGGTGATCATCGCATCCGGCGGGCTGTCGGCGAAATCGGCAATGATTTCCAGCGCGGTGGTGCGTTCGTGCACGGCGATGTTGGCCGGGTTTTCAAACTGCTGCGGCATCCAGGCGCCGGGCGTGGTGGCCACGATCTCCATGGCGCGGGCGATGGCGCCGTTCATGCCCTTTTCGCGCGGCGTCAGATCAAAGCTGGCGCCATAGGCCAGCATCAGCCGCCGCCGCTCGATCGACATGCTTTCGGGCATGACGAGGATAAGCTTGTAGCCTTTCACCGCCGCCACCATGGCCAGACCAATGCCGGTGTTGCCGCTGGTCGGCTCGACGATGATGCCGCCGGGCTTCAGCGTGCCATCGGCCTCCGCCGCCTCCACCATGGCCAGCGCGATGCGGTCCTTGATCGAGCCGCCGGGGTTCGACCGTTCCGACTTGATCCACACCTCGGCATCCGGGAACAATTTGGCCATGCGCACGTGCGGGGTGTTGCCGATGGTGGCGAGGATGTTGCTGGCGCGTGCCATGTCAGGACTCCCAATGCTCTTCCGTAACATAGTCTGCCAGGCCGGTCACATCCAAGCGCGGAAATCCTGTGGCGTTGTCGACATTGTTTTCCGCCGCGTCGGCGATTATGGCTAATTGGTAATGTTCTGGGTGCAGAGGGTGAATGATGGCATCAGGTGCGTTCTTGGTCCGGCTGTTTGCGTTGATCTTGACCCTGTGGCCCGCTCAAGCCCTGGCGCAATCTGCAGCCCCTTCCGAACCGTGGCCGGCGGTGCCGCCGCGCCGGATCCTGGCGAGCCCGGACTGGAGCGACCCCCGAATCTATCCCCTGGCCGCCCGTGCGGCCGATGCCGAGGGCGTTGTGCGCAGCGAAACCCTGGTGGGATCCGATGGCGTGCCGCGGGCCTGCCGTATCGTGACGAGCAGTGGCAATGCGGCACTGGACGAGGGAACCTGTGCGCTGGTCATGTCGATGCGGTTCGAGCCGGCGATCGGTGCGGATGGAGAAGCGATCCAGAGCCTCTATCCGCACGCCATTCGCTGGTCCTTGAGCCGCAAGCGCGTGTTTGCGTCTGGCAGCGTGACGGCGCTGGTTATCCTGCATGAAAATGGCAGCCAAGGCTGCAAGGTACTGAATGTGCAGGGCCCTTATTCTGGGAGTTGGGCAGGCAATGCCTGCATCGCCTTCTTTGATCGGCCGCATTTCTTTGCGTCCGATGCCGTTCCCGGCAAGCGTTATGCCATCGCAATGCGGCTTGATGCCGGAGACCAGGACGCGGCCCTGGCGCCACCGTGGCCGAACGGCAAGATGATCGCGCAGCAGAAGGTGGGCTTCACAGTCTCCAAGCGCGGTCGTCCGGAAAACTGCACGCCGACCATGGCCACCGGATTTGGGCCGCGCAGCTATAATAATCCTTCGCCCTGCGGCAGCTTGGTCGCCGGTTTGTGGTTGAAGGATGCCCGTGGCAGACCCGGCGTGGTCGAAACGCGCGTCTATATTCTTGAACAGGGTAACTGAAGCAGCGGCGCCTGTGCCTCAATCCGGTTCCGGCACATCGAACCGGTCGGCCTTGCGCAGCGCCGGGAAGCGCCAGGCCCACAAGATGGTCACCAGCACCGCGCCGATGCCGCCCATGATCACCGATGGCACCGCGCCCAGATAGCGCGCGGCCATGCCGGATTCCATCTCACCCAGTTCGTTGCTGGCCGAAATGAACAGGCCCGACACGCTGGACACGCGGCCGCGCATGTCGTCCGCCGTGTGCAGCTGGATCAGGCTGCCGCGCACGAACACGCTCACCGCATCGGCGGCGCCCAGCACGAACAGCGCGGCGAGGCTGAGCGGGTAGGAGGTGGACAGGCCGAACAGCACGGTGGCAAGGCCAAAGACCGCGACGCTGCCAAACATCACCGGGCCGACATGGCGTTTCAGTGGCCGGCTGGCCAGGATCACCGCCACCAGCACGGCGCCGGCCGACGGCGCGGCGCGCAGCGGCCCCAGCCCTTCCACGCCAACATGCAGCACATCGCGGGCATAGACCGGCAGCATCGCGGTCGCCCCGCCCAGCAACACGGCAAACAGATCAAGGCTGATCGCGCCCAGCAGCACGCGGTTGTGCCGCACATAGGCGACGCCTTCGACCAGCGATCGCCACGGGCTGATCGTGGCCGGGGCCGGCCGTGGCACCGGGCGGATGATCATCAGGCAGAGCAGCGTGATGCCGAACGCAATGGTGGCGGCGCCATAGGCGGCCAGGGGCGACACGGCATAGAGGAACGCCCCCAGCGGCGGGCCCAGCACCGCGCCCGATTGCCAGGAAATGCTGTTGAGCGCGATGGCCTGGGGCAACAGCTCGCGCGGCACCAGATTGGGGGCCAGCGCCGCCATCGATGGGCCCTGAAACGCCCGGCCGACGCCCAGCAGCGCCGCCACGGTGAACAGCGCCGCCATCGACGCCACCCCGCCGAACGAGGCCCAGGCCAGCACCCCGGCACAGCCCAGTTCCAGCGCCACCGCCGCCCGCGCGATGTGCCGCCGGTCCATCCGGTCGGCAATCACGCCCACCACCAGCGCCAGGCAGAACAGCGGCAGGAACTGCGCCAGCCCAATGAGGCCGAGCAGGAAGGCGGCATCATCGACGCTGCGGGTGGCGCGCGCGATGTCATACACCTGCCAGCCGATGACGATCACCATCATCATGCCGGCGATGGTGGCGAAAAAGCGCGCCGCCCAGAACGCCCGGTAATCGCGGATCAGAAGGGGCGGCGGAATGCTGGGCATGGCCCCTGCATAGAAACCGGATGGCAATGCTTCAATGCTATATCGCGCAATGTCGTCACCGCTGGCGGCGCAGAGGCAGACAGTTTCTTACAATCATGACGCTCTTTCGGCATCTTCCCGGCTACGTGCTGGCCCTGGTTCTGGCCGGCGTGGCCTTTGCCTACATGACGGTGGCCTGGGTTGGCTGGATGGACCGGTTTGGCTGGCCGGTCGCGGTGCTGGCCATCGTGCTGTCATGGGTGGGCAGCTTCAACGCCTATGCGCTGGTCGGTGCCTTCTTCTTCGCCTTTGATTATCTGCATTGGGATCTGGTGCAATGCTTTGCCCTGTCGGCGGTGGGCATGATGTTCGCCACGCGCGGCATCCTGGCCGACATCCTGGATTTCCTCACCGGCCGGCCGGTCGAGCCGCGCTGATCAGTCCTTCAGGCTGACAAAACTGTCCAGCACCCGCTTGCGGCCGGCGGCGGGGAAATCAATCTCCAGCTTGTTGCCATCGACATGCACCACCGTGCCCTCGCCGAACTTGGCGTGGAACACGCGGGCGCCGCGGCGGAAGCCGGGCAGGGGGGCCAGGCTCACGGCGCTCACCCGCGCCTCGCGCGGTGGCGCGGCTGATCGCGGGCCGAAATCGCGGCCGCTGCCCAGGCCCTGCTTGGCCGCCTGCCAGCCGGACCCGCCAAAGCCGCCCCCGCCCGGCGCCGCCCGCGCCCGGTCCCACCCCGGCCCGCGCCCGGTGCCGCGCGCCATATCGGCAAAGGGGTCGCCGCCGGCCAGAGCGGCGCGCCACAGGCTGGGCCCGCCCGACAGGGTGGAGCGTTCATCGACATGCGCCTGCCCCAGTTCGGCGACAAAGCGGCTCGGCAGCGCCGCCGTCCACTGGCCATAAACCTGCCGGTTGGCGGCGTGCAGCACATGCGCGCGCACCCGGGCGCGGGTGATGCCGACATAGGCCAGCCGCCGTTCCTCCTCCAGCGCCGCCGTGCCGCCTTCGTCCAGCGCGCGCTGGCTGGGGAACACGCCCTCTTCCCAACCGGGCAGGAAGACATGGTCAAACTCCAGCCCCTTGGCGGCGTGCAGGGTCATGATGGTGATCTTCTCGCCATCGGCCGCCGCCTCATTGTCCATCACCAGCGAAACATGCTCCAGGAAGGCGGTCAGGCTGGGATAATCGCTCATCGCCCGCACCAGTTCCTTCAGATTGTCGATGCGGCCATCGGCTTCGGTCGACTTGTCGGCCTGCCACATGCCGACATAGCCGGATTCCTCCAGCACCAGTTCGGCCAGTTCGGCGTGGTGCATCGTGTCGGCGGCATCGCGCCAGCGCGCCACATCCACCAGGAACCCGCGCAGCGCCCGCCGCGCCGCCGGGGTGAGATCATCGCCTTCGGCCACATGGGCCGCCGCGCGGGACAGCGGCAGGTTCAGCCGGCGGGCGGCGGCGTGCAGCGTGCCCATCGCCTTGTCGCCCAGGCCGCGCTTGGGCACGTTGACGATACGTTCGAACGCCAGCGCGTCATCGGCGGAATTGACCAGCCGCAGATAGGCCAGCGCATCGCGGATTTCCGCCCGCTCATAAAAACGGAACCCGCCAACGATGCGATAGGGCAGGCCGATGGCGATGAACCGGTCTTCGAACAGCCGGGTCTGGAACTGGGCGCGCACCAGGATCGCCATGTCGTTCAGCGACACGCCCTCGCGGCCCAGCCGTTCGGCCTCGTCGCCCACGGTGCGGGCCTCCTCCGGCCCGTCCCACACGCCGGTCACCGCCACCTTCTCGCCATGGCTGTGTGCGGTGAACAGCGATTTGCCCAGCCGGCCATTGTTGTGCGCGATCAGATGGTTGGCGGCGGCCAGGATGTGCGGGGTGGATCGGTAATTCTCTTCGAGGCGGATCAGCTTGGCGCCGGGAAAATCCTGCTCGAAGCGCAGGATATTGGCCACCTCCGCCCCGCGCCAGCTATAGATCGACTGGTCGTCATCGCCAACGCAGGCAATGTTGCGCCGGTCGCCGACCAGCGCCTTCAGCCATTGATATTGCGCGTGGTTGGTGTCCTGATACTCGTCCACCATCACATAACGGAAACGCTCGCGATACTCGGCCAGCACGTCGGGGTGGCGGGCAAAGATGGTCAGCATGTGCAGCAGCAGGTCGCCGAAATCGGCGGCGTTCAGCTGGGCCAGCCGTTCCTGATACCGGGCGTAGAGCCCGGCGCCGCCGCCCTTGGCCCCATCGGCATAGGCAAAGCTTTCGCCCGGCGGCACCTGATCCGGCGTCAGCCCGCGGTTCTTCCAGCGATCGATCAGGCTGGCCAGCTGCTTGGCCGGCCAGCGCTTCTCGTCCAGCCCGGCTTCCGTCACCACCTGTTTCAACAGGCGCAGCTGGTCATCGGTGTCGAGGATGGTGAACTGCGGGTTCAGGCCCACCAGCCCGGCATGGCGGCGCAGCATCCTGGCCGACAGGGCGTGGAAGGTGCCCAGCCACGGCAGGCCTTCGGCCATCCCGCCCAGCAGCAATTCGGTACGGTGGCGCATCTCGCGCGCCGCCTTGTTGGTGAAGGTGACGGCCAGCAGCTGCGACGGCCAGGCCAGCCGGTTGAACAATATGTGCGCCAGCCGCGCGGTGAGCGCCTTGGTCTTGCCGGTGCCGGCCCCGGCCAGGATCAGCACCGGGCCTTCGGTGGTGGTCACCGCATCGCGTTGCGCCGGGTTCAGCCCGGCCAGCCAGGGCGGGCCCGGCACCGAATCGGGGGGAGAAGCAGGCAGCATGGGTGAACAAGTATGGAACAAAAGCCGGTCTGCCAAGCCCGCTGGCCCCAACAGACCCGCGCCGGATTCAATCCGCCGCCGCCGCCGCCGTTGCTTGGCCGGAACCGCCAAGCCAGGGCAGACGTGCAGGAGCCATCATGTCGCAAATGCTGAAACCGCCGGTGCAGCCGGCCCGCGATCTGGGCTGGCGCCAGGTGATGGGCCTGGGCCAGGCTGCAGACGGCTTCTGGGCCGGGGTGCGCGGCCAGCAACTGGTGCTGATGAACGCCAATGTGCCGTTCAACCTCAGCCTGCTGGCCATCAACCTGCTGGCGGTGCTGGCGCTGTTCGGCCCGGTGGTGCGCTTTGCCGCGCTGGCGCCGTGGCTGGGCGGCATTGCCGGCCTGTCGCTGATGTGGAGCCTGCGGGCCATCACCCGCCGCCGCACCGGCGTGCCCACCACCGCCAGCCATGGCCGGTTCTGGCGGGTGACGGCGGAGATCATGGTGCTGGGCGTCAGCTGGGCCGGGCTGCTGTTCGTGCTGCTGCCGGCGCTGCCGGCCGATGGCCAGGCGGTGGTGATGATCTTCTCGCTGATCTTTCTGGGCGCGATCAGCAATGCCGCGGCCACCATGCCGATGGCGGTGCTGGGTGTGGTCGGCGCCATCGGCAGCGCCATGTGGCTGGCACTGCCGCCCGGCGCGCCGCTCGATCACCCGCTGGTCGCGCTGGGTCTGCTCAGCTTTGGCCTGATCAAGCTGCGCGCCGCGCTGGCCACCACCTATCAGACCATGGCCCGGCTGAAGAGCGATGCCGAACTGGGCGAGCAGGGCGAGGTGGTGCGCCTGCTGCTCAACGAATATGAATCCAACGGCAGCGACTGGCTGCTGGAACTGGATGCCGAAGGCCGGCTCACCCATGTCACGGCGCGCTTTGCCGATGTGGCGCGGCGGCCGCGCGCCCAGCTGCTGGGCAAGCCGCTGCTGGGCCTGATTGATCCGGCCCAGGGCGGCGCAGCGGTGGCGGCGCTGCTGCATGCCCTGGCCCAGCGCCAGCCGTTCCGCGATCTGGTGGTGCCGGTGCCGTTGGGCCGCGACCTGCGCTGGTGGGCGCTGTCCGGCACGCCCAAGCAGGATTCCACCGGCCTGTTCACCGGCTTTCGCGGCGTTGGCCGTGATGTCACCGATGTGCGCCGCAGCCAGGAACGCATCGCGCAACTGGCGCGCTTCGATCCGCTCACCGGGCTGGCCAACCGCAGCCTGTTCCGCGAAACGCTGGACGATGCGGTGGAACGCGCGCTGCGCACCGGCAAGCCGGCGGCGCTGCTGTTCGTCGATCTGGATCGCTTCAAGGCGGTGAACGACGGCTTTGGCCATGCCGCCGGCGATCTGCTGCTGCGCCAGGTGGCGCAACGGTTGCAGGCGCTGGTCAAGGGCGGGGCGACCATTGCCCGGCTGGGCGGCGATGAATTCGCCATCCTGCTGCCCGATGGCCAGGATGATCGCGCCGAACGGCTGGCGCAGCGCATCGTCAAGGAACTGGCGCGGCCGGTGCCGTTCGCCAATGAGGGCCATGGCGGCGCGGCGGTGGTAGGCGCGTCGGTGGGCTGGGCGGTGGCGCCGCACGATGCCCGCACGCCGGAAGACCTGCTGAAATGCGCCGATCTGGCGCTCTATCAGGTCAAGGGCCAGGGCCGCGGCGCCGCCTGCCGCTTTGCCGCCGAAATGCTGGCCGCCGCGCAGGAACGCCGCCGGCTGGAAGCCGATCTGGCCGGCGCGCTGGCCCGCGGCGAACTGGCGCTGATGTTCCAGCCGGTGGTGGATGCCACCGATGAACGCATCACCGGGTTCGAGGCGCTGCTGCGCTGGCACCATCCGGAACTGGGCACCATCCCGCCGCTGAACTTCATCCCGCTGGCCGAGGAAACCGGCCTGATCGTGCCCATCGGCCATTGGGTGATCGATGCCGCGCTGGGCTGGGCCGCGCGCTGGCCGGCGCATGTGAAGGTGGCGGTGAACCTGTCGGCGGTGCAGATGGACGATGCCGAGCTGCCGGCGATCATCGCCGCCGCCCTGGCCCGCCACGGTGTGCCGGCCGAACGGCTGGAACTGGAAATCACCGAAAGTCTGTTCCTCGCCGAAAAGCCGGCGGTGCAGGGCGTGCTGGCGGCGCTCACCGCCATGGGCGTCAATTTCGCGCTGGATGATTTTGGCACCGGCTATTCGGCGCTGGGCACGCTGCAGAAGGCCAGTTTCAGCCGCATCAAGATCGATCGCAGCTTCGTCAAGCGTGCCACCGCCATGGGCGATGAGGCCAGCGCCATCATCCAGGCCATCGTGCGGCTGGCCGCCAGCCTCGACATGGCCACCACCGCCGAAGGCACCGAAACCCGCGCTGCCTTCGAACTGTGCCGGCAACTGGGCTGCACCCAGGTCCAGGGCTATCTGTTCGGCAAGCCGATGCCACCGGAAGCCGCCACCGCGCTGGTCGGCGATCTTGCACCCGCTTGAAGGGTGGGTGCTTGAACGGCGGGGGCATGAAAAAATGGGGCGCGCCGGGCAGGACGCGCCCCATCCGGGCACGAGGCTTCTGAAACAGGGGGGATCAGAAGCTCATGCCAACGCTCATCTTGTAGAAGTCGCCGGTGTTGTCCTTGTCCAGATCGGCGCCGGCGGTGAAGCGGGCGAAGAAGCCCTTGGGCAGGGTGAACTGGATATAGGCCCCCAGCCATTCATAGGTCTTGTTGGCGCGGCCGCCCGGGTTGCGGGTGTTGGACAGCAGCTCATAATGCGGGCCGAACGACACGGTGCTCGACGCCTTGTAGCCGACGTTCACCCAGGTGTGCAGGAAATCCAGGCCGCTGGTGTTGTTGCGATTGCGCAGGGCGGCATAATAACCGCCATAATATTCGGCCTCGATCTTCTCACCGCTGTAGTTGACGGTCAGGCTGGGCACGATGCCATCGCCAAAGGCCGCCCCGCGCGCCGCGCCGGCGCCGCGCGCCCCGCCCGACAGCAGGGAGCCGTTGGTCAGGCCGATCTGCGGCTTGATGATCAGGCCGTCGCTGGGGCGGAAGGCGGCGCCGACGCCGAATTCGGTCCACAGGCTGTCACCGGTGCCGGTGATGCCAAAGGCCGGGCGGGTCCAGAAGGTGCCGTAGAAGCTGAAATCCACCTTCTCGCTCACCGGCACCAGGCCGTTGAACGACGGGTTGAAACCAAAGAAATTGTCCTGATTGAGCGTCACCGTGTAGGTGGCATCACGCGCCGCCGCAGGAGCCGAAGCCACAAGAACAATCGCCAGTGCCGATGCGGCCGAACAACGAGTCAACAGGGATTTGATCATCGAAAAAGCTCCTTTTCGCGCACGAGTATCCATCCTCCCCGATGGAAACATGATTATTCCGCGATTTGAGATCAGCTTCCCGACACTGCCCTGTCGATATTCGGCGTCGATCTATAAAGGGCGAATTGCCGTTTGTTACCGCACTGTAACATACGTCAATTTCCCCACCCACCATGGTGGGCAGGGCCGGCTTGGCAATTTGTCGCAGATCAGTCCTGCGCCCAGGCCTGCAGCAGCGTGTGGGCAATGGCCAGCGGCGGCGGGGCCAGCCAGTCGCCCGTCCCGGCCAGGGCGGCGCGCACCTCGTCTTTCGTGACCCAGCGCACCTCTTCCAGTTCCTCTTCGTCCAGCCGCACTTCAAAGCCTTCGGCTTCGGCAAAGCAGGCGATCATCAGGCTGGACGGAAAGGGCCAGGGCTGGCTGGCCAGATAGCGCACACGGCCGGTGCGGATGCCGGCCTCCTCCCACAATTCGCGGCGCACCGCCTCCTCCAGGCTCTCGCCCGGCTCGACGAATCCGGCCAGTGCCGACAGGAAGCGCTTGGGAAAGCGCGGCTGCCGGCCGATCAGGGCATGGCCTTGCCTGACGGCCAGCATGATCACCACCGGGTCGACGCGCGGAAAATGCTCCGCCCCGCAAGCGCCGCAACTGCGGCTCCAGCCGCCCTTGGCCAGGGTGGTCGGCGCGCCGCACACCGCGCAATGGCCGTGGCGCTGGTGCCAGTCGATCAGGCTGCGCCCCTGCGCCACAATGGCGGCATCCGCGGCCGGCAGGATGGCGCCGGCCGCCCGCGCATCCAGCAGCTTGCCGCCAAAATCGCGCACCAGCTCCTCCGACGGCGCGGCGGCGGCAAAGCGCGGGCCTTCGGGCGCCATGCCCAGAAACACGCTCAACGCATCATGCGGCAGGTCCGAACGATAGGCCCACAGGATCGCCGGACTGTCGCCCGGCTTGATGACGGGGTTCAGCCCATCCAGCACCAGCCAGCGCGCATCGGGCCGGGCCCGCATGGCGATCAGGGCGGCCGGATCGCGCCTGATCTCGTCCGCACGATCAAGCGTGCCCCCGCAAAAGCCGGTGGCCGGCACATCGAAAAACATGGTCATGCCGCATTTGTCCCGTCATCGCGGCCGTGCGCAAGCGCCAGCTGCACCGCCTTGGCAAAAAGCGTGGGCAGCCCCGCCGCCGCGTTGGCCGCCGCCACCCATTCACCGGCCAGATCCGGCCGCGCCGGCAGCACCAGCGCCTGCACCTCCAGCGCCAGCTCGAAATGGGTGAAGCCGTGGCGCACCGCCCCCAGCGCCTGCCAGTCCCCGGCCAGGGGTGGCACCGCCGCCGCGCCCCGCCAGTCGCAACTGGGCAGCGCCAGCATCCCGCCGAGCAGGCCCTTGGCCGGCCGCCGCACCAGCAGCACCTCGCCCTCCGCCTCGATCCACCAGGCCGTGCCGTGGCGCAGCGGCCGGGCCTTCTTCGCCGGCTTCACTGGAAAATCCTCAGGGCTGCCGGTGGTTCGGCCGGCGCAGGCCGCGGCGATCGGGCAGACTAGGCAGCGCGGCGCCCGCGGTGTGCACACGCGCCGGGCCAGATCCATCAGGCCTTGCGCGAAATCCCCGGCCCGGCCGGCCGGCAGCACGGCGGCCAGCGCCGCGCCGATCGCGGCGCGCGCCCCCGGCAACGGCTCGGCCAGCGCCAGCCGCCGCGCCACCACCCGTTCGACGTTGCCATCGATCACCACGGCATCGCGGCCAAAGCCAAAGGCCGCCACCGCCGCGGCCGTATAGTCGCCAATGCCGGGCAGGGCGCGCAGGGCCGCCACCTCCCCCGGAAAGCGCCCGCCATGCTGCGCCACCACGGCACGCGCGCAGGCCAGAAGATTGCGGGCGCGGGCATAATAGCCCAGCCCCGCCCAGGCCTGCATCAGTTCGGCATCATCACAGGCCGCCAGCGCCGCCACATTGGGCCAGCGCGCGGTGAAACGATGGAAATAGGGCGTCGCCGCTTCCACCGTCGTCTGCTGCAACATCACTTCGGAAAGCCAGACGCGATAGGGCCAATCGGGATCATCGGGCAGGGCGCTGCCCGGCGGATTGCGCCACGGCAGCACCCGGGCATGGGCGCCATACCAGGTCAACAGATCGTGCGGCCAGCTATCACTCACGCGCCCGCTATGGCATGAAAGCCGGATGGCCAAAAAGCCCTCTCCGACCGCGCCAGACAAGCCGAGCGACAAGCCGAGCGAAAAGCCCCGGGGCCGCACCCGTGCCATTGCCGATCTGGTCGGCGATGTCGGCGGGGTGGCCTTCCGCCGCTTCGGCTTCACCCATGCCGCCCTGATCGAGCGCTGGGCCGAAATCGTCGGCCCCACCTATGCCCGGCATTGCCGGCCGCTGCGCCTGCGCTTTGCCCGCGGCGCACGCGAACAGGGCACACTGGCCATCGCCGCCACCGGCGCGCTCGCCCCGATGCTGCGCCATGTCGAACCCCAGATCATCGAACGCGCCAACCGCATCCTCGGCTATGCCGCCGTCGCCCGCATCGCCATCGAACAGGGCGCCCAGATGGCCATGCCGCCCGCCCCGCTTCCCACACCCGGCCCGCTGCCCGAATCAGCGCGCTCCACGCTGAAGCAGATCGAAGACCCGGAGTTGCGCGCCACGCTGCAAAGCCTGGCCGAAGCCCTCGCCACCAGCCACGGCCCGCCCAAGATCCGATAGGGCTGCCCCCTCAACATCCTCCCCTTTGAGGGGAGGTGGCGCCCGCAGGGCGACGGAGGGGTATCGCCAGTGCAAACCGCAGCACCGCACCCGCCCCAACACCCCTCCGCCTCGCCGCGCTCGGCACCTCCCCTCAAGGGGGAGGATGACCGCCTCGCTTGTCCTCCCCGGCAAGGAGAGGTGGCACCCGCAGCTTCGCCTGCCCCCGCGAAGGCCCGGGGGAGAGGCCGCACCCTTTTCATCCAGGAACCGCCCCCACCAACAGGGCTTGGCGCTGGCCGCTCCCTCACGCTAAGAACAGGCGATGTTCACCCGCTCCCTTCTGGCTGCCCTGCTGCTCGCCGCGCCCGCGCTGGCGGCCGCCCCGGCAAGACCGGCCGCCAAACCGGCTGCCACCGACTGGTCCGCCCGCATTGCCGCCACGCCGGCGGGCGGCCTGTTGATCGGCAACCCGAACGCGCCGGTGAAGCTGGTGGAGTTTGGCAGCCTGACCTGCCCGCATTGCCGGCATTTCCACGAATCCGGCCTGCCGGTGGTCAAGAGCCGTTATGTCGCCACCGGCAGCGTCAGCTATGAATATCGGCCGTTCAGCCTCAATGGCATCGATCTGATGGCCGGGCATCTCCTCTATTGCCAGGCCCCGGCCGCCGCCTGGGCCTTTGTCAACAAGGCCTATCTGCGCCAGGACCAGTTGGTCGCGCCGTTCATGCAGATCAGCGAAGCCGATCGCGCCGCCGTGCAGAAACTGCCCGAAGATGCGCAAGGCCCGCGCATGGCCGAACTGGGCAAGCTGCCGGAGTTTTCCGGCCTCGCCGCCGCCCAGTATCAGGCCTGTCTTGCTGCCAAACCGGCGATGGACAAGCTGCTCGCCATCCGCGCCGATGCGGTGCAGACCCATGGCCTCACCGGCACCCCCAGCTTTCTGATCAACGGCAAGATGCAGACCGATGTGTTTGATTGGGCCGCGCTGGAACCGCTGTTGGTCGCCGCCGTCAAATCCGCGCCGCAACCCGGCCGCGCCACCGCCCGCCCCACCGCCCCCAGAAGGACGAAATGATGACGCGCCTGTTACTCCTTGCCGCCACCGCCCTCACCCTCGCCGCCTGTTCCGACAGCAAGACGGCGCCGGCCGCCGATGCGGGTGCCGGGGCCGGCCCGGCCGCCGTGGCCGCGCCGGCCGGGCAGAACTGGGTGGATGTGGTGGCCGCCACGCCGGAAGGCGGCTTCCGTATGGGCAACCCCGATGCCCGGGTGAAGCTGGTGGAATATGCCTCGCTCACCTGCCCGCACTGCCGCGAATTCCACGAAGCCGCCGCCGAGGTGCTGAAGACCAAATATGTCGCCAGCGGCAATGTCTCCTATGAATATCGCAACTTCGTGCTCAACGGCCCGGATTATGCCGCCACCGTGCTGGCCCGCTGCCAGGGCGCGCCGGCCTTCTTTGGCCTGCTCAACGCCTTCTATGCCGATCAGACCGGCTGGACCGAACCCTTCGGCCGCATTCCCAAGCCGGAGCTGGACGCGCTGGCCAAGCTGCCCGAGGATCAGGCCATCGCCCGCATGGCGGCGCTTGGCGGCCTTGCCGATTATGTCAAGCTGCGCGGCATTCCCCGCGCCAAGTTTGATCAGTGCCTCGCCGATCCGGCCCAGGTGAAGGCGGTGAACGACCTGCGCAACCAGGCGGTGAACGAATACAAGCTCACCGGCACGCCCAGCTTCATCATCAACGGCACCGTGCAGGAAGGCACCTACACCTGGGCCGATCTGGAGCCCAAGCTGCAGGCCGCCCTGAGGTAAAAGTTGGAGTTTCGCCGCCTTCGCCTTGCGGGCTTCAAGTCCTTCGTTGAACCCACCGATCTGTTGATCGAGCCGGGGCTGACCGGCGTTGTCGGCCCCAACGGCTGCGGCAAGTCCAATCTGCTCGAGGCGCTGCGCTGGGTGATGGGGGAGGCCAGCCCCAAGTCCATGCGGTCGGGCGGCATGGACGATGTGATCTTTGCCGGCACCGCCGCCCGCCCGGCGCGCGAATTCGCCCATGTCACCCTGTCGCTGGCCGGCAGCGCCGGGGAAGAGCTGGAGGTGCAGCGCCGGATCGAGCGTGGCGCCGGCTCCGACTATCGCCTGAACGGGCGCGACACGCGCCAGCAGGATATCCGCCTGTTGTTTGCCGATTCGGCCACTGGCGCCCACAGCCCGGCGATCGTCGGGCAGGGGCGGATCAGTGCGATCATCGCCGCCAAACCGGCCGAACGCCGGCAATTGCTGGAAGAGGCTGCCGGCATCGCGGGCCTGGCCGTGCGCCGCCGCGAAGCCGAAATCCGCCTGCGCGCCGCCGAAGCCAATGTGGCCCGGCTGGATGATGTGGTGAAGGGCCTGGAAACCCAGGCCGCCAGCCTGAAGCGCCAGGCCCGCAGCGCCGAACGCTATCGCAGCCTGTCTGACCGGATTCGCCATGGGGAGGCGGCGCTGAACTTCGCGCGCTGGCACGCCGCGGTTGCCGCCTGTGACAAGGCGCGCACCGCCGCGCTGGCCGCCGATCAACTTGCCGCGGAACGCACCCGCGAAGCCGCCGCGCTGGTGACGGCGGCCACCAACGCCGCCGCCGGCCTGCCCGCCCTGCGCCAGGCCGAAGCCGAAGCCGCCGCCACCGTGCAGGCCCTGCGCCAACGCCGCGCCCTGATCGAGGCCGAACAGCAGGAACTGGCCCGCCGCGATGCCGCGCTGGTGGCGCAACTGGCCAGCCTCAATCGCGATTCGGCGCGGGAGGCCGCGCTGGCCGATGATGCCGCCAGCGCGCAGGCCCGGCTCGCCGCCGAAGCAGATGGCCTGGCCGCCCGGCTGGCCGAACTGGCGGCGCAGGCGCCGGCCCTGGCCGCCGCCGTGACGGCCGCCGAAACCGCCGCCACCGCCAGCGAAGCCACCCTGGCCGAGGCCATGGCCAGCCATGCCGCCGCCGCCGCCGCCGCCCGGGCCGCCGCTGATGCCGCCGCCGCCGCGCACGCC
>CAZAWH010000057.1:0-17660 GCA_964488775.1 uncultured Sandarakinorhabdus sp. | reverse complement strand
GGCGCGCATCAAAGGCGACCTTCATCGTCTCCATGATGCCGCTGGCATAGCCGCCGTGCACGTGCACGACGCCCTTCGGCTTGCCGGTGGAGCCCGAGGTGTAGATGAAGAACAGCGGATATTCGGCATCGACCGGCAGCGGCTTCGACGCCGTCCACAGCGCCGCCACGAAGGCCTCGTCATCCAGCGCATGCAGCGCTGCTTCGTCCGCCAATCCGGCGGCGGCCAGGATGTCGGCCAGCGCGGCATTGGTCAGGTCGTGCGCCCACACATCGCGGTCACGCCACACCAGATCGGGCACATGCGTGTGGTTGGCGACGATCACCGCCTCCACGCGCGGCGGGGTCGACACCAGCGCCTCGGCGATGGCGATGCGGATGCGCGCCGACTGGGCGGCGTCCACCAGGCCGTCCTTGCCCAGTTCGGCCAGCGCCCGGCCCAGGCCGCGCATCACGTCGCCGCGCTCCACCGTCACTTCGCCCTTCAGCGCAGCAGCCACAATGCCGGCCATGGCGATGCGGGTGCTGTCGGACAGGCCAAGGTCCGCGCCGGTCAGCCGCTCTTCCAGCAGGCGCAGGGCGACGGCCACCGGCACATAATTGTCCAGCGCCGGATCGGTATAGGCCGTCTTGAACGGCACGATCTGGGCATTGCGATAACCGCCATCGGCAGTGATCACGATGCGCGCGCCGGCATCGTGGATGCGGTCCGACAATGTCTTGTCCGAAAAGCCGCCGAACACAGGGGTGTAGATGACGCCGATGCGCTTGGCGCCCTCGCTCCAATACAGCTGGGCCGGCACGTTCGGCATGTTCAACGCAATGCGGTCACCCGCCTTCAGGCCCAGCTTCTGGAGAGCGATGGCGCACTTGGCCGCTTCCAGCAACAGCTGGCGGCGCGAAACGGTGAGGCAGTCCACCGGGGCACCGCGGCCATTGTTGGCCGCAAGATCCCAGCGGTCGCCTTCAAAGATGAAGGCGGCTTCGGCGCCATGGCCGGCCAGCACATGCCGATCCAGTTCATTGAAGGCGGCATTGGTGAACCCGCCTTCGAACCAGCGGAAATTGGGCGCATCGTCGGCGTTGAAGGCGCGGGTCCAGGGCGCGAAATCCACGCCCAGCGCAGCCGCCACCGGCGCCGCCGTCTCGGCGTCCCAGCCGCTCCAGCGGCCCTCGCCATCATGGCTCATCCACGCCTTGCGCCCCGCCACATCGACCAGCCAGTGCAGGTTGCGCGCCGCGATCTTGCCATGAAACCCGCCCGGATCGGCCAGCACCGCCTCGCGCATCGCCTGCCAATCGGCGCGGTTGCGCACCGGGTTGAATTCGGGCCGGGGCACCGGCGGACGCGTGGGAGCGGCGGGATCGTACATTTGTCTGCCCTCTGCCAGCCGCCGCACTGGCGGAGCCAGCCCAGCGGACAGGAAAATTGAATGAAGGCAGGCCTTAGGGAAAGATTATGTCCCCGCCAAGTGACAATGGGTTCGATTATTGCCAGTGCGACATTCTGCCCTGCCCCTGGCCAACCAATGGCGTCAGAAGGCGTTCTTGGGCAGCAGCACGGCACCCACGGTGCGGATCAGGATGTAGAAATCCAGCCAGATCGACCAGTTCTCGATATAATAAAGGTCATGCTCGAACCGGCGGATCAGCTTTTCCTCGGTGTCGGTCTCGCCGCGCCAGCCACACACCTGGGCCCAGCCAGTGATCCCCGGCTTCACCTTGTGCCGGGCGGCATAGCTTTGCACCACTTCGGAAAACAGCCGGCCACCGGCGCGGGTGGACGGCGCGTGCGGCCGCGGCCCCACCAGCGACATGTCGCCCAGCATCACGTTGAACAGCTGCGGCAGCTCGTCCAGGCTGGTCCGGCGCAGGATGCGGCCCACCCGCGTCACCCGCGGGTCGTCCTTGGTGGCCTGGGTGATATTCTTGTATTCCAGCTGGTTGTGATACATCGACCGGAATTTGAAGCACGGGAAGGTGCTGTTGTTGAAGCCTTCGCGCGGCTGGCGGAACAGGATCGGGCCGGATGAATCCAGCTTGATCGCAATGGCGATCAGCAGCAGCAGCGGCCAGATCATCAACAGGATCAGCCCGGTCAGCAGCTTGTCCTCAAGATTCTTCAGCACGGCGGCCATGCCGGTGATCGGCCGGTCGAACAGGGTCATCACCGGCACGTCGCCCAGGATCACCACCGGGCGCCGGGCGAAGGTGAAGGCCACCAGATCGGGCGCCAGCCGCACCTTCACCGGCGTCAGCGCCAGGCGGCTCACCACATCCTGCAGCCGGCGTTCGGCCGACCAGGGCAGTGCCACCACCACCTGATCGATCAGGCCATCGCGGATCATGCCGATCAAGGTGGTGAGATTGCCGAGCACCGGCACACCGGCCACGTCCACAGGCAGCCGTTCCGGTTCCCGATCATCGAACATGCCGATCAGCGAAATGGTCAACCGGTCGTGCGACTGCACATATTGGGCAAAGCGCAGGCCCTGTTCGCCCGTGCCGAAAATCGCCACACGCTCGTTGAAGGTGCCGCGGTTCTTCAAGCGGCGCACACCGATGGTGGCCAGCACCCGGGCTGCGCACAGGCCGCCGCCGCCCAGCATCAGCCAGCTCAACGCCCAGGCCCGCGACACTTCTTCCGACTGCTTGAGCAGATAGCCGACCGTGATCAGGAACAGCGCCGACATCAGCCAGGCCACCACCACCCGGTTCCAGCCCTTGCGCAGCGAGAATTGCGCCTCGATGTCATAGGCGCCAACGCTTTCGGCCAGCACGGCAAAGGCCAGCGCCCCGATCAACACCACCCGGCCATAAAGATCGACATTGCCGCCCAGTTCAGCCGGGCTCATCGCCACCAGCACCAGGCCGCTGCCGCCCACCACCAGGAATTCCAGGATGCGCACCAGCAGGATGGCGACGCTGAGCGGCAGGCCGGGGCCGCCGATGCTGCTGTCGGGCCGGGCCCGGTTGCTGATCGGATGTTCAGAGTTCACGGCCGCCCCCATGCCGCCGGGACAACATCCCTATCGGCAGCAAGACCTGCTGCAAATGCCATGGAACTGGCCGTCAAGGCTGCTATAGAAGCGCCTGCGAGGGAGAATATTGCATGGAAACGCCGTACGACTGGTTGACCGTGATGACGTTTGCCGGCCTGATCGTGCTGTTTCTCCAGCGCAGCCAGGGCGAGCCCCGGGACCATCTCTGGCAATATCTGGTCGCCTCGGTCGGCTGCGCCGTCACCAACTATATCGGCAACGAAGCCATGAAGTCCGGCGAGATCGTCATGCACGCCGGCGCCGTTGCCCTGTTCATCGCCACGCTGGGCTTCATCTGGCGTGTGCTCGACCCGTTCGAAAAGCACTGATCGCGGGCGAGGCAGGCGGCCGGTCCTCATGCGACCACGCCCGCGGCTTGCCGCGCCAACGGCCGGCCCAGCAGCACCGGCAGATCGCGCTGCTGCAACGATGCCACCAGAGTGCGCAGGAACAGCAGCAGGTCCGCCCGCACCTCCGGGCTCGGCTCCTGCGCCGCGCTCACCCGCACCAGCACACCATCGGCGATATAACCCGCCCATTGCTGCTTCAGCTTGACCAGCCGCTGCTGGGTGCCATCGGTGGGCAGATCATCGCCGATCCGCGTCCAATAGGTGATGGTCTCGGTGCGCTGCTCGCCGCGCGCTACCAGTTCGCGCACCGGCAACTGCGCAGCAGCCGTCAGCCCCAGCTGCGCGGTCTGCACATCCTCGATCGAATAGCCAACAGCCGAATAACACACCTCGGGCCGATGCAGCTGCAGCGAATCGCTCTGCACCGCGCCATAGGCGATCACCAGCATCACCGAATAATGATCAGGCGATTCATACAGGCGGGCCAGCTGGTCGCCATAGAGGCGCGCGGCCAGCGATCCCGGCGTCGTTGGCAGCACGATGCCCGACGATGGCACCATCGACCAGTTGCCCAGTTGATTCGGCACGATATCGTCCAGCTTGCGGCCTTCGGGCAGCAACAGCAGGCGGCCACGCGGCGTCATCGCCACGGCGCCGGCAGCACCGGCCAGCAGGGCGCCGCCCATCAGCACATCCCGGCGCGATGGACCGCTCATGCCACACTCCCTTGCGGTTCCAGCCGGCGGCGCAACGGCGTCAGCAGCCAATCCAGCGCAAAGATGAACAGCAGCGCCGACACAAAGGTGACCATGCCGGCAAAATTGTGGAGATAGCCCTGCGCCATGGCATTGCCCAGATGATAGGTGATCAGCACCAGCGCCGCCACGCGCACGCAATTGGCGGCAATGGCGATCGGGATCACCATCGCCAGCAGCAGCGCGGAATAGAGCGGGTTCGATCCGCGGATCAGATAGACATAGAACAGCCCGATGGCCGACAGGCTGACCAGCGAATTCAACCCGGCACAGGCGTCTTCCACCAACAACTGGTAGGACGCGATATAAAGCGTCACCCCCAGCCGGCCGACCGGATAGCCGAATTCGGCCAGCACGCCGGTCACCAGTTCCGACACCAGCACCTTCAGCGGCAGGGTGATCTGATCCAGCAGCCAGCCCGGAATCGGCACCACAAAGCCCAGATAGATGATCGGGAACCACAGCAGCCGCGCCACCGCCATTCCCCAATATTGGTGGATCACCGCCACCATGGCCAGCAACAGGGCCGCGGCCTCGATGCTGATGAATTCAAACGCCCGGCCGCCAACATAGGCCAGCAAGGCCACCGCCAGCACCACGGCGCTGATCACCGGATTGCCCGGCCGGCGCAGCCGCACGATGTCATCCCAGCGGCGCAGCACCAGCCAGATGCCGGTCACCAGCACGATGATGCCGTGCACGCCCGATTCTTCCTGCCACGGCCCGCGCGCCAGGCTGATGATCGTCGGCACCGCCAGCGCAGCCAGGCCCAGGGCCAGCGGCCATTGCACCCGCACCAGATGGCGCCAGTCCGGGCCCGCCGCCGGCGGCGCCGTCATCATCTGTCCAGACACCGGTGCGTTCATGGCCTCAGAACTGGTTCAACACGGCGCCCACCACGGCGCAGCGCGATGCCGCCAGCTGATCGGCCAGCACGGAGACATCCTTGTAATAGCTCTGGTTGGTCCGCCCGACGACCAGCGCATAGGCCGCCGCGCCGGCAATGTTCAGCGCATCGGCGCTGGTGTTGGCGGCCGGCGTGTCGAACAGCACCAGATCATATTCGCGCAGCAGCGTGTTGACACCGTCGCGGAAGCGGTTGCCTGACAGCAATTCCTGCGGCCGGCTGGTCGGCGGGCCGGCGGTGATCAGGGCCAGGCCAGGCAGCACATTGGCATTCACCACGCGCTCGGGACGCGCCACCTGCAGCGACAGGAAGCTGGACAGGCCGGGGGCGTTGGGATCAAGCCCGAAAATCTGGTCCTGGCGCGGATTGCGCATGTTCGCATCCACCAGCAGGATCTTGTAACCCACCTGGGCCAGCGCCACCGCCAGATTGGCGGTGACATAGGAACAGCCCTGGCCATCCGACGTCGAAACCACGGCCAGGCCGCGGCGGCCATTCTTGATATGCTGGGAAATGATCTGGGTGCGCAGCATGCGGATCGATTCCGCCCGCACCGAACCCGGATCGGAAATCACCACCAGCTCGTCGGAAATCGGCCGGCGCACCACATTCTGCAACGCCATGGCATTGATCAGCTGGTCGCGCGCCCGATCCAGTTCCTCGGTGGTGACATAGCCCAGTTCCAGGGCGGCCTGATCGAAATCCAGGGCGCGCTCGCTGGCATGGGCGGCCACGCGCTGCGCCTGATCCTCGGTCAGATACCCCAGCCGGGTCAGCACATCACGGATCGGCGCATCATAACGCTCGCCGCCGGCGATGCGCCCGCCATCGACCAGGCTGTTGGCCGGCTCAAAGGCGGGAATGTCATTCTCGTTGTTGTCCATCAAATCATCCTTGGTCGCGGGCACGCGTGGGTCGGGGGGCGGCCCGCGGCGTCACTGTGCCGGCTGGAATTGATCGGTGCTGCGGCCACGGCGGGCAATCAACCGCTTGATCACCTGCTGCCATTCCGGCCGGCGCTGATCGGCGATCACGGCGAACACCGGCACGCGGGCGGCAAAGGAGAGATCCTCGGCCCCGCGCACCCGGCGGTTGAGCAGTTCGACCAGCAGGCCCATCAGGATGCCGACGGCAAGGCCGATGCCCGTGGCCAGGCCCAGGATCAACGGCCAGTTCGGGAAGGTCGGGCTGGTCGCCACGGTGGCATCGCCCAGCACGATCAGGCCCGAATCCGACACGTTCGATTCCAGCTGCAGCTCGCTCGTGCGCTTGGCCGCCGCTTCATACTGCTGGCGGCGCAGCTCGACTTCGCTGGCCAGCTGGCCCAGCTTGTCGATCTTCTCCTTCATGGCGAACACCTTGGCGCGCTGGGCCTCATAGGCGGCTTCCAGCTGGGCCACGTTGCCGCGCGATGCGCCCAGCTGGGCGGCGCCGGCCTGGCGGGCGGCCACCTGTTCCCGCGCCAGCTGGCGTTCCAGCTGGCCGCGCCGGGCGATCATGGCAATGTAGGTCGGGTGTTGCGTGCCCAGCCGTTCCGATGCCTGCTCGATCTGGTCGTTCAGGGTGGCGAGCTGCACCTTCAGCTGGTCCACCACCGGGCTGCTGGTGGTCTGGCGCACGGCTTCGAAATTCTGCATGCCGCTGTTGGCGCGCGCTTCGGTCAACGCCGATTGCAGGCCCGACAGCTTCACCGTCTCGGCCTCGCCCGAAGCCGTCATCACGATGCCGTTTTCCTGCTCGAACCGGGTCTTGGCGGCTTCGGCAGCCTCCAGCGTGCGCAGGGCGCGCGCTGCCTGTTCGCGATACCATTCGGCGGTGCGGCCAGCCGAATCCGTCCGGAATTTCAGGCTGTTCTCAATATAGGCATCGCGCAGGGCGTTCACCGTGCGGCGGGCGATTTCCGGGGCGCCAGCCTCATAGGTGATCTCCATGATGTTGCTGTTTTCGATCTGGTTCACCTGCACGCTGCTGACGATGCGGTCGGCCAGCCAGCGCCGGAAATCGCCATAGCCACCGGTTTCGGCCTGCCAGGTGGCAAGCAGCGAGGCGTTGGCGGTCAGGCCCAGGCGGTCCACCGCTTCACCGGCGACGCGGTAATCCTTGATCAGTTCCAGCTGGGTGCGGATGAACATCTTCAGGCCGCCGGCGTTCAGCATGGTGCCGGTCACCGGGTCGGGCTTGAAATTGTCCATCAGCACGCGGGCCGTGGCCGGATAGCGCGCCGGCAGGATCCGCCCCACCGCAACGCCGACCAGCAGGGCCAACAGCACGGAAAAGCCGATCAACCATCGCCGGGCCATCAGGATGCGCAACAGCTGGATGATGCTCATGTCGTTCCTCCGGCCAGGCCGGCTCCCTCAAACACCGGTTTGGCCTGCCAGCGGCAGGCCGAACCCAAATCAGAACAGGCGTTCCTTGATGATGATCACATCACCATTCTGCACCTTCTGTGACGGATCGGCATCGATTTCCTTGCCGCCGCCACGCACCAGACCAACCTTGTCCGCCTTGCCCGAAGCGGTGACACCCCCGGCCAGCGCGATCGCCTGCCGGATCGTCATGCCCGGCAGGATCACCTTCATGCCCGGCCCGTTGATCTGGCCATAGATGAAGAATGTTTCAGCGGGAGGAACAAACAACGTATCGCCCGGCATCAGCAGCGGATCGGCACCCGCCACCCCGCGCACCAGCTGTTCCACCTCCAGCCGCTGCTCCGGCTGGCCCTGACGCCGCAGGAACACATGGCTTGCCCCGTCCGCACGCACCCACCCCGCCTTCAGCAACACTTCCAGGGCATGATACGGCCGGTCGAGCGCAAAGATGCCCGGCGTCGTCACATTTCCGGCAACGTTCACGGTGCGCGACACATAGGAACCGATTTCCACGTTCACCAGCGGCGATTTCAGATACCCGCCGGCCACCAGCTTGTCGGTGATCTGGCGCGCCAGGCTGATGTTGGTCTCCCCCGCCGCCTTGATGATGCCGATCAACGGCATCACGATGGTGCCATCGGCCTTCACCCGGGTGGTGACGTTGAACTCGCTCTGGCCATAGACGATGACCTGCACACTGTCGTCAGGCCCCAGCGTATAGCCCTGATAGGCCGGCTGGGTCTGGGCCAAGGCCGGCGCAGCCAGCGCGGCGGCCGCCAGGACGAAACGGATGCGCAGGGCAAGCAAGTTGATCATCGGGCACCTCTACCGAACTGCATCCCCAGGTTGAGACCAACCCCGGTGGACGAGAAATTGAACACCGACGGGTTTGACCGCCGCTCATTGTGGTTCACGCTCAGGGCAAACGTCAGCCGCTGGCCAAGCTTGCCGGAGAGCTGGGCATAATAACGGTAAAAATCATCCTCGACGCGGCGCTGCGGTTCCAGCGAGGTCACCACCGTGCCGCGGAACTTGCTCTGGCGGAACGACATGCCGGCCGACACGGTGAAGCGTGTGCCCAGATCATAGCTGCCGCGAAAATCCATCACGTCGATCACCTGGAACTGGGCGCCGACAAAGCCGTTGGCATTGACATTGCGTGATGCCGACGCGGTCAGGTTGAGCCGCGGCGACAGGCGCAGGTTGAGCGCGGCATCATAGCCGGCACCCTTGAAGCTGGTGCGGTCCACCACCTGGGGCAGGCCGTCGACGATGATGACATTGAACGGATTCTTCGGTGCGGTGTCGAGCAGGGAGCCACCGAGCGTGACGGTGATGCGCGAGCCAAGCTGGCGCTGCAGACCCAGCCGCAGGCTGCGCTGGCGCAGGCCATCATTCTCCAGCCCGGTCGGCGTCAGCACCTGGCGGCCGGTCAGATCAATGTCCGACAGCGAGCCATCCAGCGACACCTGGCCCAGCGCCCGCATGTTGAGACCCAGCCCGGCGGTATAGGTCCAGCGTTCGGAATTGATGGCATTGGTGCCGCCGCGCACCACTTCCAGTTCGGCCCGGGTCACGCCGCCCCGCACCGTGATGGCGCTGCCCAGCCGGCAGGCCAGATTGGTGCCATACTGGGTGGTCTGCTGTTCAAAGCCGCCAAACTGGATCACGTCGGAAAACAGCACCAGGCTGCGCCGATAGGACGCACCGGCATCCAACCGGCACCGGGCCAGATCGGCCGAAACCCCGCCCCCCACCAGATAGCGGTTGGCACCGTTGAAGCGCTGGTTGCCCACAAAGATGTCACGGCCGTAATTGCCGGTCACGAACAGGCCGAGCCGGCCGGTGCCAAGGCCATATTCGCCGCGCACCTGCGGACGGAGGCGCAGGCCGTCATCGGCCACCGCCAGGCGAGACAAATTGGTTTCGTAGCGCGAGTCAAAGGACCCGCGCAGCTTGAAACCCCGGCCCGGATACCCCGCCAGGCCGGCCACACCGGTGCTGGCCAGATCGGCGTCATCATTGTCGGCGGCATCATTGGCGTTGTTGCTGGTGGTCGTGCCCGCCACGGCGCCGCCGCCCGGCACCTGCGTCTGCTGCGCCAGGCCCGGCGTGGCGGCCAGCACGGCGGCCAGCAGTGCCGGGATCAGCAGGCGCGGCGCCGTTGCCGCGCTGTGCCCTTCGTCCTGAATCTGGCCCCGCATCCCCGTTTCTCACCCTCTTGCCTTGCGCGGTGCAACCCGGCTGGATTGTCCGCTCCACCGCTTCATCCGGCAATGCGGCAATGCAGCATCGCCCGGCGAAACGGCCGGTCCATTGGCCTTCCTGCTACACGCAGCAGTCATTCGCGGCAACCGTCTCGCCTCGGCTTGGGGTGGAAAATCGGGCATTTGGCCGCGATTGTCCGCTTTTCCCACTCGCATCTGCAACAAACTCATGGCAGATGCACCCGCAACCGAAGTGCCATGTCAGCCGTTATTTCAGGATGTGACTGGCTGCTGCGCCAAGTGGCGATTTTTGTGGGGATGGCATGATCTGGAAGCGCAAGTCGCGGGTGGAGGCAAGCGAACCGGCTCCCGAAGCCCTGTTCGAAGCCGCGCCCGAACAAAGCAGTGTCACGCTGGTCGAACAGATCGCGGCACCGCCGCCGGTCTATGGCGGCAGCCTGTGGCGGGATCGCGCCGATGCCGAACCCGGCCCGATGCTGCCGCGCTTCATCGCCAGCGCGTCCGACGACGTCGAATCCGAAAATGCCGATCGCCTCGCCCGCCGCCGCCTGGCCCTGCGCGATGCGCTGGCCGCGTCGCAGCCGGTGGTGGCCCGCGAAGGCTTTGCCGGCCGCCATGATCCCATGGCCCGCCTGATCAACGCCATCGAGGAACAGCGGGTCCATGTCGTGATCTATGGCGAACGCGGGATCGGCAAGACCAGCCTCGCCCATGTCTTCGCCGAAACCGCGCGCGAAGCCCGCTATCACGTCATCTATGCCAGCTGCGGCACCGCCGCCAATTTCTCCGACATGTTCCGCTCGATCCTCAGCCGGATCCCGCGCATCTATCACAGTTCGGTGATGCCCAATTCGCCGGAGGCCGAAGCGGGGGACAATTTCGATGTCATGCTGCCCGAAGGCCCCTTTGGCGCCCGCGAACTGGCCGATGTGCTCACCGGCGTGCTCGGCACCCGTGTGCTCATCGTGCTCGACGAATATGACCGGGTGGTCGATGTCAATTTCCGCCGCGATGTCGCCGAACTGATCAAGAACCTGTCTGACCGCGCCGCCCGCGTGCAGCTGGTCATCACCGGCGTCGCGCTCAACCTTGATGAGCTGATCGGCTATGCCCCGTCGATCCGGCGCAACATCACCGGCCTGCCGATGACGCCGATGTCGCTCGAGGAAATGCGCGAATTGCTGCGCATGGGCGAACGCGCCGCCGATATCGAATTCGGCCCGGATGCCGTGGCCACCATCAGCCGCATGGCCGGCGGCTCGCCCTATCTGGTGCGTCTGCTCGGGCACCAGGCCGGCCTGCTCGCCATGGATGCCCGCCGCGACACGGTGGTGGAGGCCGATGCCCGCCGCGCCGTCGAACTGGTGATCGGCGAATGGCAGGCCAGCCTGCCGCGCCGGGTGCAGGCCAATCTGGCGCGCGAGGAAGCCCGGGTGCACTGGGATCTGCTGGTCGCCGCCGCCCGCGCCGGCAGCTCGGCCGATGGCTGGTTCACGGTGGACGATGTCTATGCCGAATTGGGCGGCGCCGTCGCCCAACTGGCGATCGAGCGGGATCTCAAGCTTTTCGTCAACACCGTCGATCTGCTCGAACGCCGCGAAGGCCCGGGCGATCCGCATTTCCGCTTCGGATATCCGGGCGTGGCGTCGCTGCTGATGATGTCGGCCGCGATGGCCCGCCTTGCCGCCTGAACCGGGATTGCACGCGATGGCCACTGCGCCGGCATCCGGCCAGCCGCGGGTTTCGGTGATCATCCCGCATTTCAACATGCCCGATGCGCTGGATCGCTGCCTGGCGTCCGTCACTGGGCAGCAGTTCGATGGCGCGGTGGAAATCATCGTGGTCGACAATGGGTCGCGCATCCGCGCCGATGCGGTGATCGCCCGCTATCCCGGCGTGATCGCGCTCGATGAACCCACGCCCGGCCCCGGCCCGGCGCGCAACACCGGCGTGGCCGCGGCGCGCGCCCCGGTGCTGGTGTTCATCGATGCCGATTGCCGGGCCGAAGCCGGTTGGCTCAATGCCGCCGTCACCGCCGTGGAAGCCGCCGGCCCGCGCGGCGTGGTGGGCGGCGATGTGCGCATCGATTTCATCGATCCCGTCCGCCTCACCCCGGTGGAGGCCTATGAGGCGGTCTTTGCCTATCGGCAAAAGATGTACATTGAAAAAATGGGCTTTTCCGGCACCGGCAACCTCGCCATGCACCGCGAAGTCCACCAGGCCGTGGGCCCCTTTGCCGGCATCGGCGTCGCCGAGGATCGCGATTGGGGCCAGCGCGCCCGGGCCGCCGGCTATCGGGTTGGCTGGGTGCCGGCGATGAAAATCTATCACCCGGCCCGGCCCGATGTCGCCAGCCTGAAGCTGAAATGGCTGCGCCATGTCGCCCACGACTGGGCCGAACATCGCAGCAGCGGACGGCCGCTGTGGCGCTGGCTGGCCAAGGCAGCGGCGATGCCGGCCTCCATCCTGGTGGATGGCGCCCGGCTCATGCTGTCGGATCGCCTGTCGGGCGTGGGCAACCGGCTGGGCGGCATCGGCGTGCTGGCCCAGCTGCGCATGCTGCGCTGCGTGGAAATGGTGCGGGTGATGCGCGCGCCCGAAGGCAGCGCCGCCAGCCACTGGCAGGGCGGCAACGCATGACGATCGGCAGCGCCGGGCGGACCGGGGCAGGCAGGGTTGGCGCCGGCAGCATGCTGGGGGTGGCCATCGTCGATCGCGGCGTGGCGGATGACAGCATCGAATGCCTGGAAAGCCTGCTGCGCAGCCCGCAGCCGATGCGCATCGTGGTGGTGGCGGGCCCGGCATCGGCCCAGCGCTTGCGCGACTGGGCCGATGGCGCCCTGCAACCGCCGCCGGCCAATCCGGCCATGGCGATGTTTTCCACCCCGCCGATGCCCAAGCCGCTGGCCCTGGCCGAAGTGGCCGCCGCCAATGCCGGCTCCGGTTGGGCCCGCCTGACCCTGATCACCCTTGACGACGATGATGGCGCCAGCCCCGGCTTGCCGCGCAGCCTGGCACTGCGCCACCTGTTTGCTGATCCCGCCATTGCCGCCGTGTGGTTGATCGCGGCCGACATGGTGGTGACGCCCGACGCCCCCGCCGCCATGTTCACCCGCATCATGGCCACCGCCCATATCGGCCAGTGCGGCTGCGTGATCCGGCAATATCACGCGCCGGACCGGCTGGCCCTCCTGAACGGCATCGCCCTGGTCGGTCCGCGCCGCTACCCCACCGCCATCGGTGCGGGCGAAAGCATCACCATCGCCTATGATCCGCTCACCATCGCCGATGCCACCGATGCCGTCGCCATGGCCGGGATCGCGGTGACGCGCGCCTTTCACGATCGGATCGGCCTGCCGCGCGACGAAGATGATGATCTGGCCGCCCAGCTGGATTGGGGCCTGCGCAACCAGAAGGCCGGCCAGGATCAGCTGGTGGTCGGCTTTGCCCATGGCGCCATCCTGTTTCACAAGGCCGGTGACGGCGGCGTGCCCGGCGATGTGGCCAGCCGCACCCCGGCGCAGGATCATGCGCTGGCGCGGGTCACCTTGCAGATGGCCTGGCGGCACCAGCGCCGGCGCTGGTTGTGGGTCTGGGCCCTTGGCTGGTGGCCGGTGCTGGCCCGCCTCGCCCGGCGGCGCTGGCGCCACGCCATTGCCATCGTGCGGGCCCAGATCGGGTTGCGGTGGCGTTGATGCCAGGGTGGCGGCCATTGACCGTGGCAGACCATGGCGGCAAGAGGATGTCATGCCGGCCTCCGTGTGGGGGCCAACCGGAATGCGATAGGGGAGTTTTGGGATGAGAAACGCAAACAAGGCCTGGATGCTGCTGGCCGTGGCCAGCCTGGCCCTCACCGCCTGCAACAAGGGCAGTGACAAGCCCGAAGGCCAGGTGGTGGCCACAGTTGACGGCAAGGAAATCACCGTCAACGAAGTGAACGCCGAAATGAACGCCATCGGTTCCCAGGCCAATGGCGCCCCGCGCAAGCTGGTGGAGGCGGTGGGCCTGGCCCGCGTGATCGAACGCAAGATGCTGGCCGCCGAAGCCCGCACCCGCAAGCTGGATCAATCCCCGCAATTCGTGCTGGCCAAGACCCGCAATGATGAAAATCTGCTGGTGCAGGCGCTGCAGGCCGAAGTGGCCGGCAAGGTGCCGGAAACCCCGCGCGAACAGGCCCAGAAATATATCAACGACAATCCGATCATCTTTGGTGATCGCCGCATCCTGATCCTGGATCAGATCCAGTTCCTGCAGGGGCCCAGCTTCGCCACCCTGCCGCTGAAGGAGGCCAAGTCGATGCAGGCGGTGGAACGCATGCTGCTGGCCGCCAACGTCGAATTCCGCCGCGCCCCGCAGCAGCTCGACACGCTGGTGCTGGACCCGCGCCTCAGCAAAGAAGTGGTGCGCCTGGCCGCCGGCCCGAACGGCGAACCCTTCATGTTCACCGATCAGCCGGCGGGCGCCCCGGCGCCCATCGTCTATGTTAACGTGGTCAGCGAGATGAAGGTGGAACCGTTCATCGGCGAACGCGCCATCGCCTATGCCCAGCAGCTGATCCAGCGCCAGGAAATCGCCAAGCGCCTGCAGGCCGAACTGACCCGCCTGCGCGAAGCGATGAAGGGCAAGATCGTCTATGCCGCCGGCTATGACACGCCGGAAAACATCGCCAAGCGCCTCGAAAAGGAAGCCGCCGACGCCGCCAAGGAAAAGGCCGCCCAGGATGCGCGTGCCCGCGCCGCCGCGGCCAAGGGCGCCGGCACGCCGGCCACCCGCGCGCCGGCCGCACCGGCCGCACCGGCTGCCGCCAAGTAACCGCACGCCGCCGCCCGCCCCCACCCGGGGCCGGGCGGCGCATCGTGCCCAGCGGCCAGCAACAGGATCGGCAGCAGCCCCATGTCAGCGGCATCTCCAGCGGTATCTCCAGCGGCGTTTCTGCAACAGGTGAAACGGGCCGACGGCTGCACCGGCTGCGGCCTGTGCGCCGCCGTCTCGCCGGGCATCCGCATGGCGGTGGCCGCCCCCGGCTGGGCCCGGCCCGAACAGATCGGCCCGGTCAGCCCGGCGGAAAACGCCGCCATCGCCGCCGCCTGCCCGGCGCTGGTCGTTGATGAACGCGACAATCCCCATGATCCGGCCGAACCGCTGTGGGGCCCGCAGCGTTTCACCGGCGTCGGCCACGCCACCGATCCCACCGTGCGCTACCGCGCGTCGTCGGGCGGGATGATCTCGGCGCTGCTGGCCCATGCGCTGGCCAGCGGCCTCGTTGATTTCGTCGTGCAGGTGCGCGCCGATCCCGCCAACCCGATGGGCAACATCACCAGCATCTCCACCGGCCCCGACGACATTTTGGGCGCCGCCGGTTCGCGCTATGCCGCCTCCTCGCCGCTTGCCGGCCTGAATGACTGGCTGGCGCGGCCCGGCCGCTTCGCCTTTGTCGGCAAGCCGTGCGATGTCACCGCGCTGCGCGCCCGGGCCAAGGCCGATCCGGCGCTGGCGGACCGGATTCCGTTGATGCTGGCCTTTTTCTGCGCCGGGGTGCCATCCGCCCGGGCGGTCGGCCGCATCCTCGATCATCTGGAGGTGCAGCGTGACGATGTCGCCGCCTTCCGCTTCCGCGGCGATGGCTGGCCGGGCTTTGCCACCGCCACGCTGCAGGATGGCAGCACCCGCCGCATGAGCTACAACGACAGCTGGGGCGGCATCCTGTCCAAGGAAGTGCAGTTCCGGTGCAAGATCTGCGCCGATGCCGTTGGCGCGGCCGCCGATGTTGCCTGCGCCGATGCCTGGTATGGCGATGATCGCGGCTACCCCAGCTTCGAGGAAACCGACGGCCGCAGCCTGGTGATGGCCCGCACGCCGGCGGGGTTGGCCGTGCTGGATGCCGCCCGCGCCGCCGGCGCCGTCGTCACCGAAGCGGTGCCGGTGGATCACATCATCCGCATGCAGCCGCACCAGGCCCGCCGCAAGCGCCAGGTGCTGTCGCGCCTGTGGGCGATGCGCGTCGCCGGCCGCCCGGTGCCGCGCTATCTGGGCCTGGCCGTCACCGAAGCTGCCCGGCGCGAACCGATCCTGCTGCAATTGAAAAGCTTTGCCGGCCTGGTGCGCCGGTTCATCAAGGGAACGGCATGATGGCGAAACGGCGTGGCATCATCCTGGCCGGCGGCTCGGGCACGCGGCTCTATCCGCTGACCAAGCCGGTCTCGAAACAGCTGATGCCGGTGTATGACAAGCCGATGATCTATTACCCGCTGTCGGTGCTGATGCTGGCGGGGATCAGCGATGTGCTGATCATCACCACCCCCGGCGATGCCGCGGCCTTCCAGGGCCTGCTGGGCGACGGCCGCGATTGGGGCATGAACATCCAATATGCCCAGCAGCCGCGCCCCGAAGGCCTGGCCCAGGCCTATCACATCGGCGCGGATTTCATCGGCAACGATCCGAGCGTGCTGATCCTGGGCGACAATATCTTCCACGGCCACGGCCTGCCCGAACTGCTGGCCAGCGCCGCCGCCCGCCAGGATGGCGCCACCGTGTTCGGCTATTATGTCAAGGATCCGCAGGCCTATGGCGTCGTCTCCTTCGATGCCAACGGCCGCGCCGAAACCATCGAGGAAAAGCCGGCAGTCCCCAAGAGCAACTATGCCGTCACCGGGCTTTATTTCTATGATGGCGATGCCGTGGCGCTGGCGCGCGACCTGAAGCCCAGCCCGCGCGGTGAGCTGGAGATCACCGATCTCAACCGCCGCTATCTCGAGGCCGGCAAGCTCAATGTCGAACTCATGGGCCGCGGCTTTGCCTGGCTCGACACCGGCACCCACGGCTCGCTGCTCGATGCCGCGCTCTATGTCCGCATTGTCGAGGAACGGCAGGGCCTCAAGATCTGCTGCCCCGAGGAAATCGCCTGGCGGCGCGGCCTGATCGATGATGCCCAATTGGCCCGCATCGCCGAACCGCTGCGCAAATCGGGCTATGGCGAATATCTGCTCACGCAGCTCAAGGCCGGCCGATGAACATCATCGATACCCCCCTGCCCGGCGTGAAGCTGATCGAACCAAAGGTGTTCGGCGACGCGCGCGGCTTCTTCCTCGAAAGCTGGAATCGCCGCACCTTTGCCAACCTCGGCCTCGATCTGGATTTCGTGCAGGACAATCACAGCCGCTCGGCACGCGGTGTGCTGCGCGGTCTGCACTATCAACTGAACGACCCGCAGGGAAAGCTGGTGCGCGTGACCCAAGGCGCGGTGTTCGACGTGGCGGTGGACATCCGCCGCTCCTCGCCGCACTTCGGCGAATGGGTCGGCTATGAACTGTCGGCGGAAAACCACCGCATGCTGTGGGTGCCGCCCGGCTTCGCCCATGGCTTCATCGTCACCAGCGACAGCGCGGACTTCATGTACAAGGTGACCAGCTTCTACAATCCGGCCGACGAACGGGCGATCCGCTGGGATGATCCGGCCATCGGCATCAGCTGGCCCGATGTTGGCACTGCCCCCACCCTGTCGGGCAAGGATGCCGCCGCGCCCTTGCTGGCCAACGCGGACATTTTCGCATGAAGGTGCTGGTTGCCGGCAGTGGTGGGCAATTGGGCCGGGCCTTGGCCGCCACGGCGCCGGCCGGCGTCACCCTGATCGCCCCGCCCGAAGCCGAGTTCGATATCGCCAACGCCGATGCCGTCGCCCGCATCGTCGCTGCCACCGCGCCCGATCTGCTGGTCAACGCCGCGGCCTGGACGGCGGTTGACAAGGCAGAGGCCGAAGAGGACGCTGCGCGGCTGATCAATGCCACCGCTGTCGGCCATCTTGCCACCGCGGCGGCCAGGGCCGGCGCGCGCTTCGTGCAGATTTCCACCGATTATGTCTTCGATGGCCGCGGCCACACACCCTATGCCCCCACCACGCCGCCCGCCCCGGCCAGCGCCTATGGCCGCACCAAACTGGCCGGCGAACGGGCGGCGCAGGCCCACCACCCGGCGGCGCTGATCATCCGCACCGCCTGGGTCTATGCCGCGC
>CAZAWH010000056.1:0-18019 GCA_964488775.1 uncultured Sandarakinorhabdus sp. | reverse complement strand
TATGCCGAAACCACCCTGCCCCAGGGCCCGATCACCGCGGTGGGCCGCTGGCGCGATGGTGGGGACCGGTTGCTCTATACCCACGCCCATATCCCCTTCACCGCCGCCGCGCCGGAACGCGCCATGGTGATGAACGAGCGCACCGATGCGCGGCTGGCGATGACCGCGCCCTCGGGCCGCAAACGCGTGTTCAGCCGCTGCCCGGCCAGCAGCCTCAGCGCGCCACCGGGGCAGCCGCAGCACTGACCGCCCGGCGATAGAGATGCCAGGTGGCGTGGCCGAGCACCGGCAGCACCACCAGCAGGCCAAGGAACAAGGGCAGCATGGCCAGGAACAGGCTGCCGGCGATCAGCACTGCCCAGGCCAGCATGACGGCGCCATTGGCCCTGACGACGCCGAAGCTGGTGATGATGGCGCTGAGGAAATCGACATCACGGTCAACCAGCATCGGCAGGCTGATCACGGTGGCCGCATAGAAGACCAGCGCGATGATGCTGCCTACGCCGCCGCCCACCAGCAACATGATGGCACCGGATGGGGTGAGCAGAAAGGCCAGCGATTCAGATTTGGCGCCGGATTCGACCAGCGCGACGGCGAAGATGCCGTGGGCGATCATCAGCCAGAAGCCGAAGGCGACAAACAGCACCACGCCCATCGCCAGCAGTTGCTGATCCCCATGGCCCTTCAGCGCCGCTAGCACCGGGCGCCAGTGCAGCGCCAGCCCCTGCTCGCGCCGGCGGCTGACTTCATACAGTCCCACCGCACAGAACGGGGCCAGCAGCGGAAACCCCGCCGCAGCCGGGATCAGCGCGAACAGATCACCCCGGCCCGCCATCACCCAGGTGAGCAGCAGGCCCGCCAGCACATAGACAGCGGCAAAGCCGAGCCCGAAGTGCGGGTGCGCCCGGTAATCGTGCCAGCCGGCCGCCAGCGCCGCGCGCAGATCTGCGAGGCCCAGATCACGCGCCACCTGGCGCTGCAACGCCTGGGTGGTGCCGGCCGCACCGGGCTTGGCAATGGCCATCAGCCTGTCCTCCCCAAATCGCGCCCGTTTGCGGGCGTCGATTGCGGGAATGCTGGCCCGGCAGGCCGGGGCCGGCAAGTCCGTATCAGCGCGGAGGCGGCGAGCTCACCATATCGTCCACGCGCCATTGCAGGGGCAGGATCGCCCGGGTCGCCGCCGGAACCCCGGCCTTGGTGGCAGGTCGGAAGCGGAAGCGCGTGAGGGCAAGATTGCAGCTTTGCGCCTCGAGGCGCGGCGTCGCGGTGGAATGCTGGATGGTACAGGCAGTGACCCGGCCCTCCGCACTGATCTCAAGCAGCAGCCGGACATCACCCCGCTCATCGTTGCGCAGGCTTTCCTGCGGATAATCGGTGTGGCGCAGCATTAGTGTTTCAGCGATGGGCTGAACCGGCGTATCTGGAAGGGTCGCGGGTGAAGCGGAGGCTTGCAGGAGCAGCAGCAACACCAGATGGCTCACGCTGGAACCTCGCCGGCTTCGTGCAGAATGTCGATCAATGTGCTGGCGTCGATATTGCCGCCCGACAGGGTGGCGATCACGGTCTTGCCGCGCACATCGATCTTGCCGGCCAGCAGCGCCGCCAGGGTGACGGCGCCGCCCGGTTCCACCACCAGTTTGAGCTCGCGGAAAGCGAAGGCAACTGCCCGGGCGACTTCGGCCTCGCTCACCGCCACGCCGGTGGCGCCGTGGTGACGCAGCGTGGCGAAGGTGATTTCGGCCATGCGCAGCGTCTGCAGCGCGTCGCAACGGGTCGGGCCTGGGTTTACCACCGGCAGGATCTGGCCGGCGGCCAGGCTGCGGCAGACATCGTCATAGCCTTCAGGTTCGACAATCACGGTCGGCAACTGGCTGCCGGCCGCAAAGCCGCCCGCCAGGCCGCCGCCGCCGCAACAGACCAGCGCCAGATCGGCGGTCTCCCCCTTGGCGGCCAGATCGGCCACCGCTTCCAGACCGGCGGTGCCCTGGCCGGCGATGATCAGCGGATCGGCGAACGGTGGCACGATCAGCGCGCCCCGTGCCTCGGCGATGGTGGCGGCGATGGTCTCGCGGCTTTCCGTCAGCCGATCATAGAAGACCACCTCGGCCCCATCGGCGCGGGTGCGCTCAACCTTCAGTTTCGGGGCATCGGCGGGCATCACGATGGTCGCCGGCATGCCGAGCAGCTTGGCCGCGCGGGCCACACCTTGCGCATGGTTGCCCGAGGAATAGGCGACCACGCCACCGCCGCGGGCTTCGGCTGGAATCGCCAGCAGACGGTTCATCGCGCCGCGGAACTTGAAGCTGCCGGTCAGCTGAAGATTCTCGGGCTTCAACCAGATGCGGCCACCACAGGCGGCATCCAGCGCCGGAAAATTCAGCAGCGGGGTGCGCACCGGCCAGTCGCCCAGCCGGGCTGCGGCAATCACGACATCGCCATGGAGAACGGGGGCTGCGCCCAAGGAAGTCATTGAAAAACGGCCCTTTCACATTTCCGGACACTCTATCGCAAGCCCTTGAAAGGGCAACGCAAAACCGGCTTTTTCACTGTAACAAAAAATCGCTTTACACGGGCGTCATGCTTTCATAACAAACGCGCCGCTGCCCCATGGGACTTCCACCGCAAGGCAGCTTTGGTGTCAATGCCGGCGATCGACCGGGCGGGGTTCAGGCCCCATCCGATCAAGCGCGCAGCTGCGACATGCTTTGCCCACCCGGAGGTCCCTTGAGTTGCTCAAGCACCATAACGCGCTGGGGGTAGCGCTGTCTCTGCGTCCGACGCAGCCAGTCACCCTCGTTCGCCCGCACGCCGCCCGTCGCGCTGCCCGTTTCTTCATGTCGAAGTTTCCGGGCACGTCGATGTATGCCGTGAAGGCCAATCCTTCGCCGGACCTGATCCGCACCCTGTGGGATGCGGGGCTGACGCATTTTGACGTCGCCTCCATCGCCGAAGTGCGGCTGGTGCGCGACGTGGCGCCCAACGCCACGCTGTGCTTCATGCACCCGGTGAAGGCGCCCGAAGCCATTGCCGAGGCCTATCACAGCCATGGCGTCCGCGTGTTCAGCCTCGATTCCATTGAGGAGCTGGACAAGATCGTTGCCGCCACCGCCCGTGATGGCGTACCGGCGACCGATCTGACGCTGTGCGTGCGGCTGCGCGTGTCGTCCTCGCATTCCAAGCTCAGCCTCGCCTCCAAGTTTGGCGTGCCCGCCGATGAAGCCGCCCCCGTGCTGATGGCCGCCCGCCAAGTCGCCGATGCGCTGGGCATCTGCTTCCATGTCGGCAGCCAGGCGATGAGCCCCCAGGCCTATGGCGACGCCATGGCCCAGGTGCGCGCCGCCATCGTGGCGGCCGGCGTGACGGTGGACATCGTCGATGTCGGCGGCGGCTTCCCGTCCGTCTATCCGGGCATGGAGCCGGGCCGGCTGGAAGCCTATTTCGAGGTGATCCACCGCGGGTTCGAAGCGCTGCCGATTTCCTATTCCGCCGAGCTGTGGTGCGAACCCGGCCGCGCGCTGTGCGCCGAATATGCCTCGGTGCTGGTGCGGGTGGAAGCGCGCAAGGGTGACGTGCTCTACATCAACGATGGGGCCTATGGCGCCCTGTTCGATGCGGCGCACATCGATTGGCGCTTCCCGGTGGAGCTGGTGCGCGACGAGGCCTCGCGGGCCAAGGCCGTGGACTTCAGCTTCTGGGGCCCGACCTGCGACGACATGGATTATATGCGCGGGCCGTTCGCCCTGCCGGCTGACATCGCGGCTGGCGACTATATCGAAATCGGCATGCTGGGCGCCTATGGCTCGGCCATGCGCACCGGGTTCAACGGCTTCACCGCTGGCGAAACGGTGATGGTTTCGGACGAGCCGATGGACACGCTCTACGCTGTCACAGAAGAGTCGCCGGACAAGATTATCCAGCTGCGCCAGCACTGATCCTGATTCGCCCCTGCCCTCGCCGGCAGGGGCCCCTTCCCCGCTCGGCGCCGGACTCCCCCGGCCGCGGGCGGCGTTTCTGTTTGAGACGCCGGGCCACTTGTCATCAACGGGAGCACCCCATGTCCGCTGAATCCCTGAACCACGTTGTCACCGAGCTCACCCCCGCCGAGCGCCAGCGCAAGGCCGAGCTCTTGTCCACGCTGGTCGAACATATCGACATCAAGAGCTTTGACGCCCGCCCGATCGTCGATGGCATGGCCAAGATGAGCTTCACCAGCCGCGACCTGGCCCGCGCCACCGCCATCTACAACCAGATGCTGAGCGATCCCGATTGCACCATCTTCCTGGTGATCGCCGGCTCGACCAGCGCCGGCGGCTGCATGGATCTCTATGCCGATCTGGTGGCCAACAACATGGTGGACGGCATCGTCGCCACCGGCGCCAGCATCGTGGACATGGATTTCTTCGAAGGCCTTGGCCACAAGCATTATCAGGCGCTGGAAGTGCCGGATGACGACACGCTGCGCTCGCTGCTGATCGACCGCATCTACGACACCTATATCGACGAAGAGGCGCTGCAAGATTGCGACCACACCATCTACGAGATTGCCAACACGCTGGAACCGCGTGGCTATTCCAGCCGCGAGTTCATCCGCGAGATGGGCAAGTATCTCGTCAAGCATGGCAAGAAGGACAACAGCCTCGTCAAGCTGGCCTATGAGCATGACGTGCCGATCTTCTGCCCGGCTTTCGTGGACAGCTCCGCAGGCTTTGGTCTGGTCAAGCACCAGGTGGACCGCGCCAAGGCGGGCCAGCCCTACATGATGCTGGATGCCATCGCCGATTTCCGCGAACTGACCGACATCAAGATCAAGGCCGGCACCACCGGCTTGCTGATGATCGGCGGCGGCGTGCCGAAGAACTTCATCCAGGACACGGTGGTGTGCGCCGAAATCCTGGGCCACCACGATGTGGAAGTACACAAATATGCCGTGCAGATCACGGTGGCCGATGTGCGCGATGGCGCCTGCTCGTCCTCCACGCTGCAGGAAGCGGCTTCGTGGGGCAAGGTCAACACCGGCATCGAACAGATGGTGTTTGCCGAAGCCGGTTCGGTGATGCCGCTGCTGGCCAGCGACGCCTATCACCGCGGCCACTGGAAGACCCGCGCCAAGCGCGCTTGGGGGAAGCTGTTCGCCTGACGCCGAACGGGGGGCAAGCTGTTCGCCCGATTTGACTTCCGGCCAAAATGAAACAACCCTCCCTGCCATACACAGGGAGGGTTTTTTCATGGGCGTGTCGCAACCGATCCTGCTGCCGATGCTGGTGCTGGCGGGCTGGACGATGATCATCTGGCTGTGGATGTATGCCACCCGCCTGCCGGCGATGAGCCGCGCCGGGATTGATGGCACCAAGATGGTGGGCAGCACCGGCAAGAGTCTGCGCGACGATCTGGTCGCTGCCGGCGAGGTGAAGGCCAGCTGGGTGGCCGACAATTACAACCACCTGATGGAGCAGCCGACGATCTTCTATGCCACCGCGCTGGCGCTCGCCGTGATGGGTGCGGGCAGCGGCATGGCGGTGCAACTGGCCTGGGGCTATGCCGCCCTGCGCATCCTGCACAGCCTGGTGCAGATCCTGGTCAACCGCGTGGTGGTGCGGTTTCTGGTGTTTGCGCTGGCCTCGCTGTGCCTGATCGGCCTGGTCGCCTTGGCGCTGGGCGCGGCGATGGCATAGGACGCCCCCAACCATCCTCCCCCTCTGGGGGAGGTGCCGAGCAACGCGAGGCGGAGGGGGTGGGCTGAGATCGGCCCGAGTTCTCCAGTTCTGCGCCTGCGGGCCCCCTCCGCCCTTCGGGCACCTCCCCCAGAGGGGGAGGATCTTGACCGGGTTTTCGCTTCGACGGGACGCAGCGCCTTCAACGGCTTGCAGGCCTCAGCATTTTTCATATTTCCAGTTGAGGCGCTTGCCTTCGGCGGCTTGTGCCACCGTGGTTTCAATGCGCTTGGCGCGGGTGGCGGGCTGCTTGGCGCTGGTCACCCAGTCCAGATATTCGCGGCGGCAGCCGGGCGGGAAGCCGGCGAAATTGCGCGCGGCCGCATCATTGGCAGCCAGCGCGGCGGCGAGATCGTCGGGCATGGGTATGTCGGCCTTGGGTGGCCGTAGCGCCGGCGCCGATTGGCGCATGCCGCCACCGCCGGCCGCGATCAGGGCAACCGCCTTTCGCAGGCGCGCGATGAGGTCGGCATCCGATGGCAGATCGGCAAGGCCGGTCAGCTTGCCGAGATTGCCCATCCCCTCGCCGCTGGCCATCGGGCTGCCATCGAACAGGCCGATGCCGGCATGGCCCTTGAACGCCGCCATCATGGCGAGCGGGCGCCCGCGCCATTCGAAAAAGGGCATGCCCCATTTGATGGTTTCCGACGCCTCGGGAACATGGGCGTGGATCAGCCCGCGCAGATGATTGAGGATGGGCTGGGCGAAGTCGGCCCGGGCAGCGATATAGGCGGTGATGCGGTCATCGGTTGGCATGGTGAACCCTCCCCTGCCCGGCCAGATTACCCCCATTCGAAACGCGCCACCAGTTCGACATGGGATGACCAGCGGAACTGCGCCACGGGCCACAGGCTGGTGAGCCGCCAACCGGCATCCATCAGGATCTTCGCATCGCGCCCGAACGTGTTGGGGTTGCAGGAGACGGCGACAATCACGGGCACCTCGCTGGCGGCCAGCGCCTTTGCCTGCGCCTCTGCACCGGCGCGGGGCGGATCGAACACCACCGCGTCAAGCCCGGCCAGTTCCTTCCCTGCCAGTGGCCGCCGGAACAGATCGCGGTGCTGTACCTCCACCCGGCGGCCAGCCTGGCGGGCGGCAGCGCCCAGCGCCATCACGGCGGGGCCGGCGGCATCCACCGCCAGCACGGCAGCGGTGCGGGACAGCGGCAGGGCAAAGGTGCCCAGCCCGCAGAACAGATCCGCCACGCGTGGGGCGCCGCCCACCGCTTCCTGAACGGCGGCGACCAGCGCTGCCTCCCCCTCGCGGGTGGCCTGCAGGAACGGCGCGACCGGCAAGGCCACCGTCACCCCGCCCATGGCCAAAACCGGCGTGCGCCGCTCCACCAGCGTGTCGATGCCGCCCGGTCCTTCCACCGACAGGCGGGCCAGATCATGATCGGCGGCAAAATCAGTCAGGGCCTCGATGGCCGCGAGGCCGTCGGCCGAGACATTGGCGAGCAGCAGATCCACCCCGGTGTCGGAGGCCGTGAGCGCAATGCCGGCGCCCTGCCCATCCTTCAGGCGCGCCTTCAACAGGCTGCGCAGCGGGGGAAGCAAGCCCATGAGTTCGGGGGCCAGCACCGGGCAATCCTGGATATCGACCAGCGCATGCGTGCCCTCGCTGTGGAAGCCCAGACTGAGCCGGCCGCCCCGTTTCAGGGCCTTCAGGCTGGCCCGCCGCCGGCTGCGGGCCGGTGACAGGGCGACCGGCCCCACATCCGGCGGCAGCGGCACCACACGGGCCAGCCGATCCATCACGAAATCGCGATAGGCCATCTCGTCGAGATGCTGGAGTTGGCAGCCGCCGCAGGCTGGATAATGGGTGCAGGCTGGCTGGGCATGGTGCGGCCCGGGCAGGATCTGCGGCGGTTTGGTGCCGAAATCCACGAGGTCGCCGACCGCCGCCAGCGGCACGAAGCGGCCATCGGCAGTGATGCCATCGCCGCGGGCGGCGAGGCGAACGATGGGGACAGGGGTGCTCACAGCCCGGCCAGCACCTCGGGCAGGATGGCAACCAGATCATCGGCGATGCGACCCGGCCCAAGGCGCAGCCCCGCATCGCCATGCAACCAGGCCGCAGCGCCAGCGGCTTCAAACAGGGGCTGGCCCTGCGCCAGCAGCGCGGCGATCATGCCGGCCAGCACGTCGCCAGAGCCGGCGGTGGCCAGCCAGGGCGCATTGTGGGTGTTGATCGCCACCCGGCCATCGGGCGCGGCAATGATGGTGGATGGGCCCTTCAGCAGGACCACGGCATCGGTCACGCGGGCTGCCTTTTGCACGGCGGCGATGCGATCAGGCCCGATGGGGCCAAACATCTGTTCAAATTCGCCCTCGTGCGGCGTGAGCACCGACGGCGCGCCGATCGGGCCTTCGGCCAGCAGCCGCAAGGCGCCCGCATCCAGCACCAGTGGCTTGCCGGCCCAGGTGAGCCGCTTCAGCCAGCCACGGGCCCGGGCATCGGCCAGCATGCCCGGCCCGATGACGACGCTGCCCAGCCGGCGATCGTTGAGCAGGGCGGCGGCTTCATCATCGCTGCGCCGCATCAGCGCCAGGGCGGGCGAGGCATCGCCTTCGCCGGCAATCGTCACCAGCCCGGCGCCGGTGCGCAGCGCCGCCAAGGCAGCCAGGCCGGAAGCACCGCCATGCTCGGCCTCCCCCTCCACCATCAGCACCCAGCCGCGGCCATATTTGTGCGTGTCGCGGGGCGGGCCCACCAGGCGCGGCCGCGCCACCAAAGCCATCGCGGCCGGCACGGCGACGCCGATATCCACCAGCACCAACCGGCCCGACAGTGCCGGGCCATCGCCCAGCACATGGCCAGGCTTCACCGCGCCGAAACAGATGGTCAATTCTGCTGGCAGCGGCCGGCCGAGGGCCTCACCACGGTCAGCCTGCAGGCCGGAGGCGATGTCGATCGCCACGACATGGCCCTGCCCGCGCAGCCGGTCGAGCACGGTCTGGTGCGCCGGGTCGAGCGGTCGATCAAGGCCGATGCCGAACAGCGCATCGATGATCAGCGGCGCCGGCGGTGCTTCGGCCAGCGGCACCACCGGCCCCGTCCAGCGCGCCGCCATGGCTGCGGCAGTGGCGGCGCGCGGCGGACCAGCGGCCGCCACCGTCACGTCAACCCCGGCCGCTGCCAGCGCTAGGGCAATGCCATAGCCATCGCCGCCGTTGTTGCCCGTCCCACACAGCACGGTGGCCCGGCGCGCCGGGCGATAGGCCAGGATGGCGCGGGCGGCGCCGGCGGCGGCGCGTTCCATCAGGGTAATGGCCGGGACCCCGGCGGCAATGGTGGCGGCCTCGGCAGCGCGCATGGTTTCGGTTGCCACCAACGGTACGCCGGGATCGATTTGATACATGCAAACCCCCTTGCAAAGCGGCGTGCGCGAGGCAAGCCCTTTCCCGTGCCGTCATTTGCCGTGGCCGGCGGTCGCCGCTATGCCACCGCCAGACAAGGAGTGACCATGACCAGCCCTGCCCTCACCGTCCGTCCCGTTGCCGCCGAGGATGCGGCCGAGCTGGCAGAGCTGTTGAACGCAATCATTGAACGTGGCGGCACCACGGCCCTGCAGACGCCCTATACCCCTGAAGCGCTCGACCAGGCCTATCTCACCGGCCCGGATGTGCTTTGCTGTCTCGTGGCCGAGGCGGGTGGTCAGTTGCAGGGCTTCCAGACCCTGGGGCGATACAAGGGGTTGCCCGATGATGTGGGCGATATCGGCACCTTTGCCCGGGTGGGCGGCACCCAGGCCGGCGTGGGCAGTGCGCTGTTCGCCGCCACCCGGCAGCAGGCCCGTGCGCTTGGCCTGTCCGCCCTCAATGCCACGATCCGGGCGGACAATGTGGGCGGCCTCGCCTTTTACAGCCGCATGGGCTTTGTCGATCATGATGTGCTGACCGGCGTGCCGCTGGATGACGGCACGCCGGTGGACCGGATCCGGAAGCGGTACGTTCTTTAGGTATCGGCGAACATGTGGGTTTCGGCCTTGGCGCCGGGGTGGGTGACGGCGCCCAGCCGGGCCGGGCCGACGGTTTGCGCGAACTTCCAGATGGCGCCCGATTGATAATCGGTGCTGCGCGGCTGCCACTTGGCGCGGCGGGCGGCCAGGGTGGCCGCGTCCACATGCAAGTCGATGGTGCCGGCTTCGGCATCGATGCTGATCAGGTCGCCATCCTCGACCAGTGCGATCGGCCCGCCTTCGGCCGCTTCCGGCCCAACATGGCCGATGCAGAAGCCGCGGGTTGCGCCCGAAAAACGGCCATCGGTGATCAGCGCCACCTCGGCCCCCAGGCCCTGGCCATAGAGCGCGGCGGTGGTGGACAGCATCTCGCGCATGCCCGGCCCGCCTTTGGGCCCTTCATAGCGGATGACGATCACGCAGCCCTTTTCGATGCCGCGTTCCTCGACCACCTTGAAGGCATCTTCCTCGCAATCGAACACCCGGGCCGGGCCGCTGAACTGCAGCCTGGCCATGCCCGCCACCTTCACGATGGCACCATCGGGGGCGAGGCTGCCCTTCAGTCCAACCACGCCGCCCGTGGGGGTGATGGGGTTGGACACCGGGTAGATCACCTTCTGGTTGGGGTTCCAGCTGATCTCCTCGATATTCTCCGCCAGGGTCTTGCCACTGACCGTCATGCAGTCACCGTGGATGAACCCGGCGTCGAACAGGGTTTTCAGCACCATGTAGACGCCGCCGGCATCATACATGTCTTTCGCCACATATTTCCCGCCGGGTTTCAGGTCGGCGATATAGGGCGTGGTCTTGAAGATCTCGGCCATGTCGAACAGGTCGAACTTGACGCCGCATTCGTTCGCCATCGCCGGTAGGTGCAGCGCGGCGTTGGTGGATCCACCGGTGGCCGCCACGATGCGGGCCGCATTTTCAAAGGCTTCGCGGGTGCAGATGTCACGCGGGCGCAGGTTGCGCTCGATCAGGGTCATGATCTGCTTGCCGGCGGCAATGGCAATGTCGGCGCGGCTGCCATAGGGCGCGGGCGCCATGTTGCTGTTGGGCAGCGACAGGCCGATGGCTTCGCCCACACAGGCCATGGTGTTGGCGGTATATTGGCCGCCACAGGCGCCATGACCGGGGCAGGCGACTTTTTCCAGCGCGGTCAGACGGGTGAGCGGGCAATTGCCGGCAGCATGGCCGCCCACGGCCTCGAACACGTCCACCACGGTCACATCCTTGTCTTCAAAGCGGCCGGGCAGGATCGAGCCGCCATAGACGAAGATGCTGGGCACATTCAGGCGCAGCATCGCCATCATCATGCCGGGCAGCGACTTGTCGCAGCCGGCAAAGCCGATCAGCGCGTCATAGCAGTGGCCGCGCATCGACAGTTCCACCGAATCGGCAATGCAGTCGCGCGACACCAGTGACGCCTTCATGCCCTGGTGGCCCATGGCGATGCCATCGGTCACCGTGATGGTGTTGAAGCGGCGGGGCATGCCGCCGGCCTCGTTCACGCCGATGCGGGCGGCATCGGCCTGGGCATCGAGCGTGGTGTTGCACGGCGCCGAATCATTGCCGGCCGAGGCGATGCCAACGAACGGCCGGGCAATCTCCTCCTCGGTCAGGCCCATGGCGTAATAATAGGACCGGTGGGGCGCCCGCTCGGGACCGACCGAAACATGGCGGGACGGCAGTTTGGACTTGTCGAATCTTGTCATTTCGGGGCCTCAATTGATAACATTATTGCCCTGCCAAAGCGGAGCCGGCCGGTCAAGCCTTCCGCGCCCTGATGCTGTGGCAGCCATGGGCCGCCGCCGGGCCAGTTTTGACACTTTTGACAGATTCGGCGGGATTACGATCTGATTTTGCTGGATATTGCCATGTTTGCGCCGAGAGGCGATCATGCCCGACTTCGGCCCTGTAGGACAGCTTGCGTCTTGCCGAGCCACCGTTGGGCAGCAGGAGCAGGCCATGGGCGTGGAGGGCATCGGCGGCATTTTCTTCCGGGCGCGCGATCCCGACGCGTTGTCGGCCTGGTACAAGGCGCATCTCAACATCGGGGCCGGCTGCAACGCCGATGCCATGGGCCCGGTGGACGAATGGGCGTGGATGACGCTTGGCGGCCCGGTGGTGTTTGCCCCCTTCCCGGCCGACACCAGCTATTTCGCCGCCGACAAGGCGTTCATGATCAATCTGCGCGTGTCGGGGATCGAGGCCCTGATTGCCGGATTGCGCGCGGCCGGCATCGCGGTGGAAACCCGGGCGGAATGGGACGCGCCCGAAACCGGCCGCTTTGCCCGGCTGCACGATCCCGAAGGCAATGCCATCGAACTGTGGCAGCCGCCGGGGTGAGGCCCCGTGATCAGACCAACGTGATCAGGCCAGCCTGATCAGGCCAGTAGCCGCAGGTGGCGGCCCATGCGCTGCAATTGCACGGCGCTGAAGATCAACAGGCCCAGTTGCAGTGCGCCGCTGACCAGCAGCAGCGCCAGATCGGCGGCGCTGGCATCCGCCGCGAGGCGCAGCGGCGCGCGCAGCAGATTGGCCGCGGCCGATGCCGCCAGCGCCACAAAGGCCCACAGGATCAGGCGGCCGGCCCGCGCCGCCGGCCCGGCACGAACCCGCCAGGCCAGGCCGCACAACAGGGCGCCAAGGCCAAAGCCGGCCCCATCGGCCAGCGCCAGCCAGGCCGAACCGCCATCCGCCAGGCCCATCGCCATCGTGCGCAGGCGCATGAACAGGAAGGTCGCCACCACCAGGCACACCAGCCAGCGCAGCGTGTCGCGCAAGCGTTCCGGCAACGCGGCTTCGGCATAGAGGCGCGCCATGTCGGCCGCGGAACCAAAGCGCGCCAGCGCCGCCTGGGGTCCGGGTGCGCGCGTGTCGGCGCCATCCAGCGCCTCGGCCAGATATTCCTCCACATCGGCGCGGGCGCGCGCGGCCAGCCGGTGATCAAACCGCAGCCGCCGTTGCAGATCGGCAAGATAATGATCGATCAGACCGGAGCTCAGGCCGGGCATGGCGCCGCCCCATCCAGAAAGGCGCCGACGGCGCGGGCAAAGCGTTGCCAGTTGGCGCGATGTTCGCCCAGCGCCACCAGCCCGGCCGGCGTCAGGGCGTAGACGCGCTTGCGCCGGCCTTCGGATGGGCTGGTCCAGTCACTGCGCAGCAGGCCGGCGAGTTCGAGCCGGTGCAGGGCCGGATAGATGGTGCCTTCGGGCAGATCGAGGCTGCCGTCGCTGCGCTGGCGGATGGCCTGGATGACGGCATAGCCATGGGCCGGCCCCTCGGCCAGCGTGGCCAGCAGGATGGTGTCGAGGTGGCCCTTGAGCATTTCCGGGTTCATGGCCGCAGTTTAGCCTTGCAACGCTAGGGGTCAAGCCATAGCCTAGTGTTACTAGGCATAGGGAGACTCAGCATGATCATCAGCGACCGCAGCCGGCCGGGAGGCGCGCCGGTGTTTCTGGCCATTGCCGCGGGGCTGGCCGTGATGACGGCCGGCCTGGTGGCACTGGCCGGCGATCCGATCGCCGCCATGCGCCTGGTGATCCAGTGGACGGCGCGGACATCGCTGCTGCTGTTTCTGGGGGCATTTCTGGCATCGGCCACGGCGCGGTTGTGGCCGGGTCCGGCATCAGGCTGGCTGCTGGCCAACCGGCGCTGGCTGGGGTTGGGCTTTGCCTTTTCCCACCTGATCCATGCCGGCGGCATCCTGCTGCTGCACGATGCCGATCCCGTGCTGTTCTGGCAGCTGACCAATCCGGTGTCGGTGGTGTCGGGCAGCATCGCCTATATGATGATTGCCCTGATGGCGGCGACGTCGATCGACCGGGTGGCGGCGGCGATGGGCGGGCGCGCCTGGGCCCGGCTGCACACGGCGGGCCTGTGGCTGTTGTGGGTGGTGTTCCTGGTGTCCAACGGCAAGCGCATCGGCAACAGCCTATTGTATCTGGTGCCGGTGATCATCCTGCTGGCGGCGCTGGGGGTGCGCATGGCGGCCCGTCGGCACGCGCCGCCGGCGGCCGGTTGATCACAGGCCGCGGCGCACGGTGGCGATGCAATCGGCGAGGATGTGGGTCCAGCGGGCGATGCCTTCGCGGCTCTGCAGGCCGTCGTTGCGCACCTCGATCCCCAGATAGGGGATGCGCTGCGCCTCGGCATGGCGGTCCATGGTGTAATTGAGGTCGCGGCCGGAATAGGGTTGATTGTCACCCACATGCAGGCCGCGCGCCGCCAGCGCGACTAGGCCCAGGCGGGCGGCACGATCATCCTGGTTGTACAGGATGCCCACCGGCCAGGGCCGGCGTTCGTCGGGCCGGGTGGCAAGGCGCGGCGTGAAGCTGTGGATGGAGATGATCAGCGCCGGACGCCGCGCTGCGATTTCGGCCGCGATGGCCGCATGATAGGGCGCGTGGATGGCCGACACGCGCAGGCTGCGCTCCGCATCGGGCAGGTTCCAGTTGCCGGGGATCATGTGGCCGTCGCTGCTGGCCGGCACCGCGCCCAGATCAGCAGGATCGCGGTTGAGATCCACGACCAGCCGCGACACGGTGGCAATGATGGCCGGCGCCGACAGGGTGCGCGCCAGCCGGCGGGTGAGCGCATCGGTGCCGATGTCCACCGCGACATGATCGTCCATCAGGGCCGGCGGCACGCCCAGATCGATGCCGGGCGGCACTTCGGCCGAGGCATGGTCGGCAACCAGCAGCAGATCGGCAGTGCCGGGCAGGCATTCGGGCAGGCGCATTGGGCATGCATAGCGAAGGCGCGCGCACAAGAAAATGGCCCGGCGGGGGGCCGCCGGGCCAGTGGGGCATCCTTGGGTGAAGGATGTCTGGAAAGAAGAACCCGTCGCCGGGTCAGGCCTTACTGGCCGCTGGTGGCGGTCGGCAGGGCGGCGAGATCGGTGCCGAGCAGCTTGGCAGCAGCAGCGAACTTCTTGCCGGCTTCGAACTTGGCATCGGCGTCGCACAGCTTCTCGCCGGTGGCGACCAGCTTGATGGCCTTGGTGGCTTCTTCGCCACCCTTGGCAACGGCCAGGGTGCGGATCTGGGCCGGGGTCGCCTTGCAGCTGACTTCGGCGGCGGCGGCCGGAGCGGCAGCGGCGCCAACGAAGGTGGCGGCGGCGATGACGGCGAACGGCAGGGCGATCATACGGTTGAACATGTGTCTTCTCCTGTTGCAGCGGGGGTTGGCCGCAGGGCGTTGAAATTCCGGCTGACTTGAGCGCGCCCAGCCTGCCCGAGGGGGGAGGGTTGAGCCGGCCTGAGCAGCGCTCAAATCAACTGAGGCCGGTTTAAGCGCGGCTCAGTTCCCCGTCAACCGATATTTTGAGCGTGAATCAGCTTGCTGCACTGCGGCACAGCAATATCAATAGGTTGGATAAATGACGTAGGGGTTTTTACGGCGTCGCACCCATGCCGCAGACGGCATTTTCGAGCGCGACTCAGGCGGTCTTTCGAGTCGCGCTTCAATCTGTTGAGTGCGACTCGGGTTCAGCGAATCGCCGTGGCACAAATCCACCAGCCGGTGTCGGCCAGCGCCTGCGCCGTGGCATCGCGCGCCGCTTCGGTGGCAAACAGCGCCAGGCAGGTGGCACCAGACCCGCTCATCCGTGTCAGGATCGGGTTGCAGGCCGCCAGTCGGGCCAGCACATCGGCAATCACTGGCTGGATGGCGATGGCGGCCGCCGTCATGTCGTTGCGCAATTGGGTCAGCGGCGTGCCCGTGGCGATGCCGCCGCGATCCTGCCGGTCCCACCCGGCAAACACCGGGCCGGTGGGCACGGCGACGCGCGGATTGACCAGTAGCAGCGGAGTGCCGGCCATGGTTTCGGGCCAGGGCGACAAGATCTCCCCCTTCCCGGCCCCGAACATCGTCTGGCTGAACACGCACACCGGCACATCGGCGCCGAGCGGTTCGGCCAGTGCCGCCAGCCGGCTGAGCGGCCAGTCAAGGCCCCACAGCCGGTTGAGCAGGCGCAGGGCCGCAGCGGCATCGGCCGACCCGCCGCCCAGCCCGGCCGCTACCGGGATATGTTTATCCAGATGCAGGCGCGCGCCCGCCGTGATGCCGGCCGCCGCCGCCAGCGCCCGGGCGGCGCGCAGCACCAGATTGTCATCCCCCACATCGGCGGCCGGCGCCATCGGGCCGGACAGGGTGAGGCTCAACCCCGCGGCGGCTTCGGCCGACAGCGTGTCGCCAAAGCGGGTGAAGGCGAACAGGCTTTCCAGATCATGATAGCCATCGGGGCGACGCCGGCGCAGGTGCAGCGCCAGGTTGATCTTGGCCGGGGCAGGTTCGTGCATCATCGCCGTGGCTGTGGCGCGGCCGGCGCGGCCAGGCAAGAATTTTAGCGCTGGGCCAGCATGGCCGGGGCGGCATCCAGGCCATAATCCAGCCGCGCCTCCAGGCTGCGCTTCTGCTCGGCCTCCTCGGCCAGGGCCAGCGCCTCGCGCCAGCGGAAGCGCGCTTCGATGCGGCGGCCCTGCTGCCAATAGGCATCGCCCAGGTGCGCGATGATCGTGGGTTCCAGCGGCTCCATGCCGACCGCGCGTTCCAGCGTGGCGACCGCGGCATCCACCTGCCCCTGCTGCAACTGCATCCAGCCCAGCGAATCGATGATGCCGCCATCGCCCGGCCGCAGCCGCGCCGCCTTTTCGATCAGGCCGCGGGCTTCATCCCGCCCCTCCCCGCGCTCCAGCATCGTGTAGCCGAGATAGTTGAGCACCGCCGGTTCGTCGGGAAACAGCGTCAGCGCCTGGCGCAGATCGGCCTGGGCCCCGGCCCAATCGCCGGCACGATCGCGCATCATGCCGCGCAGGAAATGGAGGTTCCAGGCCGATGCCCCCATGGCGGGGCCAAAGCGATCGATCGCGGTGCCATAGGCGGCCGCCGCCTCCTTGAAGCGGGACTGGCCGCGCAGCCAGCCGGCAAGGCCAGCCCAATCCTCCGCCGTGGCGCCCGGCGCATTGGCCGCGGCCTGCAGCAGGGCGCCGGCGGCGGCACTGTCACCGGCATCATCAAGCAGTTCGGCCCGGCGCGCCCGCGCCATTTCATCAAGGCCCAGGCCAGGCGGCACCTTGTCCAGCGCGGCGAGCGCGGCGGTGTGCTGATCGCTGCGGCCCAGGATGTCGGCCACCGAAAACCAGCCGACCCATTGTTCCGGCGCCATGAAGGTGGCCAGCCGGGCAAACAGCAGCGCCTGGGCATCGGCCTTTTCGCGGGCCAGATCGCCGGACAGGCGCAGGAACATCCAGGCAATCGCCGTGCGCGCATCGGGCGCCACCGGGCCCAGCCGCTTGCCGGCCTCCAGCCGTTGCCGCGCCACCGCCGTGGGCCGATCACCCGGGAACAGCACGGCCAGCGCCTCATCCCGCCGGCCGGCCATGGCCAGCGCATCGGCCTGGCCCTGGCGCAGCACGGACAGCGCCGGCCCGCCGCCGGAACGCGCCTGGCGATAAGCCGCCGCCGCTTCATCCCAGCGGCCCAGCCCGGCCAGCATGTGCGCGCGCTGTTCGGCGAAATAGGCCCGCATGAAGCCCTGCGCCCGCTGCGGATCCAGCGCCACCAGCGCCTTGGGGGCATCGCCGCGGGTGGCCATGATCCAGGCATCGATGATCGGCCCGGCGACGATCGGCCAGCCCTGGCTGCCGAGCTGGCCGCGCAGGGTGGCGGCCAGCGCCCAATCCTTGCGCACCACGGCATCGGCGAGGCGCGTGATCGTCATTTCCGCATCATTGTTGCCGGCCGCGCCCAGCTGGCGCGCCAGCTGGAAGGCGCGCTGGCCATCGCCGGCGGCAATCGCCAGTTCCCACGAACGCCGCGCCACCGTGGCCGCCCCCGGATCGGCAGCCCGCGCCTCCTCCATCAGCCGTGCCGCCAGCGAGACTTCACGATCCATCAGGGCATAGCGGCCGATGACATAGGCGTGGAGCTTCTCCCCCGAACCGCGCGCGGCAAGGGCGGGCGCAGCGGTGAGCAGCAGGGCGAGAGTGAGGGCGATGCGCATCGGGTGCGGACATTGGCGCGGGGGGCGCGGCTTGTCGAGAGAGGTGTGGAGTCGCGGGGGCTCGTGGCCGGGGGGCGCGGCCGGCGGCAGAGCCGCCGAGTTCGCTTGGGGGTTGCGGGACGGAGGAAGGAAGGAAGGGACGGCGTGGCGGAGCCACGCCGTCGGACGACACACGAAAAAGGCGGCTGGAGAGCCGCCTTTTTTGGTCGCCGGCCGAGCTTGCGCGAGTCTGGCGGCGACACGCCGCCAGCCGCGCTGCGCATTACATATTCGGATAGTTCGGGCCGCCGCCGCCTTCCGGCACCACCCAATTGATATTCTGCGTCATGTCCTTGATAT